>JAABTX010000210.1 GCA_011389655.1 Thioalkalivibrio sp.
CGGCGGCGCGGGCGGATACGTCCACGACCCCGAGCGCGGAGCCGCCCGGCCGGGCCGCCACGGTGGCACCGGGTGCCGCGGCGCGTTCGCGCACTGCCGGGGCCTGCGCCTGCATCCAGGCGTGTTCGTTCACCAGCTGCTGCAGCTGCCCGCGCAGCTCCGCGCGCCGCTCCAGGGCCGGCTCGACCACGAGCAGGAAGACGGCCGCGAGCAGCAGCAAGACCCCGGCGGCCGCGACGATTCTCCGCTCCCGCGCCGCGAGTCCTTCCCACCAGGTCCTCACGAGGCGTCGTCCTCGATCTGCAACCGCGCCCGCACGCCGTCCTCATCCGACTCCGCGGAGAGGATGCGCACCGCCGCGCCGGTGTCCGCACGCACCCGCCCGCGCAGCGCATCGAGCCGGGCGATGCTCTCCAGGTCGAGTTCGAGTTCCAGGCGCTCCCCCTCCGCGCGCAGCTGACGCAGCTCGACCGCCTCATCGGCGAGCACGGGCGCCACCTGCGCGAGCCGGGCCGCGACCGGACCGGCGCCGTTGGCGGCCGCGTTCGTGCCGGTTTCCAGCATCTGCCGGAACTGTCCGACCGGATCGACCATGCGCGTCTCCGGAAGCGTGGATTCGAACAGATCGGTGACCGCCAGTTCGACCTGCCGCGTCTCTCCCTCCAGATGCCGGATCTCGATCCAGAGCGAGCCGGCCCAGAGCAGCACCAGCGCCGCCGCGATCGCCGCCGGCACGCGCCAGGGCCGCCACGAGATGGTGGTGCCGGGCGGCGCATAGGGGCCGCTGAGCAGGTTCAGCGCGGGCCGACGGCGGATTGCCGGCACGATCAGGCTCAGCAGGTCGCCGTCCCAGGCCGGAGCCCGGACCGCCGCGTCTTCGCCGAAGTCGGGGGTGCTGAGTTCGGGCGGGCCGTGCCACTCGACCTCGACCTGCTGTTCCTGCTGCGCGTCCCACTGGTGCAGCCACCACGGCAGGACCTCCTGCGACAGCGCCAGCGGCGGGCCTCCGGGCACCGCGACCAGGCAGCGATCGCCGGCCCAGTACAGCTGCAGGCGCCCGGACGGGGCCTCCGGGAGCAGGGCCGTATCCGGCAGCACCTGATCGGCGCGAACCCCGGCCTGTGTCAGCCAGCCCAGCCAGGTATCCATGTCCCGGCGCGCCACGACCGCGGCGAGCAGCTGATCGTCGGGAAGGCGCGGCCCGGGCACGATGTGCATGGCCTCGAGATCCTCGCTGACGCGGTCCTCGAGCGCGTAGGGCAGGGCCTGCAGCTGCGCCGCGCGCGAACGCGCCGGAATGCTCACGTGGTGCAGCAACACCCGTTCGCCGGGGACCAGCACCAGCACCCGGTCGCCGCGCTGGATGCCGTCGGACACCATGTCCAGTGGCGCCGAGCCCCGCTGCAGCACACCGGCGGCACCGATTCGTGCCCATTCCACCGGCCCCTCCGGAGCGGTGGTGTCGGGTTCCGGCAGGGCGAGCACGAACCAGTTCACGCCAGGTCCCCGGAACGCATCGAGGCCCGTCGCGCGCAGGTCGGGTAGCCACAGGGATGGATCAGGAACTTGGTCACCGGGTCTGGTTCTCGCAGGCCGTGAATTCGCGCACCACCGTGCGGCCGTTGGGCGCGTCCAGCACGGCACAGTGGAAGAAATCGCGCTGCGGCAGCCGCGCGACCAGTGACAGCCGGAAATAGCGCAGGCTCCCCGGCTCCTGGGCCTGTGCGGCCACCGCGTCGCGCACCACCTCGGGCGCGCGCTCCAGGTCGATCAGATTATCCGTTCCGGGCCGTGCGGTCACGTAGGGCGCGATGGCCTCCCAGATCTCCGGGGTCATGCCCTGCACCCGGTTGGCCTCCGAGGCGAGCAGGAAGGGCCGGTTGCCGCTGCGCTCCGGCGGCTTGCGCAGACGGTAGACGGGATCGTCGGTCTCCGGGTCCATCCAGTCGCGTATCGCCGCCGCCAGCTGTTCGCCCTGCCAGCCCGCGATGCCCGCCTCGGTCCCCGCGCGCGCGACCAGGTCCGCGAAGGCCGCGACCGGCGGGTCCTCGGGCCGGCCGAGGCTGTTCAGGTTGAAGCGGCAGTGCAGGTTCTCCAGCCGGGCGATCAGGTCGATCCCGTCGATCACCAGCGGCACCGGCGGCGACACGCAGTCGTCCCAGGGGAGTTCGCTCAGGTCGGGCCACTGTTCCAGCAGGCGCAGGGCCATCACCTCGGCGCCGAGCAGGATGCTGCGTGCGAGGTCCTGTTCGAAGACCAGCGTGGTGCGCTGGATCTGCGTGTGGTCGCGTACGCTCATGCCGATCGCCGCGGTCACCGCGAGCGCGACCACCAGCAGCGCGGTGATCAGCGCGACTCCCCGCTGCCGGCGCTTCATATATCCCCCGGCAGCGCCAGATGGCGCTCCACCCGGCCCAGGCCGGGCACCTCGAGGATGATCTCCACCAGCGCCGGGAGCGCGCGCGGTGGGTCGGTGGGGCGCAGCGGCGGCCAGCTGTCGAGCACCTCCCCGCCGCCGGGGCCGGGCACCACGAAACGCAGCTCCATCAGCACCGGCTCGCGGCCTTCAGCGGTCTCCCGGGCAGCCAGGAAGACCCGGGCGATCGGTTCGCGCTGATCGCCCGCGTCCACCACCTCCCAGAGGCGGCGTTCCAGTCCCGCCTCGGTGACCCGCCAGCCGACCCGGCGCAGCCGGTTGATGCCGCCGCTGCCGACGCGCACCAGCTCCAGTTCCGGCTCGGTGGCCAGCGGGCTGTAGCGCAGCGCCGGCTGGCGGTCGCCGAAGCGGTCGCGCCGCTCCACCGGCGCGACCTGGCGGAGATCGCGCTCCAGCACCGCCAGTGTCACCTGCAGGTCCGCGAGGATTCCGCCGCGCATCCGCGTCTGGCTGTCGGCGTTGAGCACCGCCTGCAGTCCCCCGTAGGCCACCGCGCTGACCACTGCGAACACCGCCACCGCGATCAGCAGCTCCAGCAAGGTGAAACCCCGCTGGCAATGCATCCACCCCGCAACGGCCCCTGCAGGCGGCGAGGCCTTTCGCCGATCCGGCGCCGGGGAATGTCGCCCAGGGGGCGTCCCTCCCAAAATCCTCGCCCCGCCCCCCTGTAGGAGCGAGCCTGCTCGCGAACGCGCCGCAGGCGCGCCAGACGCCGCTAGACCAACCCGACGCCCATTCGCGTGCAGGCACGCTCCTACACCCCCACCCCGGCCCGCTGTAGGAGCGTGCCTGCACGCGAACGCGCCGCAGGCGCGCCGGAGGCCGAGGGGCCACCCCGACGCCCATTCGCGTGCGAGGCACGCTCCTACACGCCCACCCCGGCCCGCTGTAGGAGCGTGCCTGCACGCGAACGC
>JAABTX010000211.1 GCA_011389655.1 Thioalkalivibrio sp.
ATAGCACGCATCCCGCCCAAGAACGTCTCCAAGGATGATGCGGAGGTGCTGAAAGACCTCGAGGGTGCCTTGAAGCGGGTCGTCTTCGGGCAGGATACCGCGATCGAGGCGCTTTCGAGCGCGATCAAGCTGTCGCGCGCCGGGCTGCGCGAGCCGGAGAAGCCCATCGGCAACTATCTCTTCGCCGGTCCAACCGGCGTGGGCAAGACGGAAGTGGCCAACCAGCTGGCGGATACGCTCGGCGTGGAGCTGCTGCGCTTCGACATGTCGGAATACATGGAAAAGCACGCCGTCTCGCGGTTGATCGGTGCGCCCCCGGGATATGTCGGGTTCGATCAGGGGGGGCTGCTCACCGACGGGGTGGACCAGCATCCGCACTGCGTCTTGCTGCTCGACGAGATCGAGAAGGCGCACCCGGATGTGTTCAACATCCTGCTGCAGGTTATGGATCACGGCAATCTCACCGATCACAACGGCCGGACGGTGAACTTCCGCAATGTCGTGCTGATCATGACCTCCAACGCTGGGGCGACGGAGCTGGCGAAATCGGCCATCGGCTTCGGCCGGGACCGGCGCGAGGGCGAGGATACCGCCGCGATCGAGCGGACCTTCACGCCCGAGTTCCGCAACCGGCTCGACGCGGTGATCAGCTTCGGTCCGCTGCCCAAGGAGGTCATCCTGCAGGTGGTCGAGAAGTTCGTTCTCCAGCTCGAGGCACAGCTCATGGACCGCAATGTCAGCATCGAGCTGACCAAGCCCGCGGCCGAGTGGCTGGCCGAGAAAGGCTATGACGACAAGATGGGCGCGCGTCCGCTCGGCCGTGTCATCCAGGAGCATATCAAGAAGCCGCTGGCAGAGGAGCTGCTCTTCGGGAAGCTTGCAAAGGGCGGTCTGGTGCGCGTCGGCATGAAGGACGGAAACCTCGATCTGCAGATCGAGGGACCCGACCATCCCCGCCTGTCCGGCAAGAAGCCGCCCCTGCTCACGGCGGAGTGATGCGCGCCGCAGCGCTATTCGCACTGTTGCTCATTCCAAAGGCGGCCCTCGGCGGGCCGCCTGACTTGCATCTGCCGATGGACTGCCGACTGGGCGAGACCTGCCACATCCAGAACTACGTGGACGCCGACCCGACACCCGGCGCGCGCGATCATGCCTGCGGCACCCTGACCTATGACGGGCACAAGGGCACGGATTTTGCCGTACCGTCGCATCGAGATGCGCTGGACGGGGTTCTTGTGCGCGCCGCCGCGGCCGGGCAGGTAACGGGGCTGCGTGACGGCCTGGCGGACGCGTTCGACGGCGCGGACGCGGCCTATCCGGCGGGCCAGGATTGCGGGAACGGCGTGATCCTTGCGCATGGGGAGGGCTGGGTCACGCAGTATTGCCACCTCGCCCGCGGCAGCGTGGCCGTCACGGTGGGCCAGCAGGTGGAGCCGGGCACCGTGCTGGGCCGTGTCGGCATGTCCGGCCGGACGGAATTTCCGCATTTGCACTTTTCGGTGCGCAGGGACGAGGCGGTCGTGGACCCGTTCGACCTCTCGCCCAACGGTAGCTGCGATGCGTCCGATACGCGGCAACTTTGGAAAGACCCGCTGACCTATGACCCGGGCGGCTTGCTGCAGGCAGGCTTTTCGTCCGGGGTGCCGTCCTTCGAGCGCGTGAAAGTCGGACGGGCGGCGCAGCCCGGTATCGCGACGGCGGAGGGTGCACTGGTGCTGTGGGGCCATGTCTTCGGCACGCGCGAAGGAGACAGGTTGCGGATGCGCATCGACGGACCGGGCGGTGTCTTCTTCCGCCACGAGGTGACCTTCGACAAGAGCCAGGCGCAGGCCTACCGCGCGGCCGGGCGCCGCTTCGAGCAAGGCGAGATCGCATCCGGCCGCTACACCGGCGAGGTGATCCTCCTCCGAGACGGCAAGACACTCGGCCGGATGACGGCACGGACCGTCCTGGAGGAGTGAAGCAGGCGCATTCGTGGCCCGCTGACCGTGCACGCAGGCGGCAAGCGCCCAGAAAATTCGTACGAATTTTCTGGGCCGGACAACCCCGGATGAAAATTCTTCGGGGGCTCGCGGTCGCTTGTCTTTCCGCCGCAAACCTGTGAAGCCTGTCATGCGTAACGGCGGCAGCTTTCATGTCAGGACAATTGAAGATCATCGTCATCGGCGCGGGTATCGTCGGGCTGAGTTCCGCGCTCTGGCTGCGGCGCGCCGGTCATGATGTGACGCTGGTGGACAAGGATCACCCCGGGGCAGGGGCCTCGTTCGGCAATGCCGGTCTGCTTGCGCAATGGGGTGTGACGCCGATCAACACGCCCGGCCTTGCCTGGAACGGGCTGAAATATCTGCTCGATCCCCGGGCACCGCTCTTCATGCAATGGGCGCATGCCCCCCGACTCCTGCCGTGGCTGGCCCGCTTGCTCGGCAATGCCACCGATGCGGGCGTCGCGCACATGTCGGCCGCGCTGCATACGTTGCTCAATGACAGCCTTGAACAGCATCGCGCGCTCACCCGGGGGACGGTGGCGGCACGTTTCGTCGCCCCCAGTGACTTCTTCTTCGTCTACGAGGACCGTGCCGGGTTCGAGGCGGATGCCTATGGCTGGGCCAACCGCCGGGATCACGGCTTCGATCTTGAGCTGATCGAAGGGCCGGCGATCCGCGAGCTTGAGCCGATACTGGGGCCGCAGGTCGGCTGCCTTGCCCGCACGACGGGGCATGGCCATATCCTTGATCCCGGCGGTTACATGCAGGCGCTCGCCGATGCGCTGACGGCCGAGGGCGGCCGCGTTCGGCAGGCCGAGGTCACGGATTTCACCCTGTCGGGCGGACGGATCACGCAAGTGGAAACCAAAGAGGGACCGCTGCCCTGCGATCACGCGGTTCTGGCGGCCGGGATATGGTCCAAACCGCTGATGGCGAAGCTGGGCCTGAAGGTTCCGCTCGAGGTGGAACGCGGCCATCACCTGCACCTGCGCGGCCCCTCGGCGCAACCGAAGACGCCCATGATGATCGCCCGCGGCAAGTTCGTGGCCACGCCGATGGGGCCGGACCTGCGCTGCGCCGGCACGGTGGAACTGGGCGGGCTCGACAAGACGCCCTCACCGGCGCCGCTGGCGCTGATCAGGCGCGGGATGGCATGGGCCTTCCCGGATCTCACCTTCGAGACGGCGGAGGAATGGGTGGGCTTTCGCCCCTCCACGCCCGATAGCCTGCCGCTGGTGGGCGAGATCGGCGACTCGGGCGTCTTCGCCGCCTTCGGGCATCAGCATGTCGGCCTGACCGGTGGGCCGAAAACCGGGCGCTGGATCGCCGATATGGTCAGCGGCCGGCACCCGAACGCGGACCTGTC
>JAABTX010000212.1 GCA_011389655.1 Thioalkalivibrio sp.
GGCCAGAGAGCTCGTGACCTCGACACCTTCGATGTCGCGCGGGCTGCGATTATAGCCCAGTGCGGACTGGCCGGCCTCGGTCAGTCTGCGGGCCATGGCCGAGCCCATCAGGCCCAGACCGATGACTCCAATCGTCGTATTCATGTTTGTATGGCCTCGTAGGAATATGGTCGGGGTTGGATCCCGCCGATAACTGGCTAAGGCTCGCCGTGATAACGGTCTATCGCCCAGAGAATCGCGACGGGGATATGGTTATGCTTCACCTGTCGTATCGGATATTTTGCCGTGCGGCAAGGACGTTCACGACCGCCTCGACGGGGTATCTTTGGACGTAAATGGTAGCAGCACGGCGGGGCGCTTGCCGGCCCGTCCGCCCGACGAAAAACCATCAGGGGAAGGCATGCAGCAGGAACTTGACAACCACTGGCGTCGCTGGCTCAACCCGCACCGGCGGCGCCCCGGCAGCAGTCGGCCTCCTCTGGGGCCGGGCAGCCAACAGCGCACGGCGATCGAGCGAGACTACGACCGGGTGCTCTTTTCCACCCCGGTGCGGCGCATGGCGGACAAGACCCAGGTCTTTCCTCTGGATCGTTCCGACAGTGTGCGCACCCGGCTGACCCATTCGCACGAGGTGGCCAACCTGGCGCGATCGGTGGGCATCGACCTGGTCTTCAATCAAAGGGTTGCCGCCGGCCTCCCCGAGGCGCTGCGCGACATCCCCGCCCTCTTGGCGACGGTGGGACTTGCGCATGATCTGGGCAATCCGCCGTTCGGCCACCAGGGCGAGGACGCCATCGCCCGCTGGTTCGAGCTCAACCGCGCCGGGGTGCTGGATGCCGATCCGGGCCTGACCGGCGGCATGAAGGCCGACTTCCTGCGTTTCGAGGGCAATGCCCAGACCCTGCGCCTGCTCACCAAGCTGCAACTGATCAATGACGACTACGGCCTGAACCTCACCCTGGCGACGCTGGCGGCACTGGTGAAATATCCGACGCCCAGCGATTGCCTCGATCCGAGTCGGGTCACGCACAAGAAACACGGTTATTTCCAGTCCGAGCAGGCGCTGATGGACGAGGTCTGGGCCGCCACCGGTCTCCAGTCCGGCCAGCGCCACCCGCTGACCTGGATCATGGAGGCCTGCGACGACATCGCCTACTCGGTGCTGGATGCCGAGGACGCGGTCAAGAAGGGGCTGTTGTCGTTTTCCGATACCATCGCCTTCCTGCGTCACGAGGCGCCGGACGATCCGGTGCTCGCCGCGGTATGCGATGCGGCCGCCTCGGAACACCAGGGTTACCGGCGTGAACGGCTCTCTCCGGACGAGCTCAATGACATCTCGATGCAGACCTTCCGCATTCGCGCCATCGGGGCCCTGATGGAGGCCATTGGCGAGGTGTTCATCGAGTCCCTGCCGGCGATGGCCGAGGGACGTTTCGAACGCGAGCTGGTGGCCGCCTCCAAGGCCGGCCCCCTGCTCTCGGCATTGAAGGCCTGCAACTGGCAGCATGCCTACCGGCACAAGTCGGTGTTGCGGGTCGAACTGACGGGCCTGACCGTGATCCACGGGCTGATGGATGCCTTCTGGTATGCCATCACCCGGCGGGAGGATCCTGACGATCCGGCCAGCCCGCGGGCGACGCCCTTGGCCGGTTACATCTACCAGCGCATCTCGGAAAATTACCGTCGCGTGTTCGAGTCTCCAGGTAACCCCATGCCGATCCGCTATCGCGAGGCGCAACTGCTGACGGACATGATCTCGGGGATGACCGACAGCTTTGCCGTCAGCCTGTTCGAGGAATTCCGCGAAGTCGGATTCGTGCCGAGCACCCGGGCCTGACTCGGGTGCGAGCCGCTCCCCTTCCTACACCGAAATCACAGCACAGAGAGCCGATGAACGATTCCGAATACAGCCCCGAAAAGAACCCCGAAAAAACCCCCGGGGAGAGTCACTTCTTCGCCTACCTCTCGCGGATGAAGTACATCTACCGCTGGGGCCTGATGCGCAACACCCGCAGCGAGAACGTTCAGGAGCACAGTCTGCAGGTGGCGATGATCGCCCATGCGCTGGCCGTGATCGGCAACCAGGAATTCGGCGAGGATCACGACGTGGGGCGGGTGGTCAGCGTGGCTCTATACCACGATGCCTCCGAGATCATCACCGGTGATCTGCCCACGCCGGTGAAGTACTTCCGCGAGGACATCCGTGATTCCTACAAGGCGCTGGAGGCGCATGCCGAGCGCAAGATCGTGGGGCTGTTGCCCGAATCGATTCGCGAGGCGTTCGCCGACGTGATCGAGAGCGAGCGGATCGACACGGACGTGCTGCGGCTGGTCAAGGCGGCCGACTCGCTGTCGGCCTACCTCAAGTGCATCGAGGAACGTGCCGCCGGCAACCAGGAATTCCGCCGGGCGGAGGAATTCCTATTCGAGAAGCTCGAGGAAATGGACGACCTGCCCGCGGTGGACTACTTCCGCCGCCACTTTGTCGACGCCTTCGAACTCACGCTCGACGACCTCAGCCACGACTGAGTCGCCGCGGGAACTCCCGGCTGCTGACGCCGATAAACGGGGAATCAGCTGCGCGGGCTTTCCTCGCTGTCAGCCACACGGGCCTCCTGGGTTTCGTCGGCATAGAAGGTGCGCCGCGAGATCTGGCAGAAGGCGCCCTGGCGGCGGACGAAGTGAATGGACCCGGCCACTACCAGACCCCCGATCACCAGCAGCAACAGGCTGCTCTGCACGTAGCCCAGAGTGATGATCGCCACCCCGATCAAGCCGACGTGCCGCGCCTGGATGTGCAACAGGTCCTCGTGCGGCTGTTGCAGAGCGCCCAGGGCGGCCCATTCGATCGCCAGGACGATCATCAGCACCAGCGGTGCGGTGGCCATGTCCGGATAAAGCACCGCGATGATGCCAAGCACGACGATGATCGCCAGCACCGCCCACTGGGCCAGGCGCTGATTGCGCGATCCGGGTTGCGAGGCCCGCAGGGTGCCCTTGAGGCGCATCCAGTGGATCAGGCCGGTCAACCCCGTCCACACACCGATGAAGATGCCGATCAGGGCAGCCAGTCGCAGGTCCCAGGCACGGGTATACAGCGTGGTCTGCTCCCAGCCGATCATGCCCAGCAACGTGATGGTGATCCCGCTGCCGATTAGGACGATGGCTGCCCCGCGTACCAGGTCGATCAGCCGGGTCTCTTGGTCGCGGCTTTTCTGGTACCAGGGCGCAGCGGCCACGCCGAAGGCCACCGCGGCGATGGCCAGCCAGGCCTTCCAGCCCATGCCGGGAATGTCGCCAGCCGCTCCGGGGAACAGCC
>JAABTX010000213.1 GCA_011389655.1 Thioalkalivibrio sp.
CACCCGTGCAGCATACGCCGCCCGAGGAAGAGGCCGATGCGGACGAAGCCGACCTCATCCGGCCGGCGGTCGGAACCTCGCTCGGGGAATGGCGCTGGACGCGTCGTCCCGTCGTCGTCTTCGCGGACAGTCCGAACGACCCGCAATACATCCAGCAGATGGAAAACATCACCGAACAGCTCGAGCCGCTGGTGGATCGCGACGTTATCGTGATCACCGACACCGATCCTGCGGCGCGGTCTTCCTTCCGGCAATCCTTGCGTCCGAGGGGGTTCATGATGGTCGTCATGGGCAAGGACGGCACGATCATCCGGCGCAAGCCGGTGCCTTTGTCCGTGGGCGAGATTTCGCGCTCGATCAACAAGCTGCCGCTGTACCAGCGCGAGGTGCGCGAGAACCGCACCACGGAGGATTGACAGTGCTGCCTGCCTCATTGCCATACCACGGTACCTCCAGCCCAAGCGCCATCTGAAAGGCTCGTGTTGCCTAGCCATTCATCGGGTTCTTCCTCAACCTGTGTGGCGGAGCGGCAGCATTTGGGCTCTGAGAAAATCTGGACCGACTTGACCGTACATCTCGCGGAGAATGGTCCTCAAACGGTAGATCTGGCCTTCAACTTGGCCATTGCTTCGGAGCAGTTCGATGGCTTGACCATGTTGGGATCCCCCTGTGACGCCGCCTGTCCGGCCTTGGTGCAGCGTGTAGGGCACGCTGCCCGGCGAGGGCTGATCTATGCAAGGGCGCGGAGGCACCGGGCCCGGTAGGGTCAGCGTACACTCAATACAAAGGAGATGGAAATGCAACGGCTTTTGCCACTTGGACGGGCGACGCTCGCCAGCCTTGCCATACTGGCGCCCGGAGCGGCTGTGGCCGCCGACCTTGCGCTGGTGATCGGCAATCACGACTACCGCCAGGCGCCGGACGCCCTGAGCGCGGAGGCCGACGCCCGCGCGGTCACCGAAACGCTTGAGCAGCGCGGCTACGACGTGACCTCGGGCACCGATCTCGACCGCGGCGAGGCCGACCGGGTCGTAGTCTTCTACTCGGGCCACGCGCTCAGGAGCGACGGCGTGACCTATCTGGCGCCGGTCGATCAGGGCAACGGCTCCGTGGTCGAGGCTATGATGGATGGCGTGCCACTGGATCTCGTGCTCAGACTGGCCGGGCAGGTACCGGGCGCGGCAGTGGTGTTCATCGACGCCGCCCAGCTCGACAGCTTCGAGGCGGAGGCATTCGCCGCGCCGGGCCTCGCGGACATCGCGGTGCCCGAGGGTGTGCTTGTCGTCTCGGCCGCCGCGCCGGGCCGTGCGATCCCGCGCAGCGCCGCAAGGCAGAGCGCCTTCGGCCGGCAGGTGGTGGACGACTTCCTCGCACCCGGGGTCAGCGTCGGCACGGCAGTGAACAGGCTTCGCTCGCCCGCATGGGCAACCGGGGACACGGATACCAGCCTCGCCCTGGTGCAGGAACCTACCGATTCTGTCGCGAGCCGGGTCAGACCGGAGACGCGCGCCGAAACGCAGGGGCCGGATACGGCGGCCCCTGACCACGAGGCGGCCGCCGAGGAGCGGCTTGGCCTGACCAGGGCGGAGCGCCGGAAAGTGCAGGTCGACCTGACCGCGCTTGGGTACGACACCCGCGGCGTCGAGGGCATCTTCGGGCCGGGCACGCGCGCAGCGGTGGAGCGCTGGCAGCAAGCCAATGATCTGCCGCCAACCGGTTATCTTACCAGAGCGCAGGTGGCGCTTCTGGACCGGCAGGCCCCCGCCCCGCTCGAGCCGGAGCCCGAGACTGCCGAAGCCGCGCCGTCGGCAGCGGCTCAAAGGGAGGCGGCCCTCGACCTGAGCAGCGCCGATCGCCTCACGATCGAGCAACGCCTGGCCGAGCTCGGCTTCGGGCCGGGCCGGCAGGACGGGACTTTCGACAGCGATACCCGGCAGGCCATCGAGGGCTACCAGCGCAGCCGCGAGCAGGCCGCGACCGGCTATCTCGACCGGCCGACGGTCACTGCTATGATGCAGGAAACCCGCGGCGTAAGCCAGGATATCGTCGAGGGCGCCGAGGTGCTGCGGGGCATCCTGCGCGCCCTCGACCAATAACTTGCCGCCGGGTGCCGGTGCGCCGGCGCCCGGGCCCGTGATCCGCGCGCGGGGCCTTGCATCCGAAGCGCGGTCACGAATGCCTCGAAACCCGCATGTCGGCCGGAACACGCATGCGGCCAACCAATGAAATGGAGCACATCATGAACAATATCATCTGGATCGTCGGCGCCGTCGTCATCGTCCTTGTCATCCTCGGTTTTTTTGGGCTGCGCTGAGGCAAGGTGCTGTTTAGCCCGGTATTGTCATCCAGAGGGTCGAGCCGGGCTGGTCGGACAGCCCCTAGAGCAGGCGCCGTCGCAACCCGGACGGTGGAACAGTGACGCCTGTTCCGTAATGCATCTGCGATCAGGGGCCGGTCCGTGTGGGCCGGGACGGTCGTCTTGCCGTTCCGCGCATTCGGCCCGAGATCAATGCAAGCGTTCGGCGGGAGGCGCACGCAAGACAAGCGACCGGAGACTGCCATACTTTAACGCAAAGGCCTGAACCGCGCCACACCGCTCCGCGCAGGGGTCGTGCGCATCAGGGTTCCCGCGGCACGTCGCGACCCAGCCGACATCCAGGCCGGACATCAGAAGATCAGGCCGAGCGCATCGCCGATGCCAATATTCTCGCGCGCGTTTGAGAGCTCCTCGAGCGTGATCCTGCCATCCTCGTTCGCATCGTCAAATGCCAGGTCGCTCTGGATGCGCTCATTCCACTCGGCACGGGTCAACTGTCCGTCACCATTCATGTCGAGAACGCTGAACATCCTCTGCAGAAGGTCCCGGTCCGTGTCTTCCGGCACGACCTTGTCCGGCAGCCGCCTTCCGACGAAGTCTTCCTCGGAAATCGGGTCGCCGGCGGCGCGTGCAAGCGCGTCGTAGAGCTCGTCGCTTCGGGCGCGCACGTCATCGAGGGTGATATAGAACCCCTCGATGACGTCCGGTGGAAGCGTAACTTTTTCCTGGGCTGACGTTACGGCAGGAACTACCAAAGCCAGTACGAGCGCGGTCCGAGCGGCGGTCATCATTCCATTTTCTCCCCTGAAGCGAAAAATTCTTCACAAAAGATGGCGCACTGGATCGCTAGGGCGCCCGCGCCCGGCCATTTCAGGCCGGCCGTTGCACGGTCAGCTGCGTCACGTCGCAATTCCCGCTTGCGAAGGTCGCGGCGCAGGATGTTAGATAGAAGTTCCACATCCGCCGGAACCTCTCCTCGAAGCCCAAGGTGGAAATCTTTT
>JAABTX010000214.1 GCA_011389655.1 Thioalkalivibrio sp.
GGCCGCGACCTTCGACAACGAACGCGATTTCCTGCGCTCGGGCATGACCGGTTATGCCAAGATCGACGGTGCCGAGATGCGCGCCTGGGAGGCTTACCTGCGGTCGATCCGCCGATTCTTCCAGATCGAGGTCTGGAGCTGGATCCCGTGATGGGGAGTGAAGGCCTGGAAGGTTTGATGTCCTCCCAGTGGAAAACGGTCGTTTTTGGCCGCCGTGGGATGGGCGCTGTAAGAAACGGGTTGTTTCAAGTCACAAACCCCGGGCGAAACCCCGGGGATATGGGCACCCACATGTCGGGTGTGCGTCCGGGGCCTTTCGGCACCTGGAATGTCGACCGGGGCGGTTCGCTGCCTCGGGCTGCGCCCGAACGCGAGCCGCCTCGGAGTTAACCAAGGTATTGGTTAACTCCGGGCGTAAATGTCTTCATACCGGATGATGTCGTCCTCGCCGAGATAGCTGCCGGTCTGGACCTCGATCAGGACCATGTCGACCTTGCCGGGGTTCTCCATCCGGTGCACCGCGCCCAGCGGGATGTAGACCGACTGGTTCTCGGTGAGCAGGGTCACCTCCTCGTCCACCGTTACCTTCGCGGTGCCCTGCACCACGATCCAGTGTTCGGAGCGGTGGTGATGGCTCTGCAGCGACAGCTGCGCGCCGGGATGCACCACGATGCGTTTCACCTGGAACCGGCCGCCGACGATCAGGCTTTCGTACCAGCCCCAGGGGCGGTAGTCGCGCGGCAGCTGGACCGCCTGGGGCGCGCCCTTCGCCTTCAGGGCGGTGACGGCCTCCTTGACGCGCTGCGCCTGCGACTTGGGGGCCACCAGCACCGCGTCGGACATCGCCACGACGATCGTGTCCTCCAGCCCGATGCCCACCAGCTCCTGGCCCGGCGTTTCCGAGCGCAGGAGCGTGTCGGCACAATCGATGGCGGTGGCGTGAACGGAGGTGACATTGCCCGCCTCGTCCGGGCCCGTCTCCTGCCAGACCGCGTCCCAGCCGCCGAGGTCGGACCACGCCCCGTGATAGGGCATGACCGCGAGATTGTCGGCCCGTTCCATGATCGCGTAGTCGATGGAAATGTCCTCGAGCCCGGCCCACGGGTCGGCGGCCAGGCGGGTAAAGCCGAGATCGGATTGCGCCGCCTCCACGGCGGCCTCGACATCGGTCACGAGCCCTGGCGCATGGGTCCGGAAGGCCGTGATGATCGCGTCGGCGGTGAACAGGAAAATGCCGGCGTTCCACAGAAAGGTGCCGGCGGCCAGCATCTCGGCGGCGCGGTCGGCACCGGGTTTCTCGACGAAGCGGGCAAGGTCCTGCGGCACGGCGCCGGCGGCATCGGCGCCCGCGGCCATCTCGAGGTAGCCGTAGCCGGTCTCGGGCCGGGTCGGTGCGATGCCGAAGGTCACCAGGTCGCCGGCCAGCGCCCGCGGCAGGGCCGCCATGACAGCCGCGCGGAAAGCCTCCGCTTCCGGGATCACGTGATCCGATGGCGCCACCAGCATCACCGCGCCGGGATCGTGCGCCACCAGCCAGAGCGCGGCGGCAAGGATGGGGGCGGCGGTGTTGCGTCCCTCGGGCTCGATCAGAAGGCCCAGCGGCGCCTGTTCGACGGCGGCGAGCTGTTCGGTGACGATGAAACGGAAATCCTCCCCGGTCAGGACCATCGGCGCCTCGAAGCCCGTGCCCGAAAGCCGCCGGGCGGAGGCCTGGAAGAGGCTTTCTTCGCCCATCAGTTTCGCGAACTGCTTGGGATAGCTCTTGCGCGACAGGGGCCAGAGGCGGGTGCCGGATCCGCCTGCGAGAAGAACTGGAGTGATAATCGGATCGGGCATGTAAAACTCTCTTGGGAGAACCGGCGGGAATCGAATAGCGTATGAGTAGTGAGTGCCTTTTGGTGGCGCAAGCGGCCCGGTCGTGTCCGCGCCCTGGCGGTGCCACGGTTGGGCCCGCCCGGCCCACAAGCCCGGGAGGTCCAGAGATGCCAGACCCGTCGCAGACCGCCCCCGGCCGGGATGGCCCGGCCCCGTTCCGCGAGGAGGATACCGCCCCGCCCCGCGGCACGGATCTCCCGCCAGGGCCGGGGACGTCCCCGGATCCGGTTGCCCGGCTGGCGGCCGACATCCGGGCCCGCGATTCCGAACTCGTCGAGCTGCGCGCCGCGCTCCAGGCCCTGGAGGCGGAGCTGGCGGCGCTGCGCGGGTCGACCTCGTGGCGGCTGACCGCGCCGCTCAGGGCGCTGGTCCGGTTGCTGCGCGGCCGCTGAGCGACTGGTCAGGCAGGAGGAGGGGCGGGATGGTCGAGAAGCTCCGGCAGGAAGATCTCGGTCACGAGAAGCGGGGCGTCGAACAGCTCGAACAGCGTGCGGCGCGCCCAGTAAGGGCCGGGACACGTGGCGTGGCATTGCCGCACGAGGGGCCACAGCGGCGCGCCCTCGCGGATGCGGACATATTCGCGGACCGAGTAGCGCGGTGGCCCGTCGGCGAAGAGCAGCGATCCCAGCGCATGGTTGCCGAGCCTGACGATCGTCGGATGCGCCTCGAGCCGGCGCGAGGTGAAGACTGTGCGCGCCACCAGAAGCGGCTGGTCCGCGGATTTCAGGCAGACCTCCCGGACCACACCTTCGGTGGCGGCATCGAAAAAGCCGCGCTCGTCCTCGTGCAGGGGACCGCGGGCCTGACGCAACACCTCGACGTCGATCGCGGTGCCGGCGACGGCGCCGATCCGGGCCGTCATCGACGTCTCGAGCGTGACCCAGTCGCGAACGCAAGAGGGAAGCCGGGATCCGTCTGCTTGGGGCAAGCGGTGCCAATGCTCGGACATGATGCGTGATCCGTCTGTTGTCGTCCGGCCCCCTGACAGGGGCGGTCGAAGGTCGGCGCCCCGGCAATGTGCACGGGGCAAGGCGCTTAAAGGCTTATGGTCAAATGAGCGGCCCCGGCACCCGGGCGTATTTGCCTCGTCCGTAACCAGTGCGCGCGGGCCGGGCAAGTCGGGCATACCGGAATTGCCATCCGGCCCGGACCATGGACTATTGTATCCGCAAAGCTGGACAAAAAGAAGGCAGGCCGCTGGAGCCGCCCCGCCGCCCTCCATCCCGGGCGCTTTCTTCCGGTCGTTCCCTACCGGCCAGTGCCCGCGATCACGCCATCGGGGTGCGAGCCGCCGGGCCGGTCACTCGTATCCCATCGCCCGGGCCCTGTCGCGGATCTCCGGGGTCAGCCCGGCCCCGTCGGGACGCCAGGGCAGCGGCGCGTCGAGCCCGGTGCCGGGTGCTGCGGCGGCAAAGTCCCGGTTCAGCCT
>JAABTX010000215.1 GCA_011389655.1 Thioalkalivibrio sp.
CCGCAGGCCGGTTCCGCAGGCCGGTTCCGCAGGCCGGTTCCGCAGGCCGGTTCCGCAGGCCGGTTCCGCAGGCCGGTACCGCAGGCCGGTTCCGCAGCCGGTACCGCAGGCCAGTACCGCAGCCGGTGCTGGCCTGCGTCAGCTGCGAAAAAACGGGCTCACCGTTTCAGTGAACGATGAACGTTCCTGGGTGGTGCAGGTGGTGCAGGTGGGGCAGGTGGCGTAGGTGGTGCAGGTGAAACTAAAAGCTCCCCGCCATCGACTCGTGGCACTGACCTCGGCGCGGCAGCCTCGCCTGACGTCGCGCTCACGCCATCGTCGAGACATCGTCGAGCAGCTGCCGTTGAGAAACGGCGTGAGTCAACGTACAATGCTTGCCTTCGGAGCGAGGCGCGCGGGTGGGCGGCAAAATGTTGACAGCCGGCCTCTGTGCTGCATCCTGGGGGGGCGGGCTGAGGCACGAAGGTCGCGCGGCGAGCTCTCAAGCAGCTGGAAATAATGGTATACCAATGAGACGATGGTCGACAGCCAGCCTGTCCGGTTTGACGGTCGCGGTCACCCTGATCGCCGCGGTGGCCGTGCTCGTACAGGTCGGCTCCCGCGAGGGTGACGATCCCGACCAGGCTCCGGAGACGGATCGCGCGCTGCCCCCCGACGACGAGCAGGAGCTGCGGCCCCAGCCGACGGCCATCAGATCCGATCGCCGGCTGGTCCTCCGTGGCCCCGACGCGCGGATCCTGGCCAGCGCCGGGCTGGAGGTCCGCGCGCCCGAGGCCGGGCCCGCGCCCAGCGAGTTCGTGGCGCAGGCGCTGTACTTCCAGACCCAGGTGTACGCGTCTGCCGCCGCCAAGCGCACGGTCCGCGGGATCCTGCGGCGAGGCACGGAGATACCGATCGTGCAGCGTGTCAGCGGGCCTGGGTGTGAGGGCGGGACGTGGTACTCGGTCGCGGCCGGGGGCTACGTCTGCACCAAGCTGGGCGTCCTGGTGACGAGCAAGCCGAAGCCGCTGGACTTGCACTTCAGCCTGCCCGACGTCGACGGCTTGCTCCCTTACCGCTACTCGAAGGTAATCCGCCAGGGAGCCGAGCGGATGTACCGCGTACCCACCCTCGAGGAGGACAAGCAGATCGCTGTCGCGGCCGCGGGAAAAGGTGCGTGGCCGGAGGTCGTCGAGAAGCCGATGGAGGGCGTCTTCTTCTTCGCCATCCACGAGCTGGTGGAGGACGCGAGCCGCGAGTTCTACAGCTCGGTGCGGGGGCGGCATGTCCGCAAGGAGGACGTGAAGCTGCTCGACCCGCCCGCGATGCACGGCCAGCTGCTCGGCAAGAAGTGGCGGCTGCCGCTGGCCATCGTCTTCGACAAGGAGCGGCCCGTCTACAAGCTGGATGGCGGGCGCTTGGTCCGCGCGGGGACAGCAGCGAAGCACGCACGCTTCAACCTGAGGCGCACGGTCAAGCACGACCGGCGCGCGTTCGCGGCCGGCCCGGACGGAGTCCTGGTGCCGCTCGCTGGCGTACGGATCGCGCGCACGGTGAAGCGGCCCGACAGCGTCGGCGCTGACGACCGGTGGATCCACGTCAATCTCTCGAGCCAGACGCTCGTGGCCTACCAGGGCTCGCGGCCGGTATTCGCCACCGCCGTCTCGAGCGGCAAGAAGGGATTCGAGCCGCCCCTCGGTCTGTTCCGGATCCACCAGAAGTTCGTGTCGGCGACGATGAACGGCCCCGATCCGGACGACGGGTGGTACGAGGTCGAGGAGGTGCCGTGGACGATGTACTACTGGGAGAGCTATGCCCTCCACGGGACGTATTGGCATAATGACTTTGGCAAGCCGCGTAGCCACGGGTGTACGAATATTGCACCTGCAGATGCGCGCTGGCTGTTTCACTGGACCAGCCCCGGCCTGCCGGCCGGGTGGCATGGCGCCATGGAGCAGCAGGGAACGGCGGTCTACTTCACCAAATGACACCAGAACAAGTGCTACCCTATTTGGTCAAACAACCCCTGAGATCTGGACTTGCTGCCGTGACCGCGCACGCGTTGGTTAAGCATACCGGCTCCGGCCCGGCGCCGGTGGAGCCTACGTGGCAGGAAGAGGCCCTGGCGGTGATCGCCCAGGAGCCCCTGTTCGAGACGCGACCGAGCCGCGAGGCGCTCCGCCTGGCGCGCCCGCCTGGACGGCCGCGCGCGGTGCTCGTGGGCATCGGCCTGTGCACCGACAGCGAGGTGAGCGAGTCCCTGCCGCTGGATGTGCTGGGCATGCTGTTGCCGGCCGAGGCGCTGCGCAAGGCGGTGGGGGGCGACGTGGTCGTGGCGCTCATCGCGGACCAGCACGCGCTGAGCAACAACCTGCACGCCCCGCGGGTCCGCCGCCGGGCCGAGGCCACGGCGGAGCTCCTGGTGCGCCTCAGGGAGAGGCTCGGGCTCCAAGCGCTCCAGCCGGTGCTGGCCTCGAGCTTCCATTTTTCGCGCGAGTACCAGGCGCTGCTGGACCAGGTCGCCGATCGGGCCCCCGACGAGGAGCACGCCTACTTCAAGAAAGAGGTCGCCGACGTCGAGTACATGCACCTGCTCTTCGGCAGCGTGCTCAAGGTGGGCTGGACGATCAGCTCGGCCAAGGCCCATCGGCCCAAGCACGACGAGGTTGCCTTCGACCGGCGGTTCCGGGCCTGGATGGGCAACCACATCACCTTCGCGTACACCAGCGCCGGCCGGGCGCTCGACGACGAGCAGCCGAAGGCCTCGCCTTACCTGGCCGTCGATCCGCAGACGCGGCTGTGCCTCGAGCCGGACGAGGATGTGTACGCCAAGCTTGCGTGGGCCAAGGCGGCAGGCTCCGTCTCGGCCCAGACCATCCGCGGCGTCCGTAACCACGTCAAGGCGGTGACCCGGACCTATAGCCAGCAGATCGAGCCGCTCAAGGGCCCCGTGGAGGCCCGTGTCCGCCGCATCCTCCAGCGCATCTTCCCGCGCTGATCTGTCAGCCGCTCCTCGGTAGCCCGCGCTGATCCCACCCTGCTCATCAAGCTCGTTCGCTCCCACAGCTGCATGACAACGTGCCGTGCCCAGCGCAGCGGTGCCCGTGCCCAGCGCAGCGGTGCCCGCCCGGGCCCACTCTCTCGGCGGGCACGGGCGGGCACGGGCACGGGCACGTTAGGCCGATTTACGAGACGGAAGCTACTGTTCCAGGGGACGAGCTAGGGCAGGTTCTCGGCGACGAAGTCCCAGTTGATGACGTTCCAGAACGACTCGACGTACTTGGGCCGCGCGTTGCGGTAGTCGATGTAGTA
>JAABTX010000023.1 GCA_011389655.1 Thioalkalivibrio sp.
GGCCTATTTCAAACTTGCCCAACGCAGCGCCGGCGCTTCTGGCGAAGCGATCTGGTACCGAACTTTCCGCATGGCCCGCTAGGGCAGCGCTTCCGTGCGGCGCAGCGAGCCGCCGCCAGAATCGCCCACCGCAAGGCGGCCCGGCGCACCGCTCGCCTGCCTGGTGAAGCGATCTGATACCGGGCCCGTCCGCACGGCCCGATAATGGCACTCAGTCCACCCAGATCGTCTTCGCATTGACAAACTCGCGGATGCCGAGGGCGGAAAGCTCGCGCCCGTACCCGGAATCCTTAACACCGCCGAACGGCAACCGGGGGTCGCTCTTCACGATGCCGTTGACGAAGGTGCACCCGCATTCCAGCCGCCGCGCCACGACCTCGCCGCGGCCCGGGTCCGAGGTCCACACGCTGCCGCCAAGCCCGTAGCGCGATGCATTGGCAAGCGCCACCGCCTCGTCGACATCGCCCGCGCGGGTCACGGCGGCAACCGGCCCGAAGGTCTCCTCATCAAAGGCCGCCATCCCGGGACGGACATGGTCGAGCAGCGTGGGAGCATAGAACGTGCCCAGGCGCTCCAGCCGCTGCCCGCCGGTGACGCAGACCGCGCCCGCCTCGATGCTCCGGCTCACCTGGTCATGGAGATCGTCCAGCAGATCCTCGCGGGCCAGGGGACCGAGATCGGTGTCCCCGTCCATCGGGTCGCCGACACGCATCGCCTCGATCGCCGCCTTCAGCCCCGACACGAAGCCCTCCGCCATCGCCTCCTCGACGATGAAGCGCTTGGCGGCGATGCAGGTCTCGCCGTTGTTCTGGAAGCGCGCCTTCACCGCCTGCTCGACCACGCGATCGAGATCGGCATCGGCCAGCACGATGAAGGCGTCGGACCCGCCCAGCTCCAGCACCGTCTTCTTCAGATGCTGGCCGGCCGCCGCGGCCACCGCGCGTCCCGCGCCCTCGGACCCGGTGAGACTGACTCCGCGTACCCGGGAATCCTCGATCACGCGCGGCACCGCGTCCGAACCGACCGGTATGTTGCGGAACACGCCCTCGGGAAATCCCGCCGCACGAAAGACCTCCTCGAGCGCCGCCGCGCAGCCCTGCACGTTCGAGGCGTGCTTGAGCAGCACCGTGTTCCCGGCCAGCGTCGCGGGAACCGCCTGGCGCATGGCCTGCCAGTAGGGAAAGTTCCACGGCATCACCAGCAGCACCGGCCCGAGCGGCTGCCAGGCGATCAGCGAGCGCCCGGCGTCGGAGGCCACCATCGTGTCGACCAGGAAGTCCGGGCCGTGCGCGGCGTAGTAGTCGCAGAGGACCGCGCACTTCTCGACCTCCGCGCGTGACTCGGCGATCCGCTTGCCCATCTCCTCGGTCGCCAGCCGCGCCAGGGTGCCCGAGCGTTCGCGCAGCGACGACGCCAGGCCTCGCAGTGCCTCCACCCGCTCCGGCATCGGCAGCGCCGACCACGCGGGAAAGCGCTCTCCCGCCTGTGCGATGGCCGCGTCCAACTCGCCTGCCTCGAGCGCGGTCCAGGTTCCGAGACGTTCCCCGCTGGCCGGATTGATGCTGATCATTTCAGACATGTGATCCTCCTGATGACCGGGGTGCCCGACCGGGCACACCCGTGCCGGCTGCGATGAGTTCCCTACTCCTGGGGACTTGCGCCACCCCCGGGGGTTCCCGGGGATGCCGGGACCCGGCGGGGTGGAATCGCTGTGGTCGCGGTGCCGCCGCGTTAGTATAGGGACAGACCCATCGCCAACCCGACAGGCCGGAGAAAACCATGTCCATCCAGCACGTCTCCCTTCTTGGCGGCACCGGTTTCGTCGGCCGCCACATCGTTGCGCGGCTCGCGGAAAAGGACATCAAGGTGCGCATCCTGACCCGGCATCCCGAGCGGCACCGCGACATCAAGGTCATGCCCGAGGTGGAGCTGATCAGCGGGGACACGCATGATCCCGGCACCCTGAACGGCTTTTTCTCCGGTACCGACGCGGTGATCAACCTCGTTGGCATCCTCAACGAGAAGGGCCGGGACGGGTCCGGCTTCCGCAAGGCGCACACGGAGCTGACGGAAAAGGCACTGGCGGCCGCGGAGTCCCAGGGCGTGCGGCGCTTCGTACAGATGAGCGCGCTGAAGGCCGACATGGCCGATCCGCCAAGTCACTACCTCCGCAGCAAGGGCGCCGCGGAACAGGCCGTCTTCGCCGCTACCGCCTTCCCGGTCACGGTCTTCCGGCCCTCCGTGATCTTCGGTGCCGGTGATTCCTTCATGAACCGCTTCGCGGCACTGCTGAAGATCTCGCCCTTCATGCCGCTGGCGCGGGCCGATGCCCGCTTCGCGCCGGTATTCGTCGGCGACGTCGCGGACCACTTCGTGAATTGCCTCGACGATCCCTCCACCTTCGGCAAGGGCTTCGAACTCTGCGGTCCGCGCATATACACGCTGGCCGAAATCGTGCGCTACGCCGGCCGGTTGAGCGGCCGTCGCCGTCCGATCCTGGGTCTTCCCGACTGGGCTGGCAAGATACAGGCCTCGGTGCTCGAGTTCGTGCCCGGGAAACCGCTGTCCCGCGACAACCTTGCATCGCTGTCGGTGGACAGCATCTGCACCGGCGAGACGCTGCCCTGCCCGACGCTGCTCGAGAGCGTCGCCCCGGCCTACCTCGGCCAGGAGGGCCACCAGGCCCGCATGCAGCGCCTGCGCAGGGGCGTGCGCGAGTAACCGCGCGCGATCGTGGAGACCTTCCTCGTCGGCGGCGCGGTGCGTGACCGACTGCTCGGCCGGCCGGTCTCCGAGCGCGATTACGTGGTGGTCGGCGCGACGCCCGAGAGGATGGAGTCCCTCGGTTTCCGCCCGGTGGGACGGGATTTTCCGGTCTTCCTGCATCCGCAGACGCACGAGGAGTACGCGCTGGCGCGCACCGAACGCAAGACCGCGCGCGGCTATCGCGGCTTCAGCTTCAATGCGTCGCCCGAGATCACCCTGCGGGAGGACCTCGCACGGCGCGACCTGACCATCAACGCGATGGCCGAGGCCGCGGATGGCACCCTGATCGATCCCTTTGGTGGCCGCCGCGACCTCGAGGCACGGGTGCTTCGCCATGTGTCCGCTGCCTTTGTCGAGGATCCCGTCCGCCTGCTTCGCGTGGCCCGTCTTGCCGCACAGCTTGCCCCCTGGGGCTTTCACATCGCGCCCGAGACCGAGACCATGCTGCGCGAGCTCGTTCGCAACGGCGAGGTCGATGCCCTGGTTCCGGAACGCGTCTGGGCGGAATGCGAGAAGGCGCTGGCAAGCCCGGCCCCGGTTCGCTTCTTCCAGATCCTGCGCGACACGGGCGCGCTGGAGGTGCTGTTCCCGGAGATCGCCGCCCTCTTCGGGGTGCCGCAGCCACCCCGCTATCACCCGGAGATCGACACCGGCGTCCACACCTTCATGGTGCTGGAGCAGGCCGCGCGGCTCAGCCCCAGGCCCGAAGTCCGTTTTGCCGCCCTGGTGCACGATCTGGGCAAGGCGGACACCCCGACGGAGACTCTGCCAAGCCACCGGGGTCACGAGGAGCGCAGCGTGGCCCGGATCCGGGCGCTCGCGGAGCGCCTGCGCGTTCCCAACCGCTATCGCGATCTCGCGATCAGGGTCGCGCGCCACCACGGGCTGGTGCACCGTGTCTTCGAGCTGCGGCCGAAGACGGTGGTCAAGCTCCTGGAGGCGATCGACGTGCTGCGCCGGCCGGAGGGCCTGGAGCCGTTCCTCCAGGCGGTGGAGGCCGACTACCGGGGGCGGGGCGGTGGCTTTCCCGACCAGTCCTACCCGCAGGCGGATGCGGTGCGCCGGGCCGCCGAGGCGGTCCTGGCCGTGTCACCGCAACCACTGCTCGATGCCGGCCTGCGCGGCGCGGCACTGGGCGAGGCGCTGCGGCGCGAGCGGATCCGCGCGGTGGCGGCCCTCGATCTCCAGCGCTCCCGCAACGGGTTGGATTCCTGACCCACCCGGCCGCCGCCAGCCGGTCCCGTTGCATGCCCGGCCGGTGCAACTTGCCTCCCGGATGAGCTGGCCGTACCCTTTGAAGGTTTACACCCTGAAGCCGAGGACGACTGCATGGATTACAGCCTGGCGCGGAACAACATGGTGGAGCAGCAGGTGCGCCCCTGGGATGTTCTGGACATGCGGGTGCTGGACGTGATGGAGGCCCTGCCGCGGGAACGCTTCGTGCCGAGTGGGCGGGAGGGTCTCGCCTACGCCGACACCGAGATCCCGCTGGGCAACGGCGAGTTCATGCTGGCTCCGAAGGTGGTGGGGCGACTGCTGCAGGCGCTGGCGCCGACCCAAAGCGACCGGGCGCTGGAGATCGGCACCGGCTCCGGCTATGTCACCGGCTGCCTGGCCCGGCTGGCGGCGCACGTGCACAGCGTGGAGCGCGTGGACGACTTCCGCCTCGCGGCCCGCGCGCGCCTGGACGGCCTCGGCATCGCAAACGCGCAGTTGCGCACGGCCACGGTGACGCCGGAGTGGACACCCCCGGGTACCCGCTATGACGTGATCAGCGTGAATGGCGCGATGGCGGAGTACGACCCCTTCCTGCAGACGCACCTGAGTCTCGGCGGACGCCTGTTCGTGGTGGTCGGCGTGCCCCCGGTGATGGAGGCGCTGCTGGTGATCCGGGTCGCTGAGGACAGCTACCGCACCGAGAAGCTCTTCGAGACCAGCCTCAAGCCGCTGCTCGGCTTCGAAAGCAAGCCCGCCTTCGTCTTCTGAGCCAGGGCCGCCGCCCCGCCACAGGCGAGTGGCCGCGGGCACGGCGCACCCCATTCGGGAGCGCGCTCTGGTAGCATTAGGGAGTCTGAATTCCCCGGAATCGATGCCATGAAGATGCTTCGCGCACTCAGCGCCTTCAGCCTTGCCTGCGCTCTCTGGGCCGCGCCCGCCCAGTCCGAGGACCTGATGCAGGTCTTCGAGCGCGCCCAGCAGCAGGATGCCGAACTGCGGGCCGCGGAGGCGGACTACCGGGCGGTCCTGGAGGCGCGCCCCCTCGCCCGCTCGGCCGTCCTTCCCCAGGTTTCGGGTGATGGCGAGCTCGGGGTCTTCTACTCGGATCCCGAGGGCAGGCCGAGCGTCGACGGCAACCGCCGCCAGATCGGTCTGAGCCTGAACCAGAGCGTGTTCGACCGGCGCAACACCATCGATCTGCGCCAGGCGGATCTGCGGATCGATCAGGCGGCGGCCAACCTCGACGCTGCCCGGCAGGACCTGATCCTGCGTGTGGCCGAGGCCTACTTCGGGTTGCTGGTCGCCCAGGAGACCCTGGAATTCCGGCGCGCCGAACGCGAGGCGATCAGCCGCCAGCTGGAGCAGACCAAACGCCGCTTCGACGTCGGCCTGATCGCGATCACGGACGTGACGGAGGCGCAGGCCCAGTTCGACATCGCCCTCGCCGAGGAGATCGCCGCGGAGAACGCGTTGAACCTGGCGGAGGAAGCACTGGCCGTCATCACCGACCGGTATTACGAGGGGCTGGCGGCGCTGGGCGAGATGCTCGACATGGCCAATCCGGATCCAGAGGACCCGCAGGAATGGGTGGAGGCGGCGTTGCAGGCAAATCAGGAACTGCGTGCGCAGCGCCTGGCCACCGAGACCGCGCGTGAGCAGATCGCGCGCCAGCGCGCCGAGGGCCTGCCCACGGTAGGCCTCGGGGCGTCCGTCAGTGACACCGGCTTTTCCGATACGGGCAACAGCCCGCAGTTCGTCGAGGGGTCGGACGCCAACATCGGCCTGCGCCTGGACATCCCGCTGTACACCGGCGGGCGCGTCAGCGCACTCACCCGGGAGGCGCGCGAGCAGTTCGAGGCCGCGCAGGAGACGCTGGTGCTCACCGAGCGCAGGACGGTGCAGAACACCCGCAGCAGCTACCTGTCGGTGGTCGCCAATGCGTCGCGGGCCCGTGCACTGGCGCAGGCACTGGAATCCACCCAGGCGGCCTTCGAGTCCGCTCAGGCGGGCTTCGATGTGGGCACGCGGACGCAGGTGGACGTACTGCTTGCGCTGCGCGAGGTCTTCCGGGCCGAGCGCGACTTCGCCGAGGCCCGCTACGGATACCTGCTCGATACCCTGCGCCTGCAACGCGCGATCGGGAGCCTGGCGGTCTCCGACCTGCAACACATCAACCAGTTTCTGGAGTGAGCCATTGAGTCCGGGGGCTGCCGGTGCAGAGCCCACGCGGCTGTGCGAGCGCAGGCACTCCCGCCTGCTGCTGATCGACCTGCAGGAGCGGCTGCTCGCGGCGATGCCGGAAGCGGAACGCATGGCCGTCGAGCGCAACGTCGGCCGCCTGGTTGCGGCCGCGCGCCTGCTCGACGTCCCGGTGGAGGTGACGCTGCAGTACCCGCGCGGCCTCGGGCCGGTGACCCCGCCGCTCGAGTCATTGCTGGACGATTCCGACGGCCGCACGGAAAAGACCTCCTTCTCCTGCTGTGCGGCAGAGGACCTGAGCCGCAGGATCACCGGGTCGGATGTGATCGTCTGCGGCACCGAGGCCCATGTCTGCGTGCTGCAGACGACGATGGACCTGCGCGCCGGCGGCGAGATCGTGTTCGTGGTCGAGGACGCGGTGTGCAGCCGGGACCCGCGGCTGAAGGCCAACGGCATCGAACGCATGCGTGCCGCTGGCGCCGTGATCACCAACCATGAATCGGTACTGTTCGAATGGCTGCACGATGCCGCGGATCCGCAGTTCCGCGCCGTCAGCCGCCTGATCCGCTGAGGCGGAGCTCCGGATGCGGCTGACCCCTGAAGAATACCTTGCGCTGCCCAACCGGCGCATCACCCTGCTCGGCATGTCCGGCGTCGGCAAGACCCACCTGTCGACGATGCTGCGCCGGGAGGACTGGTTCCATTATTCCGGCGATTACCGCATCGGCACGCGCTATCTCAGCGAACCGATACTGGACAACATCAAGGCACAGGCGATGCAGGTTCCGTTCCTGCGGGCACTCCTGCGTACCGATTCCATCCAGATCATCAACAACATCACCGTCGACAATCTGCACCCGGTGTCGAGCTTCCTCGGCAAGCTTGGCAATCCCGAGCTTGGCGGCCTGTCGCTGACCGAGTTCAAGCGCCGCCAGGCCCTGCACCATCAGGCGGAGGTGCAGGCGATGCTCGATGTGCCGGATTTCATCCGCAAGGCCGAGCTCCTGTTCGGCTACCCTCATTTCATCAACGACGCCGGCGGGTCGGTCAGCGAGCTCGACGCGCCGGAGGTGATGGAGACCCTGGCCCGGCACACGCTGATCATCTACATCCGGGCCACCGAGCAGAATCAGCGCGAACTCATCCAGCGCGCGGAGAGGGACCCCAAGCCGCTGTACTACCGCGAGGACTTTCTCGACGAGCAGCTGACGCACTACATGGCCTCGCGCGATCTCGAGTACGTGGCCCAGATTGATCCCGACGACTTCGTGCGCTGGGTCTTCCCGCTCCTGCTGCGCATCCGGCTTCCCCGCTACGAGGCCATCGCCCGGGATTACGGATACACCATTCTCAGCAGCGAACTCCTGGAGGTCCGGGACGCGACCGACTTCCACGAACTGGTTCTCTCCGCGCTCGCCCGACAGGAACCGGCCTGATGCCGCTGGTTGCCCACACCGAACTGCCCACCTTCACCCGCCTGCGCGAGGAGGGCGGTACCGTCCTGCCCCGGGATTACGCGCTGCACCAGGACATCCGTGCCCTGCACATCGGTCTGCTGAACATGATGCCGGACGCCGCGCTGGCGGCGACCGAGCGCCAGTTCTTCCGCCTGGTGGGAGAGAGCAACCAGATCGCGCAGTTCTACATGCACCCGTTCACGCTGCCGCAGTTGCCGCGCGGCCCAGGTGGTCGGAGCCATGTCGAGCGGTTCTACGAAGACTTCGAGGACATCAAGCAGAAGGGCCTGGACGCGCTGATCATCACCGGCGCCAATGTGTCCCTGCCGGATCTCGCGATGGAACCGTTCTGGGAGCCGCTGGCCGAGATCGTCGACTGGGCCTGGCACAACGTGACCTCCACCCTGTGCTCGTGCCTGGCGACCCACGCGGTGATGCAGGCCCGCTACGGCGAGCGCAGGCGCCACCGCGGCAGCAAGCTGTGGGGGGTGTTCGACCACCAGGTGGTGGACCGCGGGCATCCGCTGGTGGCCGGCGTGAACACGCGGTTCAACGTGCCGCATTCGCGGTTCAACGACGTCTCGCGCGAGCAGTTCGAACGACATGGACTCAGGGTGCTCGTGGAGAGCGGGCGCGCGGGCGCGCACCTCGCGGTGTCGCCGGACGGCTTCCGGGTGGTCTTCTTCCAGGGACATCCGGAGTACGACAGCATCAGCCTGCTGAAGGAGTACAAGCGTGAGGTACTGAACTTCGTGAACGGCGAGCGCGAGGACTTCCCGCCGCTACCGGAGAACTACCTGTCGCTGCAGGCGGCCGCGATCCTGGAGGAGCACCGCGAACGCGTCCAGCAGGCCCTTGCACGGCGGATGCCCGCACCGGCACTGCCCGAGGCCCTGCTGGTGGACCGGCTCGACAACACCTGGCACGACAGCGCGCTGGCCGTGGTGAATAACTGGATCGGCAACGTGTATCAGCTCACCGGCGCGGAGCGCTGGACACCCTTCCGTCCCGGAATCGACCCCGAGGATCCGCTGGACTGGAACCGCTGACGGGCATCGGGCGGCACCCATCGCCCACCTACTCGACATGACCACATCCTCATCCCAGAACGCCCCGAGATCGCTCGCCGGCCTGTACGAAACCATCGCGGGCGACGAGGACGCCCGCGTCTGCAAGGACATCCCGGAGAGCGCCTGCAACGCGCAGCCGGTCAACTTCTTCCTGCATCTGGGCTCGAACACCCTGAGCAAGATCGGCGACGAACTGGCGTCGGCGCGGCTGGTCCTGGCCTGGCTGCTCGGGGCACTCGGGGCCCCCGCAGCCTTCGCCGGCTTCCTGGTTCCGATCCGGGAATCCGGCGCGCTGATGCCGCAGCTGTTTGTCGCAGCCGCGATCCGCCGCCGGCCGGTGCGCAAGTGGTTCTGGGTGGCCGGGAGCGTGGGTCAGGGGGTGGCGGTGATGCTGATGGCGGTGACCGCGATGACGCTGGAAGGGGCGGCCGCCGGCTGGGCGATCCTGGGCCTGCTCGCGTTCTTCGCGCTGTCACGGGGCGTGAACTCGGTGGCATCGAAGGACGTGCTCGGCAAGACCATCGCGAAGACCCGGCGGGGCACCGTGATGGGCTACGCCGCCTCCGCCGCGGGGTTCGCGACTCTGGCGCTGGGCCTGTACCTGACGCTGGCGGACCTGCAGGACGCGGGCATCGGTGTCTTCGTTGCACTGCTTGTCGCGGCGGCAGGGGTCTGGTGGCTCTCGGCGCTGGTGTTCGCCGGTCTGCGCGAGCAGCCGGGAGCCACGGAGGGTGGCGGCAACGCACTCGCCGAGGCCCTGCGCTCGATCAGCCTGCTGTGGCAGGACCGGAATTTCGGCCACTTCGTGCTGACACGGGCCCTGTTGATGAGCACCGCCCTCGCGCTGCCCTTCTACGTCCTGCTGGCCGAATCGGCAACCTCGGGCAGCTTCGTGACCCTCGGCCTGATGATCCTCGCGACCGGGCTTGCCTCGGCGCTGAGTGCTCCGGTCTGGGGCCGGAACTCGGATCGTTCATCCCGCGGCGTGCTGATCGCCTCCGGCCTGATCGCGGGTGCACTCGGTGTCGGGCTGGCGCTCCTCAGCTGGGCCGGCCGTGCGCAGACCCTCGACGGATGGGTCTACGCGGCCCTGTTCTTCGTGCTCGGCGTCAGCCACGCCGGGGTGCGCCTCGGGCGCAAGACCTACCTGGTCGACATGGCCACGGCGGAGACCCGCGCCGCCTTCACCGCGGTCAGCAACACGGTGATCGGGGTCCTGCTGCTGGTCGGCGGGCTGTTCGGACTGGTCGCGCAACTGGCCGGCACCGAGTTCGCGATCTTCATGCTGGCGCTGTTCAGCCTCGCCGGCGCCTTCAGCGCCTGGCGCATGCCCGAGGCCTGACGGATGGCCTTGCTGACCCTGAGGGGCGTTCGTCTGGCCTATGGCATGGCGGAACTGCTGGACGGCGTCGACCTGAGCCTCGAGCCCGGTGAACGGGTGTGCATCGCCGGCCGTAACGGCGAGGGCAAGTCCACGCTGCTGAAGATCCTCGCCGGCCGGATCCAGCCGGATTCCGGGGAGATCACCCGGCGCGACGGGCTGGTCACCGCCTTCCTGAGCCAGGAGCTGCCCGAGGACGTGCATGGAAGCATCTTCGACGTGGTCGCGGAGGGCCTGGGCGAGACCGGCCTGCTGCTGGAACGCTTCCATCACCTGAGTCTCAAGGCCTCCGGGGGCGACACGGAGGCCCTCGCGGCGATGGGCAGGGTGCAGGCCGAACTGGACGCGGTCGATGGCTGGTCGCTGCAGAACCGGGTCGAGACGACGCTGTCCCGCTTCGAGCTGCCTGCGGACCAGCCCTTCGCGGAACTCTCCGGCGGACTCCGCCGGCGGGTGTGGCTGGCCCGGGCGCTGGTGCGGGAGCCCGAGCTGTTGCTGCTCGACGAACCCACCAACCACCTCGACATCGCCGCCATCGGCTGGCTGGAGAACCTGCTCGCGGGCGCGTCGATGACCGTGGTCTTCATCACCCACGACCGCAGCTTCATGGAACGTCTCGCCACGCGCATCCTGGAACTGGATCGCGGCCGGTTGCACGAGCACCCACCGAGCCTGGAGACCTTTCGGCAGCGCCAGGCGGATCGCCTGGAGACCGAGGCCCGGCAGAACGCCGAGTTCGACCGCAAGCTGGCCCGCGAGGAGACCTGGGTCCGGCAGGGGATCAAGGCGCGGCGTACCCGCAACGAGGGCCGCGTGCGGGCCCTGGAGCAGCTCCGGCGGCAACGGGCGGCACGCCGCGAGCGCCAGGGCCAGGTCCGGCTCGCGCTGAACCCCGAGCAGCGCTCGGGGAGGCGCGTGATCGAGGCCGAGCAGGCCAGCTTCGGCTACCCGGGCCGGATCGTGGTCCGCGCACTGGACCTGCTGCTGCAGCGGGGCGACCGTCTCGGCATCGTCGGCCCCAACGGTGCCGGCAAGACCACTCTGCTGCGCGGGCTGATCGGCGATCTGCCGCCGCTGTCCGGCACGGTGACGCTGGGGACGCAGCTGGAAATCGCCTATTTCGACCAGACCCGGGCGCAGCTGGACGAGGGCGCAACCGTTCAGGATGCGGTCGGCGAGGGCCGTGACCGGGTCACGGTGAACGGTACCACCCGCCACATCCTGAGCTACCTCGAGGACTTCCTGTTCCCGCCGGCGCGGTCGCGCCAGCCGGTGTCGGCGCTCTCGGGCGGCGAACGCAACCGCCTGCTGCTTGCGAGGGTCTTCCTGCGCCCGGCGAACCTGCTGATCCTCGACGAGCCCACCAACGACCTCGATGTCGAGACACTGGAACTGCTGGAGACGCTGCTGATCGAGTATACCGGCACGGTGATCGTCGTCAGCCACGATCGCGCCTTCCTGGACAACGTGGTGACCAGCACGCTGGTGCTGGACGGCCGGGGCGGCGCCGAGGAATTCGTCGGCGGCTGGTCCGACCTGCCCGAGCGGGTCACCGCGCCGCTGCTCGAGACCGGCATCGACGGCAGGGAGCCGCCCGCTGTCCGGGTGGAGCCGAAGCAGTCCCCGGCGTCACCAGCAGCGCCGAAGGCGGCGCGCAAGCGATCCTACCGGGACGCGCGCGAGCTCGAACAGCTGCCCGGGCGTATCGAGGCCCTCGAGACACGGCGCGAGACCCTCGCGGCCGAGCTGTCGGATCCCGCCCTCTTCCGGGGGCCGGCGGACCGCCTCCGGGAACTGCAGCGGGAACTGGAGGCCGTGGACACGGAGCTGGCCGAGGCCTATCGCCGCTGGGAGTTCCTGGAGTCCGCCGCCGACTGAGTCCGGGGCGAGCGGGTCCGCCCACCGCGATTTGATTCCGCGCCGGTTCAGCCATCATCACCCAGTGCGGCACGCAACGCCCGTCGCAGGGCACGTATTACACCGGCCCGCCCTGACTCGCCGGAGCACGCACACAGCCGCGGCCACTCCTCCAGGCGCATGACTGCGGCCTCCAGCAGCACGCGGTCTTCCGCCGACACTGTCCGCAGGACGTCCGGTCGGCCCTGCAGCCAACGGCGCAGCGCCGGCAGCGCAGGTTCGAAGGGACGCTTCCGACGGGCGAATGCGCGGACCTCCTCCCGGTCCGCTGCCGGGTCGGATGTCGCCGGCGGCGGCAAGGACCGCCGCACCGAAACGGCGACATCCCGCTCCAGGGTCCGCAGCGGTCCGGCGCGCCACGCCGGCCAGTCCCGTGCGACCATCGCGCGCAGCCGGGTGATCTCCGTCGCCGCGGCGGGCTGCAGCGGACGAAGCACCACGGCCGCGTGCAGACCGCTGACCCCCTCCCGGCGGAAGCCGACCCGCAGCGGCGGGTACCCCGACGCCTCCCAGAAGCCCAGGAGCCCGGCGTCCGCACCGAAGCTCGCGCCGAGGAGTGCAAAGCCACGGCGCCGGCCGTGGCGCTCGGCGGCCCGCAGCATGCGGCGGCCGATGCCCCGGCGCTGCAGCCGCGGGTGCACCGCGATCCGCACAATCCGCAGTGCCGATCGGGATGCAGCCCGCAACGCGCCGTGCGCCGCCAGCACCGCGGGCAGGAAGCGCCCGGCCGGCCGGCGCTCCCCGGCCCACACCGAACGGGCCAGTTCCGGCTCCAGGCCCGGCTCCTCGAGCAGCAGCACGACGCCGACGAGGACGCGCCCGGGGCCGCGCAACAGACCGACCGACAGGGCCGGATCGTCGAGCCAGCGTCTAAGATCGGACGGACGCGTGCGGTAGTGGGCATCGGACAGCAGACCGACGACGGCCGCGAGCCCGGCCTCGTCGCCGGCAAGCCGCTCGCCGGAGACCCAGTGCATCCGGCGCCCGGCCATCATGGCGGAGGCTTCGAGCCCGGCCGGCAAGACCGGAACCTCCGCGTCGAGCAGAAAGAGACGGTTGATCCATTCCTCCAGCGGGTCCCCGGCGGCCCAGCGCACGGGCTCCCGCAGGCCCAGCTCCTGCAACGGATGTCCGCGGCGGCGCAGCGCCTGCAGGAAGCGCAGGCGGAAACCGCGTCCGCTGCCCTCGAAGCCGGCGGTGGTCGTCGAGAAGACGGTTCGCGGCGCGCGCGCCGCCAGCGCCAGCAGCACGTGTACCGGCAGTGCCGCGGCCTCGTCCACGACCAGCACGCGCGGCCGCAGGTCGCCCGTCAGCAGCGTGCCGGGAGCGGTGTAGACACCGGCGTCGGGGACCGGCCCCCGCCCGTCGGTTCCGGAATCGGGGTCCAGCGCGCGGAGCAGCGACCCGATGGACGCAGGGCTGCGCGCGGTGACGCGGACGTCCTTCACGCCCTCCGCGCGCCACTGGCGGAGCACGACGCCGAGGAGCGTGGACTTGCCGCGCCCGCGCGGTGCGGTGAGCACCAGGCTCAGCGGTCCCGGGTGCCCCGGCAGCGGAAGCATCTCCCGGAACGCGCGCAGCTGCCCCGGGCTCAGGCGGGGCCGCTTCTCGGGCCGCACCGGCAGAGGCGCGGGCAGCGCGGATCCGGAACCCAGCCAGTGCACTGCCGGTTCCGTCAGGAACCGCTGCAAGCGCCGGGCGAACGGGCCGGACGCGGCCTGTGCGACGATCAGCAGCAGGACTCCACCGCCGCGCAGCAGGCCCGCGGCGATCGCGAGGGCATCCGGATGGAAATCGGCGCCGGCCTCGAAGACCAGTGCGTCGTACTCCCTGCCGAGCCAGTGCGCGGCCTGGGCCGGCGCAATCGCCGGCACACCGGACGGCACCCCAGCCCCCAGCCACGCGACGCTGGACCGGGCCGCCAGATCCCTGATCCAGCCGGATACCCGCCGTCGTGTCCCGGGGCTGTCGGGCACCGCGATCAGTTGCCGCGTGCAGGCGGATTGCGGCGGCTTCGCATGCATGATCGTCGATGGTACCGCCTCGAGGCGAAGATCACCGGGAACGCACGCGATGGCCGGGCGGCGCCGCATACCGCTTGCCGGCCGAACAGGCTCAGGCGGGATCCGGGGCGACATGGCGCCGTCCCGTGATCCCTTTGCAATCTGCGGCGGCCTGAAACAAAAGAGTCATTGGCTTTCTTGCCACACGAGGCGTATAGTCGTGCATGTGAGAGGCCGTCCGGCGACGAAGCTCGACAGTTTCTGTTCAGGCAGTCGCTGCGGTGACCTGTTGTCATTGAGCCGCTCACATTTGTGTATATCTAAGTAACGAGGTTGATGGTTGTGAATACTGGTGTAGTGAAGTGGTTCAATGAGAGCAAGGGGTTCGGGTTCATCACTCCCGATGATGGCGGCAAGGACGTGTTCGTCCATTTCTCCGCGATCGACGGAAGTGGTTTCAAGACCCTGGCGGAAGGTCAGAAGGTCTCTTTCGAGATTCAGCAGACCCCGAAGGGTCTCGCCGCCGGCGCGGTGAAGGCCATCTAAGGAGCTCTGCCCGCGTCGGGGGGTAGCCCTCGCGTGGATCAGCCGCCCTCCGGGGCGGCTTTTTTTGTGCAGGAAATAGCGGTCGCGCCCAAAGCGGGCGACCTGCAGACGGACGGCCACCAGCCCGACCATTAAGCGGGGCACAGGGCGCGCCCACCAGAGACCGATACGGCCGGAATCGTGGACCCGCCACATCCGGTCCACCCTGCGCCCATGAGCGCACCTTCCGCCCTCCGTGTCTACGGGTCCCTGAAGGCATACGCCGGGGTTCTTCCACATAAAAAGGCCGTGCCCCGAATCTCCCGGGGCACGGCCGACGACATCCTGCTGCCGACGAAGGCTTACAGGCTGTAGTACATGTCGAACTCGACCGGGTGCGTGGTCATGCGCAACTGGGTCACGTCCTCCATCTTCAGGCTGATGTAGGCATCGATCATGTCGTCGGTGAACACACCGCCAGCGGTCAGGAAGGCACGATCCTGGTCGAGGTGGTCCAGCGCCTGGTCGAGCGCGGCGCAGACCTGCGGGATGTTCTTCTCTTCTTCGGGCGGAAGGTCATACAGGTTCTTGTCCATCGCGTCGCCGGGATGGATCTTGTTCTGGATCCCGTCAATGCCGGCCATCAGCATCGCCGCGAAGGCCAGATAGGGGTTCGCGGTGGAATCCGGGAACCGCACCTCGATGCGACGTGCCTTCGGACTCATCACGAAGGGGATGCGGATGGAGGCCGAGCGGTTGCGGGCCGAGTACGCCAGCATCACCGGCGCCTCGAAGCCCGGGACCAGCCGTTTGTAGCTGTTGGTGGAGGCATTGGTGAAGGCGTTCAGCGCCCGCGCATGCTTGATGATGCCGCCGATGTAGTACAGCGCGGTCTCGGAAAGCCCCCCGTAGAGGTCACCACTGAAGAGATTCGACCCGCCCTTCGAGATCGACATGTGCACGTGCATCCCGGAGCCGTTGTCCCCGACGATCGGCTTGGGCATGAAGGTAGCGGTCTTGCCGTGGGCATGGGCCACATTCTGCACCACGTACTTGAGGATCTGGACCTCGTCCGCCTTGCGCGTCAGGGTCGCGGCACCGACGCCGATTTCGCACTGACCGGCGGTCGCCACCTCGTGGTGATGAACCTCGGTATGGAGGCCCATCTCGCTGAGAACCTCACACATGGTGGACCGGATGTCATGCAGGCTGTCCACCGGCGGAACGGGGAAGTAGCCACCCTTCACCGTCGGGCGATGTCCGATGTTGCCGTCGTCGTAGACACGCTCCGAGTTCCAGGAGGCCTCGCTGGAATCCACCTGGCAGTAGGAGCCGGACAGCGACGCACCCCACTTGACGTCATCCAGCACGAAGAACTCGTTCTCCGGGCCGAAGAGTGCGCTGTCGGCGATGCCGGTCGAGGCCATGTAGGCCTCGGCGCGCTTCGCGAGCGAGCGCGGGCAGCGGTCGTAGCCCTGCATCGTGGCCGGTTCGACCACGTCGCAGCGGAGGTTCATCGTGAGATCCTCGAAGAACGGGTCCAGCACCGCGGACTCCGCATCCGGCATCAGGATCATGTCCGATTCGTTGATCCCCTTCCAGCCGGAGATCGAGGAACCGTCGAACATCTTCCCGTCCTCGAAGGTGCCTTCGCTGATCTCGTGGGCCGGGACAGTGACGTGCTGTTCCTTGCCCTTGCTGTCGGTGAAACGGAAATCGATGAACTGGACTTCCTTTTCCTGGATGGTTTTCAGCACGTCGGCTGCGGACATGTACTTTCTCCTTTCACTTGACTTGAACTGATCTCATGGGGATGTATCCGCGCCGCCCGTCCGGCGCTCGCACGAACGGGCACGCATCATCACGCGGGGTCTTAAGCAGGGTTTGTGCCAGCGTGATCATCACGCCGAATCTCTCCCCGCGCAGACCGCCTCTCACTCTTTTGCACCCTTGTCGGGCGCAGATTGCACTATTCCGGTGCGGATTGCGAGACGGTCTGCGCGTTCCTGGTGCGCGCCCGGAATACGATCAGGACTTCGCCGAGCTGACCCTCAAGACCCGGGTGCGCATGCACGAGCTCCGCAAGCTCCGCCGCGCGTTCGTTCAGTTCGGTGCCGCTGGTGTCGTCCTCCAGGCGCAGGGTGAGGGTCACGTGGACGCGTCCACCGAGGTAGTGCAGGGCCACCTGCTCGATGAGCGCGAGCTCCGGCAATCCCTCCCACGCCTGGCGGATGTGCGCGGTGACTGCCGGCCGCAGCGGCAGGCCGACGCTGCGCAACTGCTCTTCGTCGTTTTCGGGGTCCACGTGCACGGTCACGTCCCGCAGCGTCCCCATGCTGTCCCGGATCGCGCGGTAGACCTCGTCGGCGATCTGGTGTCCCTCCGACACCGAGATCCGCGGAGCCACCTGGATGTGTACGTCCGCCGCGGCCTCGTTCCCCAGCTTGCGGGTGCGCAGCATGTGTGCGTCCTTGACCCCGGGCACGCTATCGATGGCCTGCTGGATCACGTCGACCTGCTCCGGCTCCAGCGCGGTGTCGATCAGCTCGGCGGCACTCCTGAACATCAGTTGCCAGGCCATGTGCAGGATGAACAGGGCCACGACCAGCGCCGCCACGGCATCCAGCCACGGCCAGCCGACCACGGCGCCGCCAATGCCGATGAAGACGACCACCGACGAGATCGCGTCGGTCCGGTGATGCCACGCGTTCGCATGCAGCAGTGCCGACTGGATTCGCCGCGCCGCGCGCACGTGGTACTGGTAGAGTCCTTCCTTGGCCACGAGCGCGACCGCCGCGAAGATCAGCGCAGGCGGTGCCGGGCCGGTCAGCGTCTCCCAGGCCAGCAGCCGCTGACCGGCAGTCCAGCCGATCCCGAGCGCCGCAAGGGCCAGGAGCAGACCGACCACGATGGTGGCGAGGGTCTCGATGCGGCCATGGCCATAGGGATGGTCCCGGTCCGGCGACGCCGAGGCCTTGCCCGCGGCGAACAGGACCACGCTGTCGCTGATCAGGTCGGACAGCGTGTGGGCGCCATCGGCGATCAGCGCCTGCGACTGAAACAGCCACCCCGTGAAGATCTGCGTCGTCGCCAGCAGCAGATTCACCACGCCGGCCAGGAGGGTGGCCGCTCGCGTGGTCCGGTAGCGCTCCTCGGGTGACGCCACGGCTGCGCTTGTGGAAACCCTGCTCAAGGATTATCCTTGTAAATAGGAATGCGTCTCATTGCTATATTCGTGTCCCCGGTCTGATCCGGCAGGAGTCCCATATGCTCGTTCTTGAGGTCGACCAGGAATCGCCGCACCTTTCCCTGCGCATTGTAGACCGGGGCTCCGGCTGCGTGATGGCGGAATGGAACGGCCCCGCCTGCCGACGCGTCCTTGCCGCCACGGGCCTCCCGCTCAACGAACTGCGCGCGGCACCGCCTGGCGATGCGCAGCGGCCGGCGATTCGCCGCCTGCTGTTCGAGGCCTTGGTAACCGACTTCACCGCCGGATTGCAGGCAACCCCACAATCCGCGCAGGTCCTGCCATTCCGCGCGCCGCGCTGAAGCGGCGGGGCCACCGGATATCCACGGGGAGACCGCGCGCACGGTAGTGGCCGCAAACCCGCCGTGGCCGCTATACTTCCGCCTTTTCCCTGCGATTCAGGCACATCATGCGGCAGTCCCGGGTGACCTTTCAGGATCTCATTAGGCAGTTGCAGGAGTACTGGGCACGCCAGGGTTGCGTGCTGCTCCAGCCCTACGACATGGAGATGGGGGCCGGCACCTTCCATCCCGCGACCTTCCTGCGCTCGATCGGACCCGAGCCGTGGCGCAGCGCCTACGTGCAGCCATCACGGCGGCCGACCGACGGCCGCTACGGGGACAACCCCAACCGGCTGCAACACTACTACCAGTTCCAGGTGCTGCTGAAGCCCTCGCCGCCGGACATCCAGGATCTCTACCTGGGATCGCTCCAGGCACTGGGTTTCGACCCGACCGTGCATGACATCCGCTTCGTGGAGGACGACTGGGAGTCTCCCACCCTGGGGGCATGGGGCCTGGGCTGGGAAATCTGGCTGAACGGGATGGAGGTTACCCAGTTCACGTATTTCCAGCAGGTGGGCGGGATCGACTGCCGGCCGGTTTCCGGGGAGATCACCTACGGCCTGGAACGGCTCGCGATGTACCTTCAGGGCGTGGAGAGCGTCTTCGATCTGGTCTGGACCGAGGCACCGGACGGCACCGTCGTCACCTATGGCGACGTGTACCATCAGAACGAGGTCGAGCAGTCGACCTACAACTTCGAGCAGGCGGATCGCGATGCGCTCTTCGCTGCCTTCGACCAGCATGCGTCGGAGAGCGAACGCCTGATCGGGCTTGGACTGCCCCTGCCGGCGTACGAACAGGTCCTGCGCGCGTCGCACAGCTTCAACCTGCTCGATGCGCGCGGCGCAATCTCAGTGACCGAACGGCAGCGATACATCCTTCGCGTGCGCGAACTGGCGCGCGCGGTGGCCGCAGCCTACTACGAGAGCCGCGAACGGCTGGGCTTTCCGATGCTCGCGGACGCCGGGCAGGCTGCCTGATCCGCCGATTCCGCCCATCCACCCCTCGCCGGGCCTGCGCGCGGGCGGGGCCTTCTGGAAACCGCAATGGACGACCTGCACCCTCTCCTGATCGAAATCGGCATGGAGGAACTGCCCCCGAGAGCGCTGCCGGCGCTTCGCGATGCGCTGCGCGCCGAGTGCCTCCGCCGCCTCGGCGAGGCCGGCATCCAGCCCGCCGGGGTGACCGCCTTCGCGACGCCGCGACGGCTGGCGCTGCTGCTGGACGCGGTCCCCTCCCGGCAGCCGGACCGCATTCAGGAGCGCAGGGGTCCGGCGGTCGCCGCGGCCTTCGAGGCCACCGGCACGCCCACTCGGGCCGCGGAGGGCTTCGCGCGGTCCTGCGGCGTCGCGGTCGAGGAGCTCGAGCGGGAGAACACCGACAAGGGCGAATACCTCGTCCATCGCGAGACCCGCGCCGGCGCGAAGCTGGAGCAGCTGCTGCCGGAGATCCTCGCGGCCAGCCTCGCGGCACTGCCGACTCCGAAACGGATGCGCTGGGGCTCGGGCGAGGCCGAATTCGTGCGCCCGGTGCACTGGCTGGTGGCGCTGCACGGAGAGCGGATCGTCGACATCGAGGTGCTGGGGCTGCACAGCGGACGGACGACCCGGGGACACCGGTTCCACTGCCCGCAGCCGCTGGAGCTGAGTCGAGCCGGGGACTACGCGCGCCTGCTCGAGCACGACGGCATGGTGATGCCGTCCTTCGAGGCGCGGCGCGAGTCCATCCTCGGCCAGATCGAGGCCGAGGCCAGGGCAGCAGGGGGACATGCGCTGATCGACCCGGCCCTGCTGGACGAGGTGACCGCGCTCGTCGAGTGGCCCGTCGCGCTGACCGGCGGCTTCGACGCGCGCTTCCTGGACGTTCCCCAGGAGGCGCTGATCTCGACCATGCAGGACAACCAGAAGTACTTTCCGCTGGTCGATGAATCCGGGCGCATGCTGCCCCGCTTCATCGTGATCAGCAACATCCGCTCGCGCTACCCGGAGGCGGTGCGCAACGGCAACGAGCGCGTACTGCGCCCGCGCTTCGCCGATGCCGAATTCTTCTGGGAGCAGGATCGCCGCGACACCCTGGCCAGCCGGGAGTCCTGGCTGGCCAGCGTCGTGTTCGAGCGGCGCCTGGGGACGCTGGCCGACAAGTCGGCGCGACTCGCGCTGCTGATGGAGTCGCTGTCGGGGCCAATGGGACTCGATCCGGCGCTGGCCCGACGCGCCGCGCAACTGGCCAAGTGCGACCTGGGCACGCGCATGGTGTTCGAGTTTCCCGAACTGCAGGGCACGATGGGTCGTTACTACGCGCTGCACGACGGCGAACCGGAGGCACTGGCGGCGGCGCTGGAGCAGCACTACTGGCCGCGGCATGCGGGCGCGACCCTTCCAGAGGGCCGGCTTGCACAGGCCCTCGCGCTGGCCGACCGGCTCGACACGCTGGTCGGCATCTTCGCGATCGGCAAGGAACCGTCCGGCACCAAGGATCCCTTTGCACTGCGGCGGGCGGCCCTCGGGCTGCTGCGGATCCTGGTGGAGCGGGAGCTGCCGCTGGCCATCACCCCACTGCTCGAGAGCGCGGCCGCGGGCGTCGGAGACCGGGTGCCCGACGCCGCCGCCGCGGTGCCGCGGGTGCGCGCCTATGTCCTCGACCGGCTGCGTGGTTACCTGCTCGACCAGGGCATGGCCCCGGAGGTCTTCGAGGCCGTCGCGGCGGTTGCCCCCGACGTGCCGCTGGACTTCGTGCAGCGTGCCCGCGCGGTCCAGCGGTTCCGGGAGCGGCCCGAGGCCGAATCGCTGGCCGCGGCGAACAAGCGCATCCGGAACCTGCTGCGCAAGGCGGAGGAACCGGTGGGGGACCGCGTCGACGAGGCCCTGCTGCAATCGCCGGCGGAGCAACTGCTGCTGGAGACACTGCAGGCACTGGAGCCGCGCGTGGCCGCCGCGGTGGAGGAGGGCGATTACGTCGGCGCGATGGAGGACCTTGCGAGTCTCCGCGCGCCGGTGGATGCCTTCTTCACCGACGTGATGGTGATGGTCGATGATCCGGCCCTGCGCGCGAACCGGCTGGCGCTGCTGCGGCGCATGGCCGGGCGCTTCGACTCGGTCGCCGACATTTCGCGCCTCGCGACCGGCTAGCCGGCCATGCTGCTCAGACTGCGTGCGCTGGCGTTCTGGCTTGGCTTTGCCGGCTCGACCGTGGTGATCGGGCTGCTGGCCGCGCCCCTGGTTCTGCCGCTCGGCTGGCACGGCCGCTATCGCGTGCTGTCGCAATGGACCCGTTTCAATGTCTGGTGGCTCGGCGTGACCTGCGGCCTGCGCCACCGCGTGCATGGAGCCGAACACCTGCGGCAGCCGCGGGCCGCGATCGTGATGTCCAAGCACCAGTCCGCATGGGAGACCATCGCGCTGCAGCAGATCCTGCCACCGCAGGTCTGGGTGCTGAAGCGGGAGCTGATGCGGATTCCGTTCTTCGGCTGGGCGATCAGCATGGTCGACCCGGTACCGGTTGACCGCAAGGCGGGCCGCCGGGCGCTCGACCAGCTGGTGGCGGCGGGCGTCGACCGGCTGGAGCGGGGGCTGTGGGTGGTCCTTTTCCCCGAGGGCACCCGGACCCCACCGGGCACGCGCGGCCGCTACCGTGTCGGCGGCGCGGTGCTGGCCGCGCGCAGCGGCCACCCGGTGATCCCGATCGCGCACAACAGCGGCAGCTTCTGGGCACGAAACAGTCTGGTGAAGCACCCCGGCGTGATCGATGTCGTGGTGGGTCCGCCGATCGAGACAGGCGGCCGCAGGCCCGATGAGATCCTGGCCGAGGTCGAGGAGTGGATCGAGACCGAGGTGGCGCGGCTGGAAGGTCGCCCTCCGCCGGCTCTGCCCTAGTGGACCATGCGGAAAGCTCGGTACCAGATCGCTTCGCCAGAAGCGCCGGCGCTGCGTTGGGCAAGTTTGAAATAGGCCCACTAGACCTGGCCTATGGGGCGGAGGGGCGGGTGGTGGTCCCGGTCGGGACCGTAGGCGGCCATGGATGGCCGCCCTCGAGCGCCCATGGACGACTCGAGCGTGTCCCGACCGGGACCGCCACCCGCCCCTCCTGAACGCTGCGAAAACAGCGACTCTACCCCGTGCCTTCGTCGATCAACTCGCGCAGCACCCAGCCGGCGGCGGTCAACCCGAAGAGGGCCGGGAGGAAGGAGATGGTGCCGTTCACCGAGCGGGCCCGGCCGGAAACCGCACCGTCGATCGGGCGGTGCTCGGTGCCCTTGCGCGGCACTTCCAGGGAATAGACCACCGGGTAGTCGAGGCTCGCGCCGAGGCGCCGCAACTGCTTGCGCAGGATCCTTGCAAGCGGGCAGACCCGGGTCTCGGCGAGCAGGCCGACCCGGATCAGCGTGGGGTCGATGCGCCCCCCTGCCCCGACGCTGGAGATCACGCGCTGGCCATGCGCCTGGCAATGGGCCACCAATGCGGCCTTGCAGGCGATGGAGTCGATGCAGTCGAGCACGTAATCCACATCGCCGGGGACCAGCTCCGGGATGTTGTCCGGCCGCAGGAATTCCGTGACGGTCTGCACGCGAATCGCAGGATCGATGTCCGCGATCCGCCGTTGCATCACCTCGGTCTTCGGTTCGCCCACCGTAGACCGCAGCGCCACCAGCTGCCGGTTCAGGTTGGAAGGCGCCACCTGGTCGTGATCGAGCAGCGTGATCCGCCCGACCCCGGCCCGCGCGGTCGCCTCCGCGGCATAACTGCCCACACCGCCCAGTCCGGCGATCAGCACGTGCCGGCGGCGCAGGGCCGCCAACGCCTCCGCACCGAGCAGCAGACCGGTGCGTTCGGAAAAGGGATCAGTGGCCACCGACATTTCGAGATCTCAGCGCACCGGCGTGTGAAGGGAGCCGGGCGGACTGGCGTTCGCGGGTGTCGGCAGCATGGATGCTGCCGTCAAGCCTACAGGGATGCATTCATGGCGTCCCGCGAACGCCAGTCCGCCCGGCTCCCAGCCACGAAGCTTTCGCATCCACCACCGGCGCAGGATCATCAAGCCACGTCCGGAAGAGCGAGAATCCGTCGCGCGTTGGCGGCGGTCTGCTCCGCCACCTTCGCGACCGGGACCCCCCGCAGTTCGGCCACGCAGGCGGCGATCTCGGGCAGGAAGGACGGCTCGTTGCGTTCGCCGCGGTGGTGCACCGATGGCTGGTCGGGCGCGTCGGTCTCCAGCACCAGCGCCTCGTCCGGCAGGCCGGCGACCAGCTTGCGCAACCGGTTGGCGCGGGGGTAGGTGACCGGCCCCCCGAAGCCGAGACAGCAGCCCTGACCCAGCGCCTGGTCCGCCTGCTGGCGGCTGCCGGAGAAGCTGTGGATGATCCCGGTCAGTCCCGGCCGCTGGCGCAGCGCCTTCAGCACGTGGTCGAGCGCGCGTCGGGCATGGATGATCACCGGCAGGCGGTGGTTCAGCGCGACATCGAGCTGCGCGGTGAACAGCCGCCACTGGCGCTCCCAGGCGGCACCACTGGCGATGTCGTCCACGTAGCCGTCGAGCCCGATCTCGCCGACGGCCACCGCGGGATGTTCCGCGAGCCAGGCGTCCAGCGCCTCGACATCGGCCTCGGCGTGGGACTCCAGGTAGACCGGGTGCAGACCGTAGGCCGGAAAGAGATCGCGGTGCCCGGCGACGAGTTGCGCAAGCCCTTGCCAATGGGCGCGGGTGATCGCCGGCACCACCTGCGCGGCGACGCCGGCCGCGCGGGCACGCGCGAGCGCCTGGTCGCGGTCGGCGGCGAATTCCGAAACGTCGAGGTGGACATGGGTGTCGATCAGGGGCATCGGTGCGAATGCGGGCTGCATGCCGGAATTCTAGCAGGGGGCCTGAACCGGAGCGGGCAGCAGGCCAATACTCGAGGACAGTGGGCCGTGGGAACGAAAGAACGGGGACAGATTCATAAATCTGTCCCCAGTGCACCGGCTTCAGGGAGAGGGGTAGGTGTAACGGGCGTGAATCGCCTCGATCGCGTCGAGGACATCGTCGTTGAGCTGGACCTCGACACTGGCGATGTTCTCGGCCAGCTGATCCAGCCGGGTCGCTCCCACGAGGTTGCTGGTGAGGAAGGGCTGCCGGTTGACGAAGGCCAGCGCCAGCTGCGCCGGGGTCAGCCCGTGTTCCCGCGCCAGCTCGGCGTAGGCCTCGGTGGCGGCGACACCCTGCGGATTGCTGTAGCGGGAAAAGCGTTCGAACAGCGTCAGTCGCGCCCCCTCAGGCTGAACGCCGCCCAGGTACTTGCCGCTCAGCATCCCGAAGGCCAGCGGTGAGTAGGCGAGCAGACCGACGTCCTCGCGGATCGACATCTCGGCAAGCCCGGATTCGAAGCTGCGGTTGAGCAGGTTGTAGGGGTTCTGGATGCTCGCCACCCGGGGCGCGTTGCCCTGCTCCGCCGCGCGCAGCCACTGCATCAGGCCCCAGGGGGTCTCGTTGGAGATCCCGATGGCACGAACCCGTCCGTCCCGCACGAAGTCCTCGAGCACGGCCGCGGTCTCCACGATCGGGGTCGCGTCCTCGTCGGGCACGTGCTCGTAGCCGAGCTGGCCAAAATAGTTCGTGGACCGCGCGGGCCAGTGGACCTGGTACAGGTCGACGTAATCCGTCTGCAGCCGCTCGAGGCTGCGCTGCAGCGCCTCTTCCATCTGCTCGCGGACGAGCCGTGGCCCGCCGCGCAGCCAGGGCATGGAATCGGCCGCGCCGGCCACCTTCGTGGCCAGCACCACCTGCTCGCGGCAGCGACGCGCGCGCAACCAGGCGCCGATGTAGGTCTCGGTGCGGCCCTGGGTCTCGGCCCGGGGCGGCACCGGGTACATCTCGGCCGCATCGATCAGGTTGACCCCGCGCTCCAGTGCGTAATCGAGCTGTTCGAAGGCCTCGGCCTCGGTGTTCTGCTCGCCCCAGGTCATCGTGCCCAGGCCGATCAGGCTGACCTCGATGCCGGTGCGGCCCAGCGGACGGTATTGCATGCGGTCTCTATCCTCGGTGAGATTCAGGTGAACAGCGTCAGCACGCCCGTGTAGCCATAGAGGCGGTTCGCGAAGATCTCGCCATTGGCGAAGAATCCGACCAGCGGGATATCACCGAGCGCGTCCTGCACGATCCCGATCTCGGTGCCCTCATCCCCGAACTGGTGCCGTCCGCGCCCGACACAGCTGACATAGACGGCCCCGCGGATTCCGTCCGTGTGCCGGCTCCGGATGTCGTCCACCATCCGCTCCAGGTCCTCCCGTGCGGCCTGACCGTCGCGCCGCACGAAGAGTACGTGCTGCGCCTGGTCCAGCATCTCGCCGACCGCCAGCAGGTCGCGGTCCAGGTCGATGCCGATGATGTTGCGGACGCGATAGTCGCCGGTGTCGGAGCCCGGGATGGGCAGGCCGATGTGGATGTATCCGAGCGCGCGGCGCAGGTCGCGGGCCAGCACGTCCCCGATGACCTCGCGGAACACCGTGAGCGCCGGGCGCTCGTCCAGCTTCACGATGATGTTGCGCCAGGTCTCCGTGAGCCGATGCTGTCCCGGCAGCGGCGAACATCCCTGGGTGTGGCGCGCCGCCAGCGGCACGCTGTCACGCAGTGCCAGCCCGGACACCCCGCCCGACAGCACCGCGTCGGCGAACTGGACCACCTCGCCCTGCCCCGAGCTCACGCCGCCGGTGGCGAACCAAGCGGTCTCCTGGTCGATGCGCGTCAGCAGGTCCTCCAGCCCCGCGAACGCGGGATCCGCATGCAGGAGCAGCCGACCCGCCTGGCCGGGTTCCAGGAAACCCGCGAGCTGCTCGCGGAGCGACTCGAAGGAGTCAACCGGATCCCGGATCAGGCGGAAGTCCTCCGGCCTCAGTTCACCCACCATGGCCACGGCCGCGGGTGTCTCGTAGAACTCCTCGCGCCCGCCGATCAAGGCCATCCCCGCGCACCCGGCCCACTGCTGGACGCCGGTGGCCGCGCGCAGGGCGTCCAGCAGCTCCGATCCGTGCCGGGCCATCGAGTCCGACAGGTACAGGAGGCCGATCATGGACCCATTGCGCTGCCCGGTGCCCGCCTCGGCCAGGTCCGCGGCCAGCTCCGTCGCCAGGGCCCGGGGGTCGCTGCCGCTCGCCGACGCGAATCGGAATGGCGATGATCCCCTCATCCCGCGATGTGCTCCAGCATGCTCAGTGCCTCGTTGTCGGTCACGGATATGCCCCGGAGGACCTCGAACCGCCCCGGCGGGTTCCCGAAGCGCAGTCGGGCATGGTGCCGATCCTCCAGTTCCTCGAGGAACCAGGCGATCTCCGAGGGATGGATGGCCCTCCCGCCCCGTTCAAGATGCCGCAGCAGGATGTCTTCCTCGCGGATGCAGAGCAGCAGGGGCTGCGGAAGATCCAGCGGCAACACGTGGGTCTGCACCAGCCATTCGACCGGCGTCGGCCGTGACGCCGGCAACCGGCGCGAGTCGAACCGGAAGTGACCGCCACCGCCCGGCTGCTTCAGGAGTTCCTCGAGCCACTCCGGCGGAAAGCCCCGGTGCACGATCAGGCTGCGCCCGGTGAAGCGGGCGCGAAACTGTTCCAGCTGTCTTGACGGACGCGGGGCCAGGAAACCGAACACCATCGATCCTCCGGAACTGCGGTCGCCGCATCCTAGTCGACCCGGGTCGAACACGAAAAAGGCCCCGCTCCAGCGGGGCTTGGGGAGAACGCCGTCAGCCGCGGCGCGCGAGTATGTCGTGGATGATCGGTGCGAGGATGATCTCCATCGCCAGGACCATCTTGCCGCCCGGCACGACCAGGGTGTTCGGTCGCGACATGTAGGAGTCGTGCAGCATGTTCAGCAGGTAGGGGAAGTCCACACCGAAGCGCTTGGGATCGCTGAACCGGATCACCACCAGGCTCTCGTCGGGCGTCGGAATGTCACGCGCGATGAAGGGGTTGGAGGTGTCCACCGTCGGCACCCGCTGAAAGTTGATGTGGGTGCGCGAGAACTGCGGCGTGATGTAGTTCACGTAGTCCGGCATGCGCCGCAGGATGGTATCGACGATCGCCTCCGCGCTGTAGCCGCGCTCCTCGTTGTCGCGGAAGATCTTCTGGATCCACTCCAGGTTCACGATCGGTACCACACCGATGCCGAGATCGACGTGCCGGCCAACGTCGATGTCGCCGTGTGCCGCCAGACCGTGCAGGCCCTCGTAGAACATCAGATCGGTATCCGGCTCGATATCCTCCCACGGGGTGAACTCGCCCGGCCCCAGGCTGGTGCCAAGGCGCTGGTTGTGGAACTCCGCCTCCTCCTCGGAATGAAGGTAGTACCGCTTCTGGCCCTGACCGGTCTCGCCGTAGGTCTGGAACAGCTCTTCGATGCGGTCGAAGAGATTCGCCTCGGGGCCGAAATGCGAGAAGTAGCGGTCACCCTCGGCCTCGGCCGCCTGCATCGCCGTGCGCATCGCCTTGCGGTCGTAGCGGTGGAAGCTGTCACCCTCGATCACCACCGGCTTGATCTTCTCGCGCTGGAAGATGTAATCGAAGGATCTTTTCACTGTGGACGTGCCGGCACCCGAAGACCCGGTGACGGCTATGACGGGGTGTTTCTCTGACATGGTCTATCTCCTCGACAAGTGGGGCCGGGGCCGGCGATCAACTCGATCCGCGCAGCCCCGGGACTGAAAATCGGGCCCGCATCACCGTGACCGTTCCATCTCCCCAGCCCGATACGCCGGGCATCCTGCCCTTTGCCCTTCGGGCCCGCCACCGGCGGATCGATCCCGCGGACGGGAGAGGGGGAGCCGGAACGCGCATCGCGCTGAGTTCCCTCTAAGCATAGCGAATGGGCCATGCGGAAAGTTCGGCATCGGATCGCTTCGCCGGGCACGCCGGCGCCGCACGGGGCAAGTGTGCAATAGCGTGGCTGTTCCTGCACTCGCCCGCCTTGCGCCGAGGCGTCTGGCTGCGCTCCATGGTGACCGTCCGTTCCGCACGGCCCGTCAGAACACCACATTGAGCATGATCATGGCCACGATCATGAACACGATGGTCATCACGCTGCCGGCCCTCAGGTAGTCAATCACCCGGTATCCGCCCGGACCCATGATCAGGGCGTTCACCTGGTGCGTCGGAATCAGGAAGGAGTTGGAGGTGGCGATGGCCACGGTCAGCGCGAATATTCGGGGATCGGCCTCCATCCCCGCCATTTGCGCCGCGAGTGCGAAATTGATGGATAGCGGAACCAGCAGCACGGTGGCGCCGACGTTGGACATCACGAGGGTGAAGAAGGTCGCCAGCGCGAAGATCGTCGCCTGCAGCACCCAGGGAGAGACCTCGCCCAGGATCCCCAGCGTGTTCTGCGCGATCCACGCGGCCGTGCCGGTGTTCTCGACCGCGGCGCCGAGCGGGATCAGGCTCGCCAGCAGAAACACCGTCTTCCAGCTGACCGCGCGATAGGCATCGTCGATCTCGATCACCCCGGACAGGATCATGCCGAGGGCACCCGTCATCAGCGCGGCCGAGAGCGGCAGCCCGGTGAACAGGATCAGGCTCAGCGCAACCACCAGGAAGAACAGCGCATGAGGAACCTTGCTCGGCCGCAGCCGCTCGCGGGGGTAGTCGCTGGTGACCACCACGAAGTCCTGGTCGTCCTCCAGCCGGGCCAGCGATTCCCAGTCGCAGTGGACAACCAGGGTATCGGTGGGCAGCAGCGGCACGTCGCGCAGCCCCTCGCGGATCGGTTCCTCTCCGCGCTGCAGGCGCAGCACCGAGAGACCGTAGGTGCGTCGCATCGCCACCTCGGTGACGGTCTTCCCGATCAACCGCGAACCGGGTGCGATCACGATCTCCGCGATGCCCGACTTGCTCGGCGCCATCGCGTTGGCAAAGACCTGGAGCTCGCGCCGCGGCCGGACACCGGTGTGGTCGACGAAATGGGCCAGCCTGTCAGAAGAACCCAGCACCGCGAGGTCCGCGCTGCCCTCGATCTCGTACCCGCTCCAGGGCCCGATGCGCAAGTCGCCCGCGACATGGCTGCCGATGATGACCACGCCGAACTTGTGCTCGACCTCGGCCACGGTGAGACCGGCGATGTCACTGTCACGGGTGACACGGACCTCGCGGGTCTCGTAGTTCAGCCCGTAGACCCGGCGGAAATAGTCTGCGGTGGTCTCGCCGGCGCCGGACAGGCTTGGGGCCGAGGGCAACACGAAGCGGCCCAGCAACAGGAAATACACAATGACGCTCGCGAGCAGCGCCAGGCCAATCGGTGTCACGTCGAAGAGGCTGAACGGCTCCATGCCCTCGGGAAGCAGGTCGTTCAGCAGGATCAGCGGGCTGGAACCGACCATGGTGATGGTGCCCCCGACGATCGCAGCGAAACCCATCGGCATCAGCAGACGCGACACCGGGATGTCCAGCCGGTTGGAGATCCGGCTCATCACGGGCATGAACAGGGCCGCGGCGCCGATGTTCTGCATGAAGCTGGAGATGATGCCGACCGTGCCCGAGACCGTGGGAATGATCCGCTTCTCCGTGGTGCCCCCGAACCGCATGATGAAGCCGGCGACCTGGTGCATCACCCCGGTGCGGTCCAGCCCGGCACCGATGATCATCACCGCGATGATGGCGATCACCGCGTTGGACGCGAAACCGGAGAAGAGCTGATCCAGCTCCGTCAGGTCGGACAGACCGGGCACCAGGCTGAGCAGCCCGAGCAGCACCATCACGGAGATGGCGGCGACATCGACCCGCACGATCTCGGACACGAACAGGAAGACCGTGAAAGCCAGCAGCGCGAGCACCACGATCATCTCCGTGGTAAGCGTCAGATTTTCCATGATCTTCCCGGTTTCCTGGCTGTGCCGGCCCTGCGTGCCGCGAGCGGGTTCGGCTGGATGTCTCCCGGCCGTGGCGGGCACGGGGCGGGGACCAGATGACTGACCCGGCGGCCTGTTCCGGGTCCACCGCGGTCGCCCGAGGCGGCGCCACTGGCATCCCCCGGAACGGCCCAAGGCCCCAACAAACTGCCGGAAAACCGTTGATTATTTCATCAGGCAGGCCCCGAAGCAAAGCGCCGCGTGGCGGGCGGCTGCCGGTCGCTGCAGAGGTGCCGGCGCACCGTGCCTCGGGTATTCTGGGATCATCCCGGCAGATCTGGAGGCGCGTGATGACGGAGGACCTGTCGCCCGTTGGGCGCTTCGAGACGATTGTGCTGGCCACGGAAGGTTCGGAGTACAGCGCAGCGGCGGAGGCCGTGGCGCTGGAAATGGCGCGCCAGTGCGGTGCACGCCTCCTGGTGACCCGGGTCGTGCTGACCAACCCCGAGTACGAGGCGCTGGTGCCGGACCGGGTCCAGAAGGCCGAGACCGAGGCGCAGAAACAGATCGAGCGGATCGCGGAAGACGCAAGGGCCGCAGGCATCCGCGCCGAGACCGTGCTGCAACAAGGCTCCGATCCCCATCACGAAGTCGTCCGCGTCGCCAACGACAGACACGCCGACGTGATCGTGATCGGGCGGCGTACCCGCAGCGACCTCGCCCGCATAATGGTCGGCGACTCCACCGCCAAGGTGATCGGCCTTGCCAGTTGCAGCGTCCTGGTCGTTCCGCGGGACACGAAGATGGCGGAGAAGGGCATCCTGGTCGCCACGGACGGCTCGCGGCTGGGCGATGCGGCCGCCTACTCTGCGGTGCGACTAGTGGGCAAGTGCAAATTGCCGCTGACGGTGATCAGCGTGGTCGCGGAGGACAGCACCGCCGAGGAGCGGTCGCAGGCGCAGGCCGCAGTGGACCGCGTGCGGAAGGAGGCCGCGGGCGAACAGGTCAAGGTCGAGGCGATGCTGCGGGAGGGTGCGCGGCCGGATACCGTGATCATCACGACCGCGAAGCACCGGAATGCCGACATGATCGTGGTCGGCAGCCACGGGCGCACGGGGCTCAGCCGCCTGATGATGGGCAGCGTGTCAGAGCGCGTGATTGGCCGTGCCGACTGCCCGGTGCTGGTGGTGAAGGCCTCGATGTAGGGCGGGCGCAGGGCCCGGGTCGTCCTCACCGGGTGCCCGCGACCTCCGCACGCCGGTAGAGCAGGTCGCAGACCCGGTGCCCCCGGCGCTCTCCGCGCCGCTCGAAGCGCGTGGCGGGCCGGGAGGGCGGTCGCGAGCCCAGTGGCTGCGGTCCTTCGGGGAGAAACAGGTCGGCGCACGCCGCCATCACGTCCTGCATCTGGCGCGCATAGTCCTCCCAGTCGGTCGCAAGGTGGATGTGCCCGCCCGGCCGCAGCCTGGAGGCCACCAGCCGGACGAAAGCGGACTGGATCAGGCGGCGCTTGTGGTGCCGCTTCTTGTGCCACGGATCGGGGAAGAAGATCTGCACGGTGTCGAGGCTCGCCGGCGGGATCCGGGTTTCCAGGACCTCGACCGCGTCGTCGTTGAAGACCCGGACGTTGCGCAGGTCCCGGCGTTCCAGCTCGCCCAGCAGGTGCCCGACCCCGGGCCGATGCACCTCGATTCCGATGAAGTCCCGTTGCGGCATCCGCTCCGCCTGCCAGAGGAGACTCTCGCCATTGCCGAAACCGACCTCGAGGGTCACCGGGGCGTCGCGCCCGAACAGCGCGGGCAGGTCCACGGGATCGTGTCCGGGAGCCACCCCAAAGCGGGGCCAGAGGCGCTCCAGGGCACGCTGCTGCCCTGCGGTGATCCGCCCACCCCGGCGCACGAAGCTGCGCACCCGCCGGGTTCCGCCAGCGGGATCCTCCGGGGCGGCGGCGTTCACGGCTTCAGGTAAAGAAGTAGCCGGTTTCCGGGGACGATGCACTGGCGTGCCGCCGAGGCACCATTCGCCCCGCCAGGTAGGACTGCCGCCCCGCGATGATCGCATGCCTCATGGCGCCCGCCATCAGCACCGGGTCTCGCGCCGCCGCGATCGCGGTGTTCATCAGCACGCCGTCGCAGCCCAGTTCCATGGCGATGGCGGCGTCGGATGCAGTGCCCACGCCCGCATCGACCAGCACCGGCACCCTCGCGTTCTCCACGATCTCGCGGATGTTGTAGCGGTTCTGGATGCCGAGTCCGGAACCGATCGGCGCAGCCAGCGGCATGACCGCCTGGCAGCCGACCTCCTCCAGGCGCCTCGCCAGCAGCGGGTCGTCGGTAGCGTAAACCATCACGTCGAAGCCCTCGGCGACCAGGGTCTCCGCGGCCGACAGGGTCTGGAAGACGTCGGGATACAGCGTCTTCTGATCCCCCAGCACCTCCAGCTTCACCAGGTTGTGCCCGTCGAGGAGCTCCCGGGCCAGCCGGCAGGTCCGGACCGCCTCCTCGGCGGTGTAGCAGCCGGCCGTGTTGGGCAGCAGCGTGTAGCGATCCGGCGGGACCACGTCCAGGAGATTCGGCTCCCCCGGGGTCTGTCCGATGTTGGTACGCCGGATCGCCACCGTGACGATCTCGGCACCACTGGCCTCGATGGCCAGGCGCGTCTGCTCGAGGTCACGGTACTTCCCCGTGCCCACCAGCAGGCGCGAGGAGAAGGTACGATCGCCGACCCGGAAGGTGTCGGCGGTGTCGGTCGCAGCCACAGGATTCATGCCGGTCCCTGCCGTTGTGAAATGGGTTTCAGCCGCCGCCGATGGCCTGAACGATCTCCACGCGGTCCTCCGGCGACAGACGGAATGCGCCGTGCTCGCTGCGCGGCACCAGTACGCCGTTGACCTCGATCGCCAGCCGGCGTCCCTGCAGATCCAGTGCCGCCACCAGATCCGCAAGCGTCGGCGCGCCGCCGCTGTCCCGCGGCACTTCGAGAGCATAGGCTTCGCCATTCAGGTAAATCTGCATGGGGTCTCCAGCGCATTGAGTGCCGGGCACCGAGCGCATACAATCAGGGCGCGCAGCGGGTGTAGTTCAATGGCAGAACGGGAGCTTCCCAAGCTCTTAATGTGGGTTCGATTCCCATCACCCGCTCCACCTTCCACCGCTCCCGCCTGCTCAGCGTCATGGCGACGATTCTACCACCCGTGAACCGGTCGCCGCGATCGGCGCCGCGCACGGACCAGCCGCCTGAATGGGAACTAGACTTTGTCTAACCCCCTGCTATACTAGGGAATCATGACGGTGCCTTCCATCACTGAACAAATCACCCGCGAGCAGGCTCAGGCGCTGCTCGCACGCCACGGTATTGCGCCGACGGAGCAGCGGCTGGAGATCGCCCGGCTGCTGTTTGCGCAGCACCAGCACCTGAGCGCCGAGCAGATCCTCGCCCAGCTCAGCCGAAACTCCGCGCGGGTGTCCAAGGCCACCGTGTACAACACCCTGAACCTCTTCGCGGAGACGGGCCTGGTGCGCGAGGTCGTGATCGATTCGGCCAAGCGGTTCTACGACTCGAACCCCGACCCGCATCACCACCTCTTCCACACCGACACCGGTGAGCTCGAGGACGTGGCCCCGGCGCAGGTGCAGATTGCCGGGCTGCCCGGTCTTCCGGACTCCCGCGAGGTGCTCGGCGTGGACGTCGTGATCCGGGTGGGTCCGCGGCACACGGACTGACGGCCCGGGCTTGGTGTCGAGCCGACGGCTCGGCTATCATGCGCGCCACGCCGACGTAGCTCAGCTGGTAGAGCAGCCGATTCGTAATCGGCAGGTCCGCAGTTCGATTCTGCGCGTCGGCACCATTCCCGCCAGCGCCCTTCAACCCCGCGCCGCCGGTGAGCCGCCGCGATGTCGCTCAGACTCGGCGCAGAGCCTGCGGAAGCGAGAAGGTCACGTTTTCCTCGATGCCGGGAGCCTCGACCACCTCGTCGACGCCCTGGTTGCGCAGGAACTCTATCAGTTCGTTCACCAGGACCTCGGGGGCCGATGCCCCGGCGGTCACGCCAATGCGGCGCCTTCCCGCGAGCCACTGCGGGTCCACATCGGCGGCCCCATCCACCAGGTGGGCCTCGATGCCGGCACGCGTACCGATCTCGCGCAGACGGTTGGAATTGGAGCTGTTCTTCGAGCCGACCACCAGCAGTAGATCGCAGTCCGCCGCAAGCACCTTCACCGCGTCCTGGCGGTTCTGGGTGGCATAGCAGATGTCCATCTTCCTTGGACCCGCGATCGCCGGGAAGCGTGTGCGCAGCGCATCGATGATCCCCGCGGTGTCATCCATCGAGAGGGTGGTCTGGCTGACATAGGCCAGCGTCTCGGGGTGCCGGATCTCCAGTCTTTCCACATCCGCCGGGGATTCCACCAGCACCATACGTCCCCCGTACCGCTCGTCGAACTGCCCGAGCGTCCCCTCGACCTCCGGATGCCCGGCATGCCCGATCAGCACCACCTCGCGGCCCTCCCGCGCATACCGGGACACCTCGATATGCACCTTTGTGACCAGCGGGCAGGTGGCATCGAAGACCGTGAGTCCGCGTTGCCTCGCCTCTTCCTGCAACCGTTTCGGAACACCGTGGGCCGAGAAGATCACGACCCCTCCGTCAGGGACTTCGTCGAGCTCCTCGACGAAGACGACGCCGGCGGCCCGGAGGCGGTCGACGACGTGCCGGTTGTGCACGACCTCGTGGCGCACATACAGAGGCGCCCCGTGGATCTCGAGCGCGCGTTCGACAATGTCGATGGCGCGCTCCACGCCTGCGCAGAAACCCCTCGGATTCGCGAGCTGCAGCTCCATGGCGTCAATCCCCGCTGCCGTGTGCGTCGGTGGATCCGGCGCCGTCGATGTCGAGGATCTCCGCGATGAAGAGGAACGGCTGTCCCGCCAGGGGATGATTGAAGTCCACGGTCACGGTCCCCTCCCCGACATCGACAATGCGGCCGGGAATGGCGTCGCCAGCCGGGGTGTTGAATTCGTAGATCATGCCGGACTCGAGCGGCATGCCATCGGGGAACGCGGCGCGCTCCATTTCCTGCACCGCGCTCTTGTCGGGGAAGGGGAACACGCTTCCGGGCGCGATCGCAAATTCCCGTTGCGCGCCCGTCTCCAGGCCCAGAAGGTGCCGCTCCAGCCCCGCCTCGAGCGTGCCGTCGCCGAGCACGAACTCCAGCGGCTCGTTTCCGGAACTGTCGACCACGAAGCCGCCCTCGAGCTGCAGGCTGTAGTGCATCCGCACCCGGCTGCCCTGCGTGATCGCCGTCATGACCGAGGCCTCGAGTCGATCGGGCACTGCTCGGCACACATCGCGATCACCAGGCACAAGGCCCCGACCGTGATCGCTGCATCGGCGATGTTGAACGCGGGCCAGTGCAGCCCGGCATAGTGGAAATCGAAGAAGTCCACGACCATCCCCACCCGTAGCCGGTCCACGAGATTGCCGATCGCTCCCCCCAGGATCAGACCGAGCGAGACCACCTGCAGCCAGGCCTGGCGTGGCAGACGCGCGAGCCAGCCGACGACCAGCAGCCCGACGCCCACCGCAACCAGTGACAACACCCAGCGCTGCCAGCCGCCCGCCGTGCTGAACAGGCTGAAGGCGGCCCCGGGGTTGTAGACCAGGGTCAGGTTGAAGAAGCTGGTCACCTCAATCGGGGCATAGAGGGTCAGGGTCCGTTCGGCCCAGAACTTGGTGGCCTGGTCGAGCAGCAGGACCACGGCCGCCACGCCCAGCCCCGGAAAAAGACCACCGCCTACCCATAGCCTCATGCGAAACGCCTCTCTTCTCCCGGCCCGGTGATGTTCTCCACGCAGCGCCCGCACAGCTCCGGATGCCCGGCGTGGGACCCGACGTCGGGACGCCGGTGCCAGCAGCGGACGCACTTGGGATGCCCGCTCTTGCGTACCACCACGAACAGGTTCGAACCGTCTTCCAGCACCACCGGGACGGCGCCCTCGGGCGGCGGACCCGACAGCACGCGCGCATCCGAGGTGATCAGCACGAACCGCAATTCGTCACCCAGCCGCTGCAGCAGCCCCGCCACATGCCCTCCCACATGGAGGTCGATCTCCGCATTCAGCGAGCCGCCGAGACCCTGCTCGTTGCGCGCGGCCTCCAGCGCACGCGCCACGTGGGTACGCACCTCGAGGATACGGTCCCAGTCCGCGGTGGAGAACACCGCGTCCGCATCCAGCGGCCGCAGGCCGGCGTACCACTGCGAGAACAGCACGCTCTCCGGGCGCTGCCCGGGCAGCAGCGTCCAGATCTCCTCCGCGGTAAAGCTGAGAATCGGCGCGATCCAGCGCGTGAGCGCCTCCGCCACGTGGTACAGCGCGGTCTGCGCCGAGCGCCGCGCCCGACTCTCGGCCGGCGTGGTGTACTGGCGGTCCTTGATCACGTCCAGGTAGAAACTGCCAAGCTCCACCGAACAGAAGTTGTGCACGCGCTGGTAGATCTGGTGGAACTGATAGGTGTCGTAGGCGGCGATCACGCGATCCTGCACGCCGAGGGACCGGTCCACGATCCAGCGGTCCAGCGGTAGCAGCTGGTCCATCGGCAACGCGTCGCGCGCGGGGTCGAAACCGTTGAGGTTGGCCAGCAGGAACCGGGCGGTGTTGCGGATGCGCCGGTAGGCGTCCGCTGTGCGCTCGAGGATTCCCTGCGAGATCGCCATCTCTCCGGAGAAATCGGTCGCGGCCACCCAGAGACGCAGGATGTCCGCACCGAGGGTCGACACGACCTGCTGTGGCGCCACCACGTTGCCGCGCGACTTCGACATCTTCTCGCCATTCTCGTCCACGGTGAAGCCGTGGGTGAGCACTGTCCGGTATGGAGCGACCCCCTGCATCGCGACACTGGTCAGCAGGCTGGACTGGAACCAGCCCCGGTGCTGGTCGGAACCCTCCAGATAGAGATCCGCCGGCAGGCCGAGCTCCGGCCGCATCCCGGTCACCGTGAAGTGGGTGACCCCGGAATCGAACCAGACGTCCAGCGTGTCCCCGAGCTTCAGATAACGCTCCGCCTCCTCGTGACCGAGCAGCTCCTTGGGGTCGAGCGCAAACCAGGCCTCGACACCCTCCTGTTCCACCCGCCGGGCAACCTCCTCCAGCAGCTCCGGCGTGCGCGGATGGAGGCGTCCGGATTCCCGATGCACGAACAGTGGAATCGGCACGCCCCAGTTGCGCTGACGGGAGATGCACCAGTCCGGGCGGTTTTCCACCATCCCGCGGATTCGCGCCTCCCCCCAGTCCGGAAGCCAGCGCGTGTCTCCGAGCGCGCGCAGCGCATCCTCGCGCAGGCCCGCGCGGTCCATGCTGATGAACCACTGCGGGGTGGCCCGGAAGATGGTGGGCGTCTTGTGCCGCCAGCAGTGCGGATAGCTGTGGCGAAACTTCTCGACCACCACCAGGTTGCCGCACTCGCGCAGTACGTCGACCACGTGGGCATTCGCCTGGTGTACGTTCTCGCCGGCGAAGAAGGGGGTGTCCGGAAGAAAGCGGCCATCCGGTCCCACCGGATTGTCGACAGGCAGGTCGTAGCGCTGACCCACCACGTAGTCGTCCTGACCGTGCCCGGGTGCGGTGTGCACGCAGCCGGTGCCCGATTCGGTGGTCACGTGATCGCCGAGGATCACCGGCACGTCGCGCTCCTCGAAGGGGTGGCGCAGGACCAGACCCTCCAGGCTGCTCCCCTCGGCCCGCCCGACGATCGTTCCGGCACCGAGCTGGTAGCGCTCGCGACAGGCGCCAAGCAGCTCCTCCGCCACCAGCAGACGCTCATGCTCGAACTGGACCAGCACGTAGGTCAGCGCCGGGTTCAGCGCCACCGCCTGGTTCGCCGGCAAGGTCCAGGCGGTGGTGGTCCAGATCACCACGCTCACCGGCCCCTCCGAATCCCCGTGGAGGTCCATCCGCCGCAGCAGATCGATCTCGTCGGTGACCTGGAAACGCACGTCGATCGCCAGCGAGATCTTCTCCTCGTACTCCACCTCGGCCTCGGCCAGGGCGGATCCGCAGTCCACGCACCAGTGCACCGGCTTCTCGCCCATCTGCACGTGCCCGCGCTCCATGATGCGCCCGAACGCGCGGATGATGTCCGCTTCGATGCGGTAATCCATTGTCAGGTAGGGACGATCCCAGTCGGCCAACACGCCGAGACGCTGGAAGTCCGCGCTCTGGCCGGCCACCTGTTCCGCCGCGTAGGCGCGGCAGGCGGAGCGGAAGGTCGCGGGATCCACGTCCCTGCCCGCCTTGCCGAGGTTCTGCTCGACCTTCAGTTCGATCGGCAGCCCGTGGCAGTCCCAACCCGGAACGAAGGGGGCGTCGAAACCGGACAGCGTCCGGCTCCTGGTGATGAAGTCCTTCAGGATCTTGTTCACCGCGTGCCCGACATGGATGGAGCCGTTGGCGTAGGGGGGGCCGTCCGCGAGCACGAATCGGGGACGTCCGGCGCAGTGCTCGCGCAGGCGCGCGTAGCGGCCGGCGGCGGTCCACTCGGCCAGCCACTGCGGCTCCCGCGTCGCAAGGTTCGCCCGCATCGGAAAGGCGGTCTCCGGGAGGTTCAACGTGTCCTTGTAGGGGTTCGGCGGGGCCGGTTTTCTTGCCATGAGGATTCCGGTGCGCCGGTCAGGCCGGCTGCTGCAGTGATGGGTTCGCGAACACGGCCCGCGCCGCTTCGACGTCGCGGGCGATCTGCGCCTTCAGCGCATCCAGGGACTCGAAGCGCAGTTCGCCGCGGATGGAGGCCAGCGGCTCGAACCGCACCAGCTTGCCGTAAAGCTGTGGAGATGCACCCAGTGCGTGGGCCTCGAGCCGCTGCTCGGTGCCCGCGACGGTCGGGCGCCAGCCGATGTTGGTGACGGACGGAAAGACCTCGCCGTCCCGGGTAAACAGCCAGCCGGCGAAGACGCCGCGCAGGGCCATCGGCTGCGGACCGAGCCGCACGTTGGCGGTCGGAAAACCGATCAGCCGTCCCCGCTTGTCGCCGTGGGAGACCCGCCCGCAGATGCCGTAGCGGCGCCCGAGCAGGTCCTCGGCCTGGTCGAAGTCGCCGGCCTGCGCGGCCACGCGGACCCGGGTGCTGCTGATCCTGCCCTCTCCGTCGGACAATGTGGGGGTCGACGCAACGCTGAAGCCGAGGTCCGCGCCCATGCGCTCGAGCAGCGCATAATCGCCGCCGCGACCCTTTCCGAAACGGAAATCGTCACCAACCAGCACATGGCGCGCACCCAGGGTCCGGTGCAGCACCTTCTCCACGAACTCCTCCGCGGGAACGCTCGCCAGCGACCTGCCGAACCGCATCAGCCAGACCGCGTCCAGCCCCGTGGTGCGCAGGAAGTCGATCCGGTCGCGAAGCCGCTGCAACCGCCCCGGCGCCTTCTCGGGCGCGAAGAACTCCAGCGGCAGGGGCTCGAAGGTGATCA
>JAABTX010000216.1 GCA_011389655.1 Thioalkalivibrio sp.
CGGGGACGCATGCCAAGCCGGTCTTCTCTGGCAGCGCCACGCAAGCGCTCAGCCCGGTCACCCAGACGCTCGCAGGTACGCATGTACCGCCAACGTCCACGGGTGATGCCACTCAGACCCTGGGTTCGCTCACTCAGGCTGCCTCGGGAACCTTCGTCCCGCCAGCGCGTGCAGGCGACATCACCCAGACGCTGCCGAAGCTCACGCAGCACGCCTCGGCCGAGTACATCGAGGTCTTCAACGGCGCGATCTCGCAGGCGCTCCGACCACTTACCCAAGATGCCACGGGCGCGCATGCCAAGCCGGTGTTCTCGGGAACGGCGGCACAGTCCCTCGACGCGATCACGCAGGAAGCTTCCGGCACCGTCGCCCAGCCGGTCTTCGCGGGTGTAGCCACACAGACCCTCAGCCCCCTGACGCAGTCCCTCGCGGGCACGGCGATCGAGCCAGTCAGTGGTGACCTGACGGAGACGGTCACCCCTCCGAGCGACGCGGTCGATGCGCGGGTGGTCCTGGCGGGCTCGATCGGGGACCTCGCACCCGTAGCGACGGACGCGCTGGACGTCGACCTTTCCTTCCAGGGCGACCTGGGGGACATGGCGCCAACGGCCCTGGACGATCTTGTCGTTGCGGCGGAGATCACGGCGCAGTTCGTCGATGCGGCCCCGATGTCGCAGGACGCGCTCACGGCGTCGATCTCGGTCACGACCGGCATCGGGGACCTCGCGCCTTCGGCATCCGACAGCATCAGTGCTGAGCGCGGGCCCACGCTGGCCGAGGTGGGTGACGTCGCGCCCGCATCGTCCGAAAGCCTCGCGCTCGACATCGACACCTTCGGGGCGACCCTCAACGACACGGCCCCGATCGCCGTTGATGGTTTGGACGCGCATCTGTCCGTCGATGGCAACATCGATGAGGTCGCGCCAGCGCCGCAAGACGTCGTCGATGGATCCGTGCTCGTCTCGACAGCGGTCGAGGACGCTGCCCCGAGCGCCCAGGATGCCCTCTCGGTCACGGCGCGGGTCTCGCACGCCGTCACCGACACAGCCCCCGCATCCTCTGATGCCGCCCTCGTGGACGTGGCAGTTACCTCGCAGGTCGCGGACACCGCTCCGATGTCATCGAGTGACGCGGATGTGTCGGTCATCGTCACGGTCACGGGTGCGGACACGAGTCCCATCCCCGCCGATGCTCTCCAGGGCAGCCTCGCGGTCACCGCCGATGGGGGGGATGTTGCACCCATCTCCTCGGAAGCCTTGTCCGCGCAGGCCACCGTCATCGTCGCGGGCGCAGACGTCGCCCCCTCGTCGGCCGATCAGATCGATGTCGAGCGAGGTGCAACCACTGCTGCCCTCGTTGACGACGCCCCTCGGGCCGTGGATGCGCTGCAGGCCGACGTCGAGACCTTCGGGGCGACCCTCAACGACACGGCACCTTCAGCAATCGACGTCATCGATCTGATCGCATCGGTCGATGGCGACGTCACCGACAGCGCACCCTTCCCCCAGGAGTCCGTGGACGCTCGGGCCACTGTGGCGCTTGCCCAGGAGGATCTCGCTCCCCCCGCCAGCGACGCCATCCAGGCCTCCCTCTCGATCGATGCAACCCTCACCGAGAGCGTCCCCGCTCCCACGGAAGCCATCTCCGCCACGCTGGCAGCCACTGAGGCTGCCCTTGCCGAGCAGGCTCCGAGTACGAGCGATGCCGCTTCCGCCCAGGTGCTCGCGACCGTCGAGGTCACCGACATCGCACCTGCTGCGGTGGATGCCATCTCGGCCACGCAGAATGCGACCACAGCGTCGCTGGCGGACCTCGCCCCCACCGCTGAGGATGCTGCGCAGGCGGAGGCGCAGGTCTCCCTCGGCGTTGGGGATCAGGCTCCATCCTCCACCGAGGACATCGCTGCTGTTCGTGGCGCGACCACCGGCAGCCTCGGGGATGTCGCTCCAGTCAGCGTGGATGCACTCCAGGTCGATGTTGCCACCTTCGGTGCCACGCTCAACGACACGGCACCCAGTGCTTCCGACGCGGTGGATGCGCATCTTTCTGTGGCTGGGCAGCTGGACGCCACCGCACCCTCTGCCCAGGATGACGTCTCGGTCAGCTTCGTCGTGCAGACAGAGGCCACCGATACCGCTCCTGGCTCGACCGACACCGTTGACGTGACCTTCGTGGTCGCGGTGACCACTGACGAACTTGCACCACAGCCAACAGAGTCCATCACGGGCTCGCTGTCGGTAGATGGGCTTGTCCAGGATCAGTCTCCCGCGCCCACCGAAGTGGTCGACACCACGCTCGCGGTCTCCGTTTCCCTTGGGGATGATGCACCGTCCGCCCTGGATGCGATCGACGCGGTCGCAGCGATCAGTACCACGCTCGATGTCGATGACATCGCCCCGGTTGCGTTCGAGCAGATCACAGTGAGCGCGACCGACCTCTCTTCTCCCTTGGGGCTCTACGACGACCTGTATCTACCCAACCGATTCGATGATCTTGCAGGTCGTTTTTCAGCGTTTGCGGAGGATACGCGCACCGACACTTTCGATGCGATAGATATCGATCAGATCTACAGCAATCTTGTGCGACCCATACGGCCATGGCGCCAGTCAGTCCAGCCTCGTGCGTTCCCGATGAGTACGCAGACGGCTCGTTATGGCGAGATGCAGCACGTGATGCGGTTCGTCGCGTCCGTGGTTGAGCGCGAGGAGGATGTGATGGAGCTGGAGATCGTCTCGTTTGGTCCCTACACGGTCAACGAGGTCCCAGAGCCGCTCTACATCCGCGTGTTCAAGACCGTCCGGGACGGCACGGCCGTCCCGATGGACCTTTTTGGGCAGACTCCATCCTGGACGGCGCAGGTTGCCATCAAGGATCCGGCATCGGTGATCACGTCTCGTGCTGCCACCATCGTGGATCCAGCCACCTTGCAGACCGTGGAGCCCGATAGCTTCACGGACGCGAATGACATCGACGGCTGGGTGCGCGTTGACTGGACCAGCTCGGACTTCACCGACGTGGGCAACTACGAAGTGCAGCTCACTCTCGACAACGGGACGCTGCTCCTGAAATCTACAGCTGTCTATCAACCTACGATCGTGACGGGCCCAGCTGACGCAATCATTCTGAGTGGTGTGTGATGGCGAGGCCCCTGCGATCGCAGCGCAGCAGCAAGAAAAGAAAGTCCGCCAAGCTATGGGAAGATCCAACTTTCGATTCCTCGATCTCTTGGGGTGCGCAACTTAAGCAGCCGTCGGGACATCTGTCTCCTGGGTCGGTTCAGTCCC
>JAABTX010000217.1 GCA_011389655.1 Thioalkalivibrio sp.
GCGCGCTTCTACGCCAATCTGTGTCGCCTGCTGGAGCTGGACAGCTTCGCCGCGGACCAGTTTTGCGACGAGCGCCAGCCAGCGCTCAGGCGGGCTCTGCAGGAACGCTTGCTGGAGCGCGACCGGGATGACTGGGCGAGTCGGCTCGCACCCCAGGATACCTGCGTGGCGCCGGTGCTGTCGGTGGCGGAGGTCGCCGCGGACCCGCACCTGGCCGCACGGCAGAGCTTCACCCGGGCAATGCATCCCCGGCACGGTGAATTCCCGCAGCTGGCACCCCTGTGGGCCGGGGTTGCGCGGCCCGCCCGGATTGAGCTGGCGGCGCTCGACCAGAGCGAAGCCATCCTGGCAGAGAGCGGCTACACCGACAGCGATATCGCACGCCTGCTGGCGCAACACGCGGTGGAGTGAGGCATGCTGGAAACCATCCCCGATTCAGTCCTTGCCCTCATCGGCCAACCGCAGTACCGGGAAGTCAGCGAGATCGAGGTCGAGGCGGGCTACATCTACAACAGCTGCGCCGCCACCCAGAACGCCAACCCCCTGTTCTGGGACAGGGCCGCGGCGGAACGGATTACGGGCGGCCCGATTGCACCGCCGTCCATGCTCTCCGCCTGGTTTCGACCCCACTTCTGGCGTCCGGGCGCCGCGGGGGAGCAGAAGGCCCTGCAGGCCCACTTCGACCTCAAGCGCCTGCTGGAATTGCCGGAGGCCATCATCGCCGACAATGAGATGGTCTTCGGTGTTCCAGTCCGGATTGGTGATCGCCTCCAGTCCGCGCAGGTGGTCCGGTCCATTAGCGAGCCCAAGACCACGCGCCTTGGCCGCGGTCGCTTCTGGGTGGTGGAGGTGAACATGGAGAACCAGCTGGGCCAGTTCGTGGGCAGCGACAGCTATACCGCCTTCGGCTATACCCGCACGGATCAGGCAGCTGCGCCGTGACTTCGGCCGCGCCTTCACGCCTGTTTGGCACTGTCACCGAGGGTGAGGCCCTGCCGCCCCTGTCTCATGCGGTGACGGCGACCACGGTCGTGCTGGGAGCCGTGGCGAGCCGCGACTGGCGACCCATGCATCACGACCGGGATTTTGCCATCCAGCGCAACGGCCTGCGCGACATTTTTCTCAACACGCCCTCCCAGGCCAGCTGGATGGAGCGCTTCATCACCGACTGGAGCGGCCCGCTGGGTCGGCTCGGGCGCATGAAATTCAGCATGAAGGACTCGATCTTTCCCGGTGACACGATGGTCATTGACGGCCATGTGCTGGCCGTCACCGCGACGGCGGAGGGCTTCGGCTGGGTGGACCTGGCTCTCGCCATCCGGGTGGGCGAACGACTCGCTTCCAACTGTCAGGCGCGGCTGGCACTGCCCGCAACTGATGCCGACAACCCCTGGCTGTGCCCGCCCGAGAGCTGGCGTCCCTGAGCCCCGACCCCCAAGGAGCACCACTGATGAATCTCGACGACAGTGAAGACCAGACCGCGCTGGGTGACCTGGTCAGGCAGATCTGCCACGACCACTGCAGCAGCGCCGTGGTACGCCAGATGGAAGGCGATCCGCTGGGCTACCCACCATCCCTGTGGGCGCAGTTTGCGGCGGCCGGGCTGACGGGCACTCTGGTGTCCGAGAGCCACGGTGGTACACCCGTCTCCATGCTCGAGAATGCGGCGATGCACGAGCAGCTGGGGCGGGCCCTGGCGCCCCTGCCCCTGTTCGTCAGCAGTGTGGTCTGCGCCCTGGCGCTGGCACACAGCCACAACCAGGTGCTGCAGGAGGCCCTGCTGCCCGGCATCGCCAGCGGCAAGCTTATTCTCACTCCGGCGTGGCTGGAGCCGGGCGGCGGTTTCGCGCCTGCCGGAGTGCAGTTGCAGGCGACGCCGACGGCGACCGGTGTGCAACTCAGCGGTAGTAAACGTCATGTGTTCTTTGCCGACGCGGCCGGACAGTTGCTGGTGCTGGCGCGAACCGGAGAGGAGGCAGAAGCCATCGACCTGTTCCTGGTGCCCACCGATGCCCCGGGCCTCAGTCTGGAGCGAGAGGCCAATATGGCTGGCGAGAGCCAGTGCCTGGTGCTGCTGGAGGGGGTCGAGGCCGAGGACAGCCAGCGTCTCACCCGGGGCGGGTCGGGCTGGCAGCTGTGGCAGCAGGTGATGTCGGAGGCGATCATCCTCGATGCCGCCCGGGCCGTCGGCCTGGCGGCGCGGGCCCTGGAGATCACCGTGGCCTACGCCAGCGAGCGGGAGCAGTTTGACCAGCCCATCGCAGCGTTCCAGTCCATCAGCCACTACCTCGCCGATTGCAGCACGGCGGTGGAAGGGGCCCGGGTCCTGGTCTACGAGGCCGCCTGGGCGCACAGCCACGGCCAACCGTACCGGGTCCTGGCGGCGATGGCCAAGCTGTTCGCCTGCCGCACCGCCCGGGATGTCACTGCCAAAGCCCAGCAGATCCACGGCGGGATCGGCTTCACCCTGGACTACGACATCCAGCTCTTCTTCCGGCGGGCCAAGCAACAGCAGCTCAACTGGTGGGACAGCCCTTGCCTGGAGGAGATCATCGCCGCGGGCGTGCTGGACAGCGACCAGCCGTTTGCCCTGGCGGACCCCTTCCTGCAGGCCCGGCACCGGGCCTGACGCATTGCTCAGGCGGGAGTCGGCTGGTCACCGATGGCGGCCAGCAGCGCCCGCTCATCGCCGAACAGGGCGCCGAGGACATGGGCTCGCTTGAGAAAGCTGTGCAGGGGCAGCTCGCGGGTGAAGCCCATGGCGCCGTGGATCTGGATCGCCTGCTCTGCATTGCGGATCGCCGCATCCACTGCCAGCAGTTTGGCCGCAGGCACATCGAATCCGTTGGCCGGCAGCTCCCCGGCCAGCTCGAGGCCGGCCTGGGTGCTCAGGGACAGGGCCGCTTCACAGCGTACCGCCATGTCAGCGCAGTAATGCTTGATGGCCTGGAAGCTGCCGATCGGGCGGCCGAACTGTTCCCGCTCACCGGCATAGGCGACGCTGAGATCACGCAGGGCTGCGGCCATGCCGGTGGCCATGGCCGCGGTCAGGAAGCTGCCGCGCCGGTACAGCTCAGCGCCCGCCTCGCCGCCGGCGGAGACCACCGGCCGGGCGCCATCGAAATCGACCCGGTCGAGCTTCAGGGTCGCATCGATGCAGGCCAGTGGGGAACAGGTCTGCACTGCGCTGGCTGGCAGCAGGGAGCAGATTCCGGGCGAGGCGAGCAACAGGTAGTCAGTGCTCAGGGGGCTGGTGTCGGGCGT
>JAABTX010000218.1 GCA_011389655.1 Thioalkalivibrio sp.
GCCCGATGGTGCGTGCCGGGATGATCACATCCTCCAGCCCCAGTTCGATGCACAAATGCTCGTACTCCGGATCCTCGATCCGCGTCACCACACGCGGATAGCCGACCGAGCGGCCAACAAGGCTGGTCAGGATATTGGTCTCGTCGTTATCGGTGAGACAGAAAAGAATGTTTGTCCTGGACGGATCCGCCTCGCGCAACAGCGCCGGCTTGCTACCATCGCCCCGCAGAAAGCCGCAGTCCAGATCCTCGGTGAGGGTGTCGATACGCGCCTTGTCCTGCTCGATCATCACCACTTCGTGGCCTCGTCCCAGCAGCAGTCGGGTGGTCATTACGGCCAGCGAGCTGGCACCGACGAATACCGCTCTCATGGGCTCTCCCTCCGCTTGCCGATCCAGGTGCCCGGGTAGAGTACGATCAGCAGTGCGACGATCTCCACCCGCCCGGCGAGCATGTTGATACCGAGCACCACCTTGAGCACCGGGTCCAGATCGGGCGCGGCGACGCCTGTCGATAATCCTACAGTGGCGGCAGCCGAGACCACCTCGAACAATGCGTTCATGGGGTCATGGCCATACAGAAGAAAGATAAACCAGGAGAAGAGAATCAGCGCGCCGAACAGGACGAGCAGCAGCAGGGCGCGGGCCAAATCCTCGTCATCCAGACGATGGCCACCGAGCCGAGACTCGATCACTGCATGTCGCGGTGCAGCGGCTCGCTGAAGCAGTAGCTGCACCAGACGCAGTATCAGCAACAGGCGCAGCAGCTTGATGCCGCCGGTGGTCGAGCCGATGCTCCCGCCGATGAGCATGGAGGCGATGAGCAGTAACTTGGTCGAACTCTCCAGCCCGGCGACATTCACGCTGGTGAAGCCGGTGCCGGTCTGGGCGGTTGCGCCCAGCAGGAGGGCGTCCAACCAGCCTCCGGTCATGACCGCCGGGTCTGCGAGCAGGTACAGGGCAGCGAACATCATCAGAGTGGCGATCAGAAGCGCGCGCAGTTCCAGATCGCGGGCCAGTGGCTGCCAGCCGCCGCTCCAGATGCGGTAGTAGAGAGGCAATGAAACCGCCCCCAGCCAGGCCACGCCTATCAGGGTAGTGGCTGCCGCGCGGCTTGGCAGTCCGTCCAGGCTGTCGTCGTGGGTGGAGAAGCCGCCGGTGGAGACCGCGCTCAGGGTGTGACACAAAGCCTCGAAGCCGTTCCCCGTCGTTAACCAGACCAAGGCCAGTCCGAACAGGGTGAGCGCGCTGTAAACTACCAGCACCCGCCGCGCATACGCCTGGGTGGTGCTCACCAGGGTATCGCCGGTGACCTCCGGATCCACCAGGCGCCGGGTCGGGGCGCCATGGCGCAGGAACAAGGCCACGGAGAGGATCACGATGCCCAGTCCGCCGTACCACTGCATCCAGGCCCGAGCGAATAGGAAGGACGGTGGCTTGTCCTCCACGCTCCCCAGGGTCGACAGTCCGGTAGTGGTGATGCCCGACAGCGCCTCGAACCAGGCATCAAGCCATGGCAGGCCCGCCGCCTGCATGGGCCAGACCATCGCGGCCGGTCCCAGCAGGAAGGCGAGCAACACCACGGTCAAGGCCTCATTGACCTGAATCTGCTGCGGCACCGACAGCCGACCGAGCGGCACGCCTACGGTCAGCAAGACCGCCACCACCACGAAATAGCGCCAGGCTGCAATACTGTCGCCAAGCAGCAGCGCGGCCGCCAGCGGCACGGTGGTCAGCAAGGCCAGCATGATCGCCAGCAGCCCCAGGTATTTGGCGATCACCGACCAGCGGGCTGCATAGTGCAGGGTCTGGGCCCGGCTGTTGCTCACTGCAAGGTCGGGTCCATTGATAGGGCAGACATACAGGCAGTATAGGGCAGGTGCGCGACCTCGACACCGATCACGCCCGGATCGGGCATCGCGAAGTCAGGGATCCGGTTGGGCATGACATCGTTCGTCACGCCTTCGGACTGCGTGATCGGATCAGCCAGCGCGGTGCGCATCATGTCCGCGTCCAGCTTGTCGCTGAGCGTAATGTCGAGCCGGTCAGGGGGCCCACTTGGTGATCGTCAGCATGAGACCCTCCCTTCATGAGGACCCCACCAAGTCACATTTCGGGCTATCCAGATGTCTCTGCAGCAGCCTTTACTCCAACGCACCACCTTCACGTCGAAATTCCATTTTCGGGGGACAATCCGTGTGGACGGACCGAGGAGCAACACCGACCCGTAGGGTCAATCCAACAAGTCGCGGCGCTGGGGCATCAGCACTTGGGCCGGCAGCGGGATGTAGACGGCATCCCTGAGCAGCCGCTGACCGTCGCGACTGAGTGCAAGCTTGACCAGTTCGCGATACCGCGAGTCCAGTTCTACGTCGGGCGGCTGGTTCAAGTAGAGGTAGACCTCATTGACCATCGGGTAGGCCTGCCGATAAACCGACTCCGTGGAAGGCGCGACCGGTTCGCCGTCTGCGGTCCGCGCCAGCGGCACGGCCGTCACGCCCTCGTATAGGAAGCTGTAGTACCCGTAGCCGATCGCCTCGCGCTGCCGCCCGACCGATTCGTACACCTGCATCGATCCGGGCGCCCGGGCGACATGGTCGCCGTAGCCCGCGAGCCGCAGAATGCGCCCGAGAAAGCCCCGCGAGACCTCCGCCGACACATCCGGGCCGTAGGGCTTGACCGGCATCGTGGCCCACTGATCCGTGAGGTCAAGATCGCCCCAGGTCTCGACCGCGTCGACCACGTCCGGCGGCCCGAACACCCGACGCAGCTCCGGCAGCGTCAGTCCCCGCTCGGCGATCGGGTTGTCCCGATGCACCACCACCACGAGCGGATCCAGCCCGATCCGCACCTGCATCGGCTGATAGGACATCGTCTTCTCGAACTCCCGCAGCCTGGTCTCGTCCATCGGCTGAGCCAGAACTACGGCAACTGCCTGCCCGTCAAATTCCCACCAGTTGGGCCCCCGCGTCGTGGCAAAGCTCCGCGCTTCCGCCTCGAGGACCGATGTTGTCTCGACCAGCCAATCCGCCAAGTCCTCCGCCAGTCCGACCGTGGCCACGTCGCCCAGTAGCGTCAGCCGCCCGGCCGCGCCCTCGGCCTCGAACGGCGGCAGCAGGTTCAGGTTGGCCACAGACTCCCCACCGGATCCAGCTGCAGCGCCCGGCGTGTCCCCGCCTGCCGCGGTCTCACGATCCTCGACCTCGCTTGCGTTGCCACTCGAAATTGCCAGGGCAAACAGCGTCGCGATGAACGTCCT
>JAABTX010000219.1 GCA_011389655.1 Thioalkalivibrio sp.
AGCGGGTTGTGCGCGAGGACCAGGGTGTGTGCCACCTCGCCGGCCTCCGCGAGCACCGGCTCGGTGACGTCCAGGGTCACCAGGACCCGCTCCACCGGCCAGTGGGGATCACCGACCTGGAGGCCGACGTTGTCCCAGCTGGCCGCCTGCGCTGGCGGGTACCGCTCGTGCACCACCCGCAACCAGCCAGTGACCGTGTCCACCATCGGACCCTCCTCGTGCGCGAACCTCGATGCCCGCTCCCCGAGCGTAGGCAGCACGCGGCTACCCTCGGGCCGTCTCCGGGGCGGATCGGCCACGAAACCCCGGGCGGGTAGCTCAGTTGGCCAGAGCGCCTCGTTTACACTCAAGGGCAGTCCGTCCGCCGCAGTCCAAAACGGTCCGTAGCTGCCAGTTTTCTACAGTTCTCGTCCCCACTGCTCCACTGTTTTCCGTGGCCGTCCGGGCGAAACGCCGTCACTCGCGCCGTCAATCCCACCTTCCCTCAGGCGTGAAGCGTCTCATGGCCGCGAGAGCGTTTCCTCCAGAGCAGGCTTGAAGTCCTCGACGAGTTTGCGGACCGCCGTCGTGAGCAGATCGCGGTAGCCGTCCAGATCTGACCACCAGGTCGCCGGGCCGACGCAACGGGTGAACGCCGGCCACCACGAGCTCCGGTCGTAGCCCTGACGGTCGCGAACCTGGCGGGCGGGAGGATCGCCCGCGTCGAGGAAGCGTTGGCGCAGGGCATCGTGGCGCTTACTGCCGATGCGTATGCCAACGACGGGCGCGGTCGCCGGGTCATCTAGCCGGACCTGCTTTCGGTCCCACTCCACGCCAGCCAGCATCGAAGGCCGAGTCGAACCGGGCGCAATGTGTGCGTTCGTGAAGAGAGCTAGCACCGGATACCGCGCATCGTCGTCGAAGATTTCAAGGCGCCCACACAGCTCGAGTGCCAGTTCCTCTAGCGGTTCCGCCATCGTCATCAGGTACCGGTCCACCACCTTTCCTGCGGGGCGGCGAAGGGCATGCCAAGCATCTATTGAGCGCCGATGAGTGAGATAGAACAGGCTCGGAGCGTCGAACAGTTCAGCGCCCTGTCCGCGGGCTTCGACCAGCTCGGGGTTGTGTTCGGTCATAGGTCGTGGTGCTCCAGGTGTCGGACGGCGATCAGGTAGTCACGGAGGCCTGCTCGGCCTGTAGCGGCCGCGAGGGTCGGGGCGGGACCCGCATTCCTCAGGGCCTCGGTGATGCAGTCGTGCACCGCCGCCCATCGCAGACGTTGCCATGTAGCGGGCCCTGACGACTGCATGTGACTGCCTTGGGAGGTTAGGAAGACGTAGGTCGCGTCCGGCCAGTCTGTCTCCAGGCGCACGCCCTGCTGCGGCTGTTCGCCAGCGTGGACCTTGGCTTCGATCACGACCGTCCACCCCTCGCCAACGAGGACGAGATCGGCCCGGGAGTTGGTTCGAACTTGCTCGAGGAGCACCTCCGTCCGACCCAACTCAGCGGCCTGTAGGACGTCCTGATCGAACCCGACAGCAGGGAGGAATCGCTCCAGGACACGGATCCCCAGGGCATGCGCGCCTAGCGGGTCGAGAGCCCACTGCAGGACCCGACAGCGTTCGAGTTCGCGACCGGTCAGCCCGAGCACGCCGTACAGCGTGGCGGGCCCGGCAACCCATCGTCCCTGCTCGGTCAGGGTTGCCTGCAACGCTTCCAGCGCTCGCACGGCACCGCCATCCAGACGGACCGAAGACGACTCGCGCATCACCTCGAGTTCGAACGCACGCCGGACCCGTCGCAACTGGGCGAGTTCAACCGCAAGCTGGAAGCCAGCCTCGTCGCGCCCATCAGTGCGTGCAGCCATCGTGGTCCCCGGTCCACGAGCACCCTAGTTGGGTCGCTCCCGCACCCCGGCGGTCGGTCCTGCCGGTGTGCCCGTCTTCGGTCAGGTAGGACGCAATGCACACGGCTCCCCCACCTGAACCTAACGTCTACACCCTCACCGTCACCGTCGTCGACAACAACGGCGGCTCCGACAGTGAGACCTTCGAGTGCGTGTGCGTCTATGACCCAGACGGCGGGTTCTTGACCGGTGGCGGGTGGATCGACTCGCCCGCCGGTGCCTACCTGTCCGATACATCGTTGACCAGCAAGGCCAGCTTCGGGTTCGTCGCCAAGTACAAGAAGGGCGCGACCGTGCCCGACGGCAACACCCAGTTCCAGTTCAAGGCCGGCGACCTGAACTTCCACTCGAGCAGCTACCAGTGGCTGACGGTCGCAGGCTCGGACGCGAAGTTCAAGGGCGTCGGGACATAAACGGCACCGGCAACTACGGGTTCATGATCACCGCCACCGACAGCGCCATCAACGGCGGCGGCAACCAGGACGCCTTCCGGATCAAGATCTGGGGATATCGACAACGGCGACGCCGTGGTCTACGACAACCAGCCCGACGAAACTGACGACAGCATCGCGGCAACTGCCCTCGGCGGGGGAAGCATCGTCATCCACACCGCCAAGAAGTAGCACCAAACGCGATTCCCGCCGCAAGCGCGGAGGGCACGGGTCCGGACTCCGCGACCCGTGCCCTCTGCGTGTTTCCACAGCGGACGCCAAGGACCGTTCCGACCAGCAGATCGCCGCCGACATCATCGCTGCCGAACGCGAGCGCCTCGGACTGCCGACGACCGCACCGGCAGGTCCACCGCCACCGCCACGGCCGTCGACGCCTCCACCGCTGCCGCCCGCGGCACGCAACTGATCGCGGCGCCCGTGGCCACGGCCCCAGACGGCGGTGCCCAGCACCAGATGTCCTGCTAGTCCCACGTAGCCTGCGTTGCCCACCGGCTCGGTGGAGCTCCGACAGTGGAAGGGCAGCGACCATGGCGATCTACGACCGGCCCGTCCGCATCCTGATGCGAGAGATGATCGACCAGCTTGCCCCGCAAGGCGGGGTCGTCTTCACGCGCAGCGACGCCCTCAACTGGTTCAACGAGCACTACCCGAAGGTGAAGGACGGGACCGTCAGCGCGCACCTGCTGCGCTGCTCGACCAACTCGAGGAGCCGCCACCACTACAGCGCCCGTCCAGATGAGTCCTTACTGTTCCAGATCGACCAAGGACACTTCCGGCGCTACGACCCCGCGACCGACCCCACGCCGCTCGCTCAGGACGCCAACGGCGACCCCGGGTCTGACGGTGGCGACGAGGACGTGTCGAACGACATCCGGGAGTTCGCCTACGAGAAGGACCTTCGCAACTTCGT
>JAABTX010000220.1 GCA_011389655.1 Thioalkalivibrio sp.
CCCGGGAAACCTCATTCAGGACAGCTTGTCGCGGATCCAGAGCTCCATCTGTGCGTCCGAAAGGTTGTGCTGCGCCTGCAGGATCAGAGCCGTGAACATCGACACCGGGTCGAACGGCGAACGCCCCCTTCGCGCCATCGCCGTAGCCGAGCCCCTCGACCAGTCAGCCCCGCCAATACTCGAAGTCCACCGTGGCCTCGAGCACTTCCAGCGGATCGCCATGCCGGCTCAGCCGCTCCAGGTGCTCCGAAAGTCCGAACACTCCCGCCTGCTGCACGATCCAACCTCCCGATCGATTTCAGTCAGTGAATCATATCGCGACTGGGGAGGACAGGTTTTTGCGGGTGTCCCGGTGGTCCTGACGCAAAGCGGCGGTTCCGGCAGTCCATGGCGCCGGGTCAGGAGCGAGGCGCTGGCAAGATCGCCGTGCCGGGTGTAACGAGATGAAGATGTGCATGACAGTCGCCCACCGTGGCCGTGCAGCGGAACGACCGGGGTGACTCCAGTTGCCTGCACGCTGTCTGCGATCGAGAGCTACGCGCTGGCGTGGCGGCTGCGCGCCTCGGTGATCCCGGTCTTCGTAGGCATGCGCGTCCTCGGCGTCGCCGCGATCGCGCCGATGACCGGTCTCGCGGCCGTCGCCGCGGTGTCGCTGTCCGGGCAGCCTGCGCTCACCGACGAGGACATCTTGCGGTTTCTGCTCACCCCCGTCGGTTTCGCGGCCGGGCTGGGGGCGGCGGCCGTACTCTTCGTCGGCGCGGTGCTTGGCGTCGCCGTGATGACGGTGCAGCTTCGCCGGCCGGAGGCACGGGGGCTATCTGAGCTTCCCGCCGCGCTTGGCCGGGTGCTCGCGCGACTTCCGGCGCTGCTGGCGGTCGCCGTGCTGCTGATGCTGCGAGGGCTCTTGATCCTTGCGCCCTTCGCGCTGGCGGCCGGGGCAGGTGCAACCGTGCTCCTCGGGGCGCATGACATCAACTATTACCTGGCGGCACGCCCGGCGGAGTTCCTGGCCGCCGCCGTCCTCGGCGCGGTGCTGGCAACGGGGGCTGCCTTGACAGTGCTGCATAGGGCGTCGGGATGGGCGCTCGCACTCCATCTCGTGCTGTTCGGGGAGACCACGCCGCGCGCGGCCTTCGCCGCTAGCGCGGAGCGGATGGAAGGGCGGCGCGTCCGGCTGCTGCGTGACCTGCTGGCATGGCTCGGTCTGCGGGTGGGTCTCTCCCTCGTGGCCGCAGGGGTCTTCGGCCTGCTTCTGAGGTTGGTGCCCGGGCTTTTCGACGTGCATGTCCGGACGGCGCTGGCACTGGTCCTGCTGCTGGTCCTTGGCTGGCTCCTCGTGGAGACGGTAATCTCAGCAGTCTCGCTCGGGGCTCTCGCGCTTCTGCTCAATGCGCGGTCCGAGGCGCCGGCGCCCCGCGTCTCCCCGGTGGAGAGACAGGGCCGGTGGCCGCGATCGCCCCGGGTCGCGCTTGCCGGGGCCGCGGCGGCCGTCACTCTCGGCTATGCCGCCGGGGGAACGATGCTGACAATGGCCAGCGAACCGGAGGACGCGGTCGCTGTGATCGGCCACCGCGGAGCCGCGGGCGCGCGGCCCGAGAACACGCTCGCCGCCATCTCAAGGGCCGTCGAGGACGGCGCCGACTGGGTCGAGATCGACGTGCAGGCCACCGCGGACGGTGAGGTTGTCGTCATCCACGACCGCGACCTCATGAAGCTCGCGGGGGTGGAACTGCGGGTGCGCGACGCGACGCTGGCAGAACTCGCGCAGATCGACATCGGGAGCTGGTTCGACCCCTCTTATGCCGACGAGCGTACGCCGACCCTCGCACAGGCGCTCGAGGCAGTACGTGGCCGTGCGAGGCTGTTGATCGAACTGAAATACTATGGCGCCGACCCGGACTTAGGCCCCCGCGTGGCGGAGGTCGTGGAGCGCGCCGGCATGGAGGCTGAGGTCGCGGTCATGTCGCTCTCCTACTCGGCGGTGCGGGCCATGCGCGGGTTCCGCCCCGACTGGCGGGTCGGGGTGCTGGCCGCGACCACTGTGGGCCGGCTCGCGCGGCTCGAGGGGGATTTTGTAGCGGTGAACGCCGCAACCGTCACGCCGCGTCTCGTGCGCGCGACTCGTGTGGCCGACAAGGACCTCTACGCCTGGACAGTGAACGACCCATTGCGGATGTCGGCGCTCGTCTCGATGGGCGTCGACGGGCTCATCACCGACGAGCCGAGGCTGGCGCGCGAGACCCTGGAAGTTCGCGCGGCGCTTGGCGCGCCGGGGCGGCTGCTGCTCTTTCTTGCCGAGCGGCTGGGAATTGACCTGCCGGTGAAGGTGTACCGTGATGCGTCTGCGTGAGGCGCTGATCCTCGCCACCGTGCTCGGGTCCGCGGTCGCCGCCGCGGAGGAGGCGGATCCGCTGATGTGGCTCGAGCTGCCGGCCCACCGCGCGCTCGCCGAACTGCGCGAGGCGGGCGCGCCGCTCGCGCCCTTCGAGACGGATGGATGCAGCGGCGGGCTCTCGGCGGTCTGGACGGTGGTGGCCCAACGCTTCCCCGCCTTCGCCGCGGCGCATGGGGCGCGCACGCCCTGGGAAGGCTGTTGCGTAGCCCATGACCGCCGCTACCACGCCGCAGGCGCCGCGACGGGCGCCGACGCGAGTAGCAAGGACCGGCTCGAGGCCGACCGGCAACTCCGCGCCTGCGTGGTGCAAACCGGCGAGAGACGCGTCCGAGAGATCGCCCGCCTCTACGGCGCCTCCGAAGCGCGGGTCCGCGAAGCCTATGGCATCATCGCCCGCGCCATGTTCCTGGTTGTTCGCTTCGGTGGCGCGCCCTGCTCGGGGATGCCCTGGCGCTGGGGTTACGGCTATCCCGGCTGTGCCATCTCTTCCGCCGACCTGTTCGGCAGCCGGTGAGCCGCGCACCGGGAGCTGCATCGTGAACAGCGTGCCGCCTGAAACTCGCCGGAAGGCCGGGAAGCACAGCGG
>JAABTX010000221.1 GCA_011389655.1 Thioalkalivibrio sp.
CCCCCCCCCCCCCCCCCCCCCCGCGCCGGGGTCGGCGGGAACGGCCGGCGCCGTGTACGAGAGGATCGTCCATAAAGGGTGGCGACCACCGCCCGCGGTTCCGCGCGCGTTACCGCGTCCCGCCCTTTTAACGGCTTGGCGGCGGCGACAAGGAGGTGAGCCTCCGGCGGAGGCCGTCTACCGCCCGGAGTCGAGCGCCTGCAGTCTGTCTGTATGGACGGCAATATGGACAGTGGGGTGGTCTCGCGGCTCG
>JAABTX010000222.1 GCA_011389655.1 Thioalkalivibrio sp.
ACAACAGCCTGGCCGCCGTTCGATCCCGCTCTTCCGGAAGTTGCGAACTCGCGATTACCGCTCTCGAAATGGACCGGCGGATGATTGCCTGGGCCGCGGAGCATGTCGCGCTGCAGGAAGCCGGATCCACCGGCTGGAAACGGCATCTGCGGGAACTGCATGATCATGGCCGGACCTCCGGCGCCGGGTTTGGTATTGTCTTGCGGCTTGGCGATGCGCGCTTCACGCTGCCCGCCGACGGCCTCTACGACGTCATCTTTCTCGATGCCTTTTCCCCGCCGCGCAACAGTGAACTGTGGACCCGGGAATTTTTCGAACGCCTGGCGTCCCGGCTGGCCGGGGACGGCATACTCTGCACCTACTGCAAATCCGTGCCCGTGCTTTCCGGGATGTTGAAGGCCGGGCTGCGCGTCGGGACGCTGCCTTCGGATTCCGTCTGGACCGGGACCCTGGCCGCGCATCGCTCCGACCTCCTCGACAATCCCCTGGATGAACGGACGCTGGAGGCCATCCATAAAACCCCGCGCGGGGTCCCTTTCCGGGATGCCACCGGGTTTGCCACCAACGCGCAGATTATTCAACAGCGGCAGGAAACGATGCGAAAACCATGAGCCGGACACAAAACATGGAACCGCCTGGAGCCGTGCCCTGGCGGCAGTGGGGCGGGGATCTGGACCCGGCCGCCGTCGAGCAGATGCGCCGGGCCGTGGCCCTGCCCGTGGCGGTGCGCGGGGCCCTGATGCCCGATGCGCATCTCGGCTACGGGCTTCCGATCGGCGGCGTCCTGGCGACCGAGGGCGCGGTCATCCCTTACGCCGTCGGTGTCGATATCGCCTGCCGCATGCGTCTGAGTGTCCTGGATATGCCCCCCGATACACTGGACCGCCATCGGGACCTGCTGCGCAGGGCGTTGCGCGAAAATACCCGTTTCGGCGTCGGCGCGGCCTTTTCCGGCAACGAATTTCGCGAACATCCGGTGATGGACGAAGACTGGTCGGTCAGTCCCGTCACCCGCGAGGGATGGGGCAAAGCCCTTGCCCAGCTTGGCACCAGCGGGAGCGGAAACCATTTTGTCGACTTCGGTATCCTGGAGCTGGAGTCCCCCGGCATCGGGTTGGGCCCCGGGCGCTACCTGGCGCTGCTGAGTCATTCCGGCAGCCGCGGGACCGGTTCCGATGTCGCCGGGTACTACAGCCGCCTGGCCATGCAACGCCACCCCGAACTGCCCGAGGCGGCGCGGCGCCTGGCTTGGCTGAACACGGACGAGGATGCCGGGCGCGAGTACTGGGCGGCCATGGAGCTGATGGGACGCTACGCGGCGGCCAATCACGCTCTGGTTCACGAGGGCATCCTGCGCACCTGCGGTGCCGAAGCGATGGCCTCGGTTGAGAATCATCACAACTTTGCCTGGAAAGAACGGCACGAGGGAAGGGACTGGATTGTGCACCGCAAGGGGGCGACCCCGGCCACCGAGGGCGTCCTCGGGATCATCCCCGGCAGTATGGCCGCCCCCGCGTTCGTCGTTCGCGGCCGGGGCCATCCCGAAAGCCTCGACAGCGCCGCCCACGGGGCCGGGCGCAGCATGAGCCGCCGGCAGGCCCGCAAACGCTTCACGCGGCAGGATCTGGAGGCGGCGCTTGCCCGCGCGGGGGTCGAACTCCTGGCGGCCGGTCTCGACGAGGCCCCGATGGCCTACAAGAACATTCACACCGTCATGCGCGCCCAGTCCGAGCTGGTCGAGATCATGGCCCGTTTCGATCCGAGACTGGTCCTGATGGCCGGCGGGGAAACCGATGCGTCAGGGCGTCGATCCGCAAGCTCCCCCGGCCGTGCTCAGGGGTAGAATCTGTCCAGGACCGAGGCTACGGTCTGCGCCCATTGCCTCAGGTGGCCGGGATTGCCCGAGATGGTGCTGATATCCTTGAGGACAAATTCCAGGGGGGTTCCCTGTTCCCGGCAGGCCTCGCAGTAGCGCCTGATTTCCTCGATGACGGGTTCGGGGCGGAAGGTTGGCGAGGCTACGAAGGCCGGGTTCGGCTTGGCCGCCATCACGTAGTCCGGCCCCATCTGTTGCGCCGCGCGTTGCGGATCGGCCCAGGGGGTGATGGAGATCTTGCGCAGGTTCTTGAACCGTTTGCGCAGGATGTCGATCTTGCGGTCCATCGGTTCGCAGCAGCCGTAATAGAGCAGCCCGCAGTCCCCGAACAGCTCCTGGTTGTAGGCCAGGTCGAACTCGTCGTGCATCTCCGGGGAGACCGCCCCGAAGATCTGGGCCGAGCAGCGCCCCCAGGTATCCCTGGGCCGGACGTGCCCGTCGAAATCCTGCGCCGGCAGATCGCCTGTGCAGGCCGGGGTGCAATGCAGCAGAATGGGATGCGGCTCCAGCAAGTCCTGCGCCTCGATCTGCCGGAACTCCGCCCGGGCGATCTCCAGAAAACGCCGGGCGGTGTGATGCATGAAATCGGGGCGCATCGCCAGGTCCATCAACAGGGCGTCCACGCCGCGAAACATGGCGATCCGGTCCCAGATGTGATAGTGCAGTCCTTCCCGGCCCGACAGCTTCACTTCCATGAGCCCGGAGAACACATCCCGGGCCACGGCCAGGGCCTCCTGCGAGGCCACCGCGTCGTAGACGATTTCCGGTTCCTGGAGCCGGGCCAGGTCCGCTTCCGTGCCCAGTTGATCCGTGTAGGCGTGCGCCGTGATATGCGTCCCCGTCGCGCTCCGGATCTGGCGGTCCCGCACCTCCATCCCGATCCCCCGGCGCACCTCTACCCGCTTGGAGACCCGGAATACGGGGGGGACCACCAGATCCACCTGGAAATGCTCCCATTGGTAGAGGGTCCGGCGGAGGGTTGTTTCCAGCCATGCCAGGTCCGGAGCGCACACATTTCTCAGGGATTCGTCGCGAATCTCGCCCCAGGGGACCTCGCTGATCAGGACGACCGGCCGGACCGCCTCCAGCCCGTTCGTCCGAGCATAGCGATCCATCCGCTCGAGTTGGACCTCGTCATGGGCGATCTCGCTGTAGCGTTCCGCCAGCGACCGCATAACCTGCTTTTCCTTGGAGTTCATTTCAATACAGTACCCGTCTGATCCCGGACCTGTCAAATTCCACACGGGTCCCTAACCCAAGCAAAAATATGGTGACGTATTCGGTGGTTCACGAGAGTCCTCGACTCCGCTTTGCTCCGCTCGGAATGACCAGGATACTCTTGAGGCTCTTGCAAAACCCCCTTCAGG
>JAABTX010000223.1 GCA_011389655.1 Thioalkalivibrio sp.
CGGCTGTTTACTGGATTGGTCCGGAGGGGCAAAGCTCGCGGGTCTATGCCAAGGACTTTAGCTGGGAAACGGACGCGTCATGGACCAGCCCGGAGACCGGGAACCGCTATCCCAATGCCGTCACCCTCCGGGCCCGGGAGCCGGACAGCGGGCAAGAACGGGTTTACCGGCTGCGACCGTTTTTCGACGAGCAGGAGTTTGTCGGCAACCGCGGGGACAATGCTTACTGGGAAGGTGCCTGCGAAGTTCTGAACGCTCAGGGCGAGAGGATCGGCCGCGCCTATCTCGAACTGGCCGGTTACGGCGGCGGGCTGGGGAATCGGCTGAGCAAATAGGTTCGAGCTGAGCGGCTGTCGATTCGCTCGCCCCTCGTTGACCTTGAAGAGGCATTGGATTATGATCCGCCGACTATGCCGCGATTACCGTCCTGCTTCTCATTTGTCCTTGCGCTCACTTGCTTCATCTGGGCCGGTTCCTCGCTCTATGGAGAGAAGGCGGCTCGCAATTCGGAGCCACCCGAGGGCATGGTGCGCATCCCCGGGGGGACGTTCAGGATGGGCGGAGACCCCGGGCTCATGGGCGGGGGCTCGCAGTCGCACGGCACTTCCTACCCGGTTCATGAGGTGAAGGTGGATCCTTTTTGGATGGACGCGACTGAGGTGACGAATGCGCAGTTCGCCGAGTTTGTCGACGCGACCGGCTACGTGACTTTCGCCGAGCGCCCCTTGCCGGAGGCCTATGTGGAGGAAATGCGGGTCATGGGCGAGCAGCGCATTCGCCAGTTAAAGTCGCTGGAGGGGCAAGCCGGACGGGCGCAGGAAAGGGAGCGGATCCGGGAATCGATTCAGTCCATCCAAGCGGCTCTAAAAAACGTGGCGGCATCGGGGGCGATCGTTTTTCGGGAACCGGAGGGGGACCTTTCAAACCCCAACGACCTTTCGCAGTGGTGGCAGCTGGTTCCCGGCGCGACCTGGCGGGCCCCGGAAGGGCCCGGTTCGACATGGAAGGAGAGGGAACACCATCCCGTGGTGAACGTGACCCGCGAGGATGCGGCCGCTTACGCGGCCTGGGCCGGCAAGCGTCTGCCCACCGAGGCCGAGTGGGAGCGCGCCGCCCGCGGCGGGCTCGACCGCAAGCCTTACTCCTGGGGCGACCAGTTCCAGCCCGAGGGCGAGGGTGCCTGGATGGCCAATATTTGGCAGGGTGTTTGGCCCTACGAGAACAGCGGCGAGGACGGCTACGTTTCGACGGCACCGGTTAAAAGTTTCCCGCCCAATCCCTACGGGCTCTACGATATCGCCGGGAACGTCTGGGAGATCGTGGCGGATCGATACCACCCCCGGACCTATGCCATGCGGGCGGACCAATTGACCGTCAACCCCACCGGACCCGGTGCCGAATTGTTCGAAAAAACCGGGCAGCCCCGTCCGATCTACGTGACGCGGGGCGGCTCCTTTCTTTGCTCGGACAGCTGGTGCAGCGGCTACCAGCCCGGTTCCCGACAATCCCAGGTCAATGACTCACCGGCGAATCACACGGGGTTTCGTTGCGCCAAGGATGCGGACTGAAGTGCACTTGTCGGCATCACTACCGTGCTGCCGCTACGTCACTTGAATCCAATGTGTATTATACTGATAAAATGTTCACTATTTTGATTGCGCTTCCCGGACTCCTGTTTTTGACTGGGAAGGATGTCAAAGAGAGCTTCTGCAAAGACCTTTAGGGAACCGGTCGGTCGGGCTGGGATGTGCCCGGCAGCGGCCTTTTTGGAGGATTTGGAGGATTCGGAGGCCAGCACCCGCAGCTATCCGCAGGGGCAGCTGCCGGGCAGCGAGGCCGCTTTGGCGGGCTGACCGCGGGTGGATTTCGTAGGATTTGGGAGCTTGGAAACCGTGATGTATCTTCGTCTGCAGATTGAGAATTTTCGTCTCTTCGCGGCCCTGCGCACGGCGCGCCGCAAGCCGCGCGGGCCCGTGGTGCTGGTGGATGCGGAGGGGCGGGTGGCCGAACTCAATCAACCGGCCCAGGCCCGCGAACTCAGTCCGGGTATGACGATGGCGCGGGCCCTGTCGCGCTGCGGGGATGTCACGGTGCTTCATGCCGATCCGGTGGCGGAGCGGACGGCCCAGCGCCTGCTTTGGAACGTGGCCTGGCAGGTCACGCCGCAGATCGAGCTGGGGGAGGGGGCGCTCGAAGGCGCTGCCACCCTCGAGCTGGTGCGGCCCGATCTGGAAAAGCTGGCCGCGCAGGTGCCCCGGCTCATGCAGCGCCTGCGACGTTTCGGGCTTCCGGCCCGGGCCGGTTTGGCCGCCACCCCGGACTGGGCCGGCTTTGCCGCCGCCACCGCCGAGCGCTTTCGGCTCAAGATCCTGCCCAACCCGCAGCGGGTGCGGGAGCTGCTGGCCCATTTGCCGCTGGCGGCGCTCGATAGTTTGAGCGCGGAGGCTTGCCGGGTCCTGGAAGGCTGGGGGATCCGCTCCCTGGCGGGGGTGGCCGCGCTGCCCCGGCAGGACCTGGGCGAGCGCCTCGGGCCGGCCGGTCTGGAGGCCTGGGACATTCTCAACGGCACCGCCCGGCGCGTGCTGCAGGTTCGGGACTTGGCTCCCGACTACCGGGAAAGCTTCGATTTGGAAGAGCCGGTGCAGGACCTGCCCGCGCTCCGTTTTCTCGTGCAACGGGCGGTGGAGGTATTGGAACTGCAGCTCGAGCAGTCCGGTAAAATGGCGCGGGCCCTGTCGCTCGATCTTTGGATGGAGGGCGGACGGGACCACCGGAAAATCATTCGCCTGCCCGAACCGACCCGCCGGGCGGACCTGATGGAGCGGCTCCTGGGCAATCACCTGGAGCAAATCCCGCTGACGGCAGCCGTGGCGAGGGGCCGGGTCTCGGTCGATCCGGTGGACCCGCTCTCCCGGCAGGCCGGGCTCTTCGAGCGCAGCGTGCGCAATCCCTGGCGCCTGCAGGAAACGCTGGACCAGTTGGCCGGTTTGCTCGGCAGCGAGAATTTCGGCGCCCCCCGCCTCTGCGACAGCCACCGGCCGGATGATTATCGGCTGGTGCCGCTGCCTGCCGAGCCGAAAGGGGACGATCCCGCGTCCGCCGATGCGCCTTCCGGCCCGCCCCGGATGGGGCCGCCCATGCGGCGCTTTCGACCGCCGCTCCAAGCGACGGTTCTGCTGGAGCAAAACCGCCCCGCCCATCTCGATTGCCCGCTGGTGACCGGTCCGGTG
>JAABTX010000224.1 GCA_011389655.1 Thioalkalivibrio sp.
CGGGGATCGCTACAGGGGCTGGGTGGAGATTACCAGTGGACTGTCCGCGGGCGAGACGGTTATCACCGAAGGCGTGATCAAGGTGCGGCCAGGAGCGCGGGTGCGCACTGCAGACGCCGTCTCCTCCGCTGGACGCGACCCCACAGCTGGGTGTGTGCCCATTTGCTTCAGCATGCGGAGCTGATTGTCCATGTGGCTCTCCGACGTATCCGTAAGGCGCCCCGTATTTGCCACGGTCATCAGCCTGCTTCTGTTGGCATTCGGTGTGCTGTCATTCCATTTCCTGCCATTGCGGGAGTATCCGGACATCAACCCGCCAGTGGTGTCGATCAGCACCAGCTACGTGGGCGCTTCTGCGGAGATCATCGAGACTCGCATTACCCAGGTGATCGAGGATCAGATCAGCGGCATTGAGGGCATTAAGCAGATCACTTCGTCGTCACGGGACGGCCGCTCCAGTGTCAATATCGAGTTCGCCCTGAACCGGGACATCGACGAAGCCGCCAATGACGTCCGCGACCGGGTGTCGCGCATCGTCGGGCGGCTGCCGGATAACGTCGAGACACCGGAGGTGGCGAAACGCGATTCCGACGCCAGACCGATCATGTATATCAGTCTGTCCAGCGACCGCATGACCATCATGGAACTGGATGACTACGCTCGCCGCTATCTCGAGGACAGGTTCACGGTGATCACCGGCGTGGCGGCGGTGACCGTCAATGGCGGCCGCCCGGCGATGCGTATCTGGCTGGATCGACTGGCGCTGGCGGCCCGCAACCTCACAGTCTCCGACATCGAGGCGGCCCTGCGCCGCGAGAACCTGGAGCTGCCGGCGGGGAGACTGGAATCGACCGACCGCGAGTTTCAGGTACGCCTGGCGCGCAGCTACAACACCGCCGAGGATTTTCGCAATCTAGTGCTCACCACCAGCGCCGACCGCACTCTTGTCCGCCTCCGCGAGGTAGCCCGGGTCGAGGTCGCCCCACAAAACCTGCGGGGGTCCTTCCGCTCGAACCAGAAGATCACCGTTGGCCTCGGCATTCTCAAGCAATCTACTGCCAACACGTTGGAGACGCTCGAGGCCGTTAAGGCCGAGATCGGTCGGGTGAACGAGGGCCTGCCTGGGCATATGGAGTTCATCGCCAGTTCCGACGACTCCCTTTTCATCCGCGAGGCTATCAACTCCGTCTATCAGACCATAATAGCCACAACTGTGCTGGTGAGCCTGGTGATACTCGCTTTCCTCGGCACTTTCCGGACCATGGTTATACCCGCTGTGACCATCCCGGTCTGTCTCACCGCGGCCTTCATCGCCCTGGCCGCTTTTGGTTACTCGGTGAATCTCATTACCCTGCTTGCCTTGGTGCTGTCCATCGGGTTGGTAGTGGACGACGCCATCGTCGTGCTCGAGAACATCCACCGGCGGATCGAGAACGGCGAGCCGCCGCTGTTGGCTGCATTCAATGGCTCCCGTCAGGTAGCTTTCGCCGTGGTTGCTACCACCGCCGTGTTGGTAGCGGTGTTCACACCTATCGTGTTCCTCTCGGACAACATGGGGGTGATTTTCAGCGAGCTAGCTGTGACCATTTGCGCGGCGGTGATCTTCTCAAGCATCCTGGCTCTGTCACTTACGCCGGTGCTGTGCTCGAAGATCCTCTCCCGCAAGGAACGGAAGAACCCGCTCACGCGACTGGTGGAGCGGGCCTTCGCCAGGCTGGAAACCGCCTACCGGGCGGCGCTTTCGACGTTCCTGCGGCACAGCTGGCTGGCGCTACCCGTCATCATGGCCGTGTTTGGTGGGCTCGCCTGGCTGTATGGCCACCTGCCGGAAGAGTATGCGCCGGCAGAAGACCAGGGCATCTTCATGGCGCGCGTTCAGGCCCCGGAAGGCACCGGCATCGAACGCATGCGCCAGGCCATGGACCGCATCGAGCAGCCGTTGATCGACATGCAGAACGAAGGCCTCATCGCGCGGACCCTGGTGCGCATTCCGGGCTGGGGCAGCTCGGCGCCGAACTCCGGCGTGGTTGTGGTGACCATGGTGCCGTGGCAGGAACGCGACGTATCCACGGCCCAGGCCGCTGCTCGCGCGACCGAGGCCTGGCAGTCCATCCCGTTTGTACAGGCCTTCGCCTTCAGCCGCTCGGGCCTTTCCCGCGGCGGCGGCAACATGCCGGTGCAGTTCGTACTCGGCGGGCCGAATTACGACGACTTGGCGCGCTGGCGGGACCTTGTCGAGGCCCGGGCGGCGGAGTGGCCCGGGATCGAGCGCATCGACAGCGACCTCAAGGAAAGTCAGCCGCAAGTGGTCGTGCGCGTCGACAAGAACCGTGCCGCCGCGCTCGGCGTGTCGGTCCAGAACGTCGGCCGTACCCTGTCGGCCATGATGAGCGAACAACGGATCACCACCTTTGTACAGGACGGTGAGGAGTACGACGTGTTGCTCCAGGCCCGGGAGGATCAGCGGGCTACTGCCCAGGACCTGTCCAACATTTACGTGCGCTCCGATACCAGCGGCGAGATGGTACCGCTCGCTAATCTCATCTACCTGGAGGAGACTGCCGGCGCCGGCACGCTGAACCGCTACAACAGACTGCGTGCCGTGACCCTGAGCGCAAGCCTGGCGCCAGGCTACTCCCTCGGCGAGGCCCTCGACTTTCTCGAGAACGTGGTGCGCCAGGAGCTGCCCGAAGTGGCGCAGGTGGATTACAAAGGCGAGTCTCTGGAGTTCAAGGAAGCCGCTGGAAGCCTGCTGTTCACCTTCGGCATCGCCCTGCTGATCGTTTTCCTGGTGCTGGCCGCCCAGTTCGAGAGCTTTGTCCACCCGCTGGTGATCATCCTCACGGTGCCCCTCGCGATGGCAGGCGCGATGCTTGGTCTCTACCTCACCGGTAAGTCAATCAACATCTATAGCCAGATCGGCCTGGTGATGCTGATCGGCATCGCCGCCAAGAACGGTGTGCTGATTGTCGAGTTCATCAACCAGATGCGCGATGCTGGCCGTGACTTCGAGGAGGCCATCATCGAGGCGGCGGGCATCCGCCTGCGCCCGGTCATCATGACCACCCTTTCCACCGCCATTGGTGCCATGCCGTTGCTGTTCGCTATCGGCGCCGGCGCCGAAAGCCGCAACGTACTGGGGGTGGTGATCTTCTCTGGCGTGACAGTGGCGAGCCTGCTTACGCTGTTCGTGGTGCCGGCCATTTATCACCTGCTGGCACGGCGCTC
>JAABTX010000225.1 GCA_011389655.1 Thioalkalivibrio sp.
CTGTGGCCCTTCAAGGACTTCGAATCCGGCGCCACCGTCCGAGGAAGGGGCGGGGAAGAGAAGACCGAGGTCCGCATCGCCACCGCGCCCAACCGCTTGCCCCGTTCCGCAGGGGAAACTGGCGGCTGCGCAGCCGTCTTCGTGCTCGGTCTCATCGCCGCCGTCGGCGTGGAGCGAGTGGGAGGCCGTCGCAAAGTGCTCGTGACCGGAAGTCCTTGACCGCTCTGCAGGCTCGTGCCGGTGGCCTCGCGCCTGCGATTCCAGGCGCTTCGCTAGTGCATTCGGTGTACTAGCTCGACTGTTCGCGGCGGCTCTCCGCCATGAGCGCGAGCAAGGCGCAAGCGACGGCGAAACGAACGTCGACCCGGCCCTGGTTGCTCGACAAGTCGAGCTCGAATTCCTTGACGAAGAAACGGAAGATCTGTCGGATCGTCGCGACTTCCTGGGCGTTGAGCTCGATGTGATGCTTGGATGGAAGGATGGGCAAGAAGCGTCGCAACAGTGCCGCGCCGTCTTCCTGCAGCAGACCCACGGGGTTTTCGGTTTGGTCGAGAATGTCCCACGTATCGCGTACGACGGACTTCAGTCCTCGGCTTCGAATGATCCCCAGGTGTTCGTTGGTGTTGGCATCGTACACGTCCATGGCCATGTTGATGGCGACCATCTTGCGTGCCCGGATGGTGATGAGGGGCTGGGACTCGGACTCGTCCGTGTAGATCGTGAATTCCTGCTTGAGCCTGAGCACTGGATGCTTCACGAACATGCACAGTGAGCCGTCCGGGCCGTAGACGTGGAACTTGCGGCCGAGGAAGGAGAAGAAGGGGCGCTTGATGATGTATCGGGTGTGGCCGAAGGGACCTGCCGCGAGGCCGGTTTCTCCAGCGGGAACCATGGCACCAGGTTGCATGACGGTGGACTCTATCATGCGTTTGAAACGCTGGTGGGCGAATTGTGGACGCAGCGGCGCGGAGCGCCGGTCACTCGGGTGCGTGCTTGCCCAAACCCGCTGGGGCTCGCGCCCTTCCTGCAGCGATTGCCAGAATCACCAAGGTTGCAACGTAGGGCAGCATCTGGAGCACCTCGTGCGGAATGAGGTGCTGACCTTGCAGTAGGATCTGGGTTGCTTCCAGAGCGGCGAACACCAGGCACGCCAGGGCCGCCCGCACGGGGCGCCAGCCTGAGAGAATGACCGCTGCCAGCGCGATGAACCCGCGCCCGCCGCTCATGCCGGACTCGAAGCGGTGTTGGTCCAACGCCAGGTGGATGCCGCCCAACGCGCCGATGGCACCGGACACCGCCAAGGCGGCCAACCTCACCCCGACCACGTTGATTCCCACCGACGCCGCGGCTACGGGGTTTTCTCCCACCGCACGCACCCGCAGCCCGAACCTCGTACGGTGCAGCACGAAGGGCGTCAGCGCCACCGCGAAGACGGCCAGCAAGGTGACGGGATCGAGCAGCGTTCGGGCGAGCATCGCGCCTCCCGACGAGCCGGTGGGTCCGAGGTGAAAGCCGGTGATCGCGGGGCTGTTCGAAGCGCTGTCGTACCAAGCGCGAAGCAGGAAGCGTGTGCCGGAGGCGGCTAGCAAGTTCAGCGCGATGCCGCTGACGATCGCGTCGACCCGGTACTTGGCGGCCAGCAACCCGTGTCCCAGCGACATGGTGACGCCGACCAGAATGCCACCCAACACCCCGGCCGCTGGGCTGCCCGTGGCCAGAGTGAAGACCACGCCACCGAAAGCGCTGGATAGCAGGACCCCTTCAAGGGCGATGTTGACCACGCCACAGCGTTCGCTCCACACGCCCGCCACCGCTGCGCAAGCGTAGGGAATGGACAACCGGAGGGTCTCGGCCACCAGCGTGAGGCTCAGCAGTTGGCTCATGCCGCCCCCTTGGAAGCGGATGCCGCCCGGCGCTGCGCGTCCTTCGCGGCGGCGCGGGACGAAAGGGCGATGGTGATGATGACCACCGCTTCCAGAATGCCGGTTGCTTCCTTCGGGACTTTCGCGTTGATGACCAGGCCTGCCTGCGCGAGCGTGCCAAACACCAGGGCCGCGAGCAGCAGTCCCAGCGGACGGCCTCGTCCGAGGAACGCGACTGCGATGCCGCCGAAGCCCACACCGGCTCCGAGCCCGATTTCGTAGTAGCCCTTGTAGCCGAGCACCATGCCGGCCATCGCGAGGGCAGCGATCGCGCCAGACAGCGCCATGGCCAGGATCTTCCGCCGCCCCACGGGGATGCCTTCCGCCGCACATGCCTTTTCGTTGTGGCCGACCCACACCAACTCGCGACCGAGGCGGCTGTGGCGCAGCCAGCCATACACACCGACGAGCACCAGCAGGCTGGCGGGGAAGGCCCAGCTCACAGCGCTGCCGGACAGGGCGTCGAAGAGCGCCTCGAGACGGGGCAGGCTCGTGCTGGGGGCGATGTCCGGCGTCCGCACGGTGCCCGGCAGCGCCAACCAGCTGGTCATGATCATCGCGACGAGCGCGTCGGCGATGCGATTGAGCATGATGGTGGTGATCACCTCATGAGCGCCGAACCGGGCGCGCATCCATCCCGCGACGCCGGCCCACAGTGCGCCCGAGGCTGCCGCGGCGACCAGGGTGATCGGGACGGCCACGATCGTGGGCAGGCCTGGCGGCAGGACGATCGCCACCAGCGTGCCGGCGAGGCTTCCGATCGCGATTTGGCCTTCCACGCCGATGTTGAACAGTCCCGCTCGAAGGGCGAGATCCACGGCGATGCCCGCGAGCAGCAGCGGGGTGGCCTTGAACAGCACCTGTCCGATGCCATAGACGGTGCCCCAGCTTCCGGCAGCGGCTGTCAGCAACGTGGCCCACGGCGCCTCGCCGAATCCCCAGGACAGCAGATTGAGCACGAGCACGGCGGTGGCCACGGCGGCCAAGGGCGTACGAAGCTCGAGCAGCCAGGCTTGGAGCTTGTCGCTCACGCGACCGCCTCCCCGAGCATCGCGCGCCCGAACTCCGACTCCGGTGTGTCCGGCGGTAGCACCGAGACCAAACCTCCGCGTGCGAGCACCGCGACCTCATGGCAAATGGCACGGAGCTCTGCGAGGTCGGCGCTTACCACCAGCACGCCAGCGCCGGCTTGCGCCACGTTGCAGATCGCCTCGTGAATCGACCTGGCCGCGCCGAGGTCCACCCCCCGTGTCGGTTGCGCCAGCACCGCCGCCCGCACAGGCCGGTC
>JAABTX010000226.1 GCA_011389655.1 Thioalkalivibrio sp.
GGACGTTCTCGTGGATCTCGACCCAGACCTCGCCGTCCTTGAAGCGTTCGACCCGTGACCCGGCCAGGGTCATCTTCTCGCCGCGGTGCACCGAAATCCGCCGCGCGATGGATTCGGCCAGTGGCCGGTTGGCATTGCCGGAGATGATCTTCATGGCTGGCCCGTTGCTGTTCCCCGATGCACGCGGTCTAGCAGCGGCTGTCCCCTCTGCCTAGTCGCCTGCCGCCCCGCTCTTGCGGCGCCGCGAAACGGCTCCGGCCGCGCCGAAAATCGCCAGCCCGCCGATCAGGAGAAATCCGGCGGCGGGGACCGGGACGGTGTTCGCAGCCACGCCATCCATCGACACTCCGGCGAGGGTGACCTTCTGCATGGACTGCAGGGTGGACGAATCCAGTTGCTCGACCGACCGGGGCTCCATCGAAAAGCTGTAGGCGAGGGAGAAATCCGTGTCTCCCTCGTCGCGGGCAAAATACAGGGTCGTGTCCGTGTCGTCGATGGCACCGGTGGCCACGTAGGAAACAAGCGCGTGCTCGAAGGCGTGGAAGCCTGCTTTCCACTTCCAGTGCTTGCGGGCATCCTCGAAGGCTGTGCCGTCTTCGGCCACGCGCGCCCATATGCCGCCGTTGTCGTTATCGACGAAATTGTCGAGCCAGAAGCCTTGCGCTTCGGCCACCAAGGGGCGGAGCGTCGGGTCATCGAGCGCCAGCGAGGCTGCGTATTGGTCAAGTTCCGTGTAGATCCACCAGAACGGCTGCGGATCCAGTTCGCCGCTCTTGTCGAACCCGTTCGCCCAGGAGCCGGACCCTTCGAGGAAGGCCTGCTCGAACAGCCGCCCCGCGCCCTCGCGTGCGAAGGCAACGGCCTCGGCATCGCCGGTGGCCGTGCCGATCAGGTCGGTGAACCAGAACGACTTGGCTGTGTGCCCGAAATCGACCCCCCCGACTGCCCCGGGAGCGGCGGCCGCGTCCAACTGGAAAAGGTTCGAGGACGGGTCGTAAAACGAATCCCGGATGTATGCGGCGGTCTGGGCGCTGTCGGCCTGCCATCCTGCGCGGTCCGCCTCCGGTGCCGTTACGGACATCAGGTACTGGTAGGCATTCAGCTGGTCCAGATGATCGACCAGCTTGGCGCTCGCCTCGCCGTCGCCGACGTCGTGCCGGAAGGCGCCAGTCTTGGGCAGGCGCAGGTTTGCCTTGATCGCTGAATTGAGTGTTTTGATCTGCGCATAAAGATCCGGATCCCGCGTGAGATAGTAAAGGAATGCGGGACCCAGCAATCCGTAAGCCTGCTCTTGTGCGTTCGCGATGCCGCCCGCAGTCCAGTCCCCCGAGGTCACGTCCTTCTGTCGGTAGAACAGACCCGTATCCGGATCGATTGCATTTCCGAACTGGTATTCGAGGCCATCAAGCGCATAGTCTAGATAATCCGTATTACCAGTCATGTGAAAGGCGACGCCGTAGGAATACATTTGTCGTGAGAGTGCAACCACCGACTGACGTGGGTTGTTCGTGCGGAAGGTGCCTACTTCGCAAGGATCGCTCGTACTCGGCAGGCTGCCGTCATTGCAGCGGTCCGTCGGGAAGTTGCCGATCGGACTTCCCAGCGCCTCTGGGCCGGACCAGAACGGCAGCATGTCGTGCGCAACATGATTGAGCCACGTCTGGCTGTCGATCTCGGCCCGGGCCGTCTGTGCGCTCGCCGGGCCTGTGGAGATCAATGCGCAAAGCAATACCGTGATCGCAACTGTCCCGCTCCGACCCGCTCGAGAAAAAAACATCTCTTGTTGCACGATCAACTCCTAGTTTACAGGGGATCAATATAGCGAGAACGCCCCGCCCAGTAAACCTCGGCGGTTCAGGGATAGGTGCGCCCCTTCCACGCTCCGCCGCGGCCGATCAGGTGGCGACGTGCGCTGTCAAGGGTCATCGCGGTATATAGGGCGGCGGCCGCAGGCAGCGCCACTGCGGCGGCGCGGGTCTGGCCATAGAGCCTGAGCGTCGGCACATAGGCGGCGGCCGACAGACCCCAGGCCAGGGCGCCGGCCCCGACCGCCGCCGATTGCCCGTGCCAGGGCCAGCTCAGCACGACGGCGGGCCCTGTCAGATAGACCAGCGCCATCCCCGCGACGGACCCGGCCAGCAGAGCCGGCGATCGGCCGAGTTGCGCGTAGGCGGTGCGCGTGACCATCCTCCAGATCGTGCCGAGGTCGCGGTTGTCGCGCAGGCTCACCACCTCGCGGTCGGCCAGACCCAGCCAGATGCGCGCGCCCGTGTGCTTTATCCGTTCGGCCAGCGTGCAGTCGTCGATCAAGGCCCCGCGGATGGCGGCGATGCCCCCGATCTGGCGCAGGGCCGCGCGGCGCAGCAGCACGCAGCCGCCCGCGGCTCCGGCCGTGGCGCGGGCGGGGTCGGCGATCCAGGAGAACGGATAGAGCTTCTGGAAGAAGAACACGAAGGCCGGGATCAGCAGCGACCCCCATATGCCCCGCGCATCCAGCCGCGCCATCAGCGAGGCGAGCGCGAGGCCCTTCCCGTCGGCATGCGCCACGAGGCGGGACAGGGTGTCCGGGGCGTGCACGATGTCGGCATCGGTCAGCAGCAGCCACTCCGCCTCCGGCGCGAGGCGGGGCAGTGCGGCCTCCCCCGTGGCCAGCGCATGCATCTTCCCGCTCCAGCCCTGCGGCAGCGCGGGAGTCGCGATGACATGAACGGGGTGAGGGGATGACCGCGCCGCCTCGCGGGCGAGCGATGCGGTGGCGTCGGTGGATCCGTCGTCGACGACCAGAATGCTCAGCCGACCCGGATAGGTGCTGGCCGCATGGCTGTTCAGCACCGGGGCGATGGTCGCGGCCTCGTCGCGGGCCGGGACCAGGACGGCCACGGCCGGCCAGCGTTCGCACGGAATGGTATCGGGAAGGCGGACATCGGCACGCCAGAACGCGCCCCGGCCAAACAGCAGGACGATCCAGCAGACCGCCGACAGTGTGCTCAGGGCGAGGATCATCCACGCCCCTTGCCCCGTGGTATCTGCGCCGGAACGGACCGGGGGCTCACGCCCCGGCCGTATCCCCGCTGTCGGAGCCCTTGCCGGACATGAACTTGGCGGCGTAGTTCTGCTCGCCGATCCGCTCGATCAGGTCGAGCTGGGTGCGCAGCCAGTCCATGTGCCCCTCCTCGTCCATCACGATGCC
>JAABTX010000024.1 GCA_011389655.1 Thioalkalivibrio sp.
ACGCCGCGCAAGATGCGGGCGTTGCAGCGACTGGGAGTTCCCTACACCGACGAGCAGATTGCGAATGCGTCGGAGGAGGTCGGCGGCAGCACCGAAATGGATGCCCTGATCGCCTATCTCCAGGGACTCGGTACCGCGCTTGCGCATTGGAGATGACGGATGAGCTTCGGCGTATTGCACGGCCTGCTCACCCTGCTGGTGATGATCCTGTTCCTGGGGATCGTCTGGTGGGCCTTCAGCAGCAGGCAGAAGAAGCGCTTTGACGAAGCCGCCAATCTCCCCTTTGCGGATGAAGACGACAAGCCGGACCCCGAGCGGTCGCGGAAAGGAGACGAATAATGAACGAGTACGACATGAGTACCTTCTGGCATTGGTGGGTCGTGCTGCTCACGCTCGCCAATATCGCAGGCATCTACTGGCTGATCCGCTGGACTGCCAAGAAGCGCCCGGGCGAGGCGGCCGAGGGCTCGGAGACGGGCCACACCTGGGATGGCCTGAGCGAGTTCAACAACCCGTTGCCTCGATGGTGGCTGTACATGTTCTACTTCACCATCGTGTTCGCGCTGATCTATCTGGTGCTCTACCCCGGGCTCGGCCGCTTTGCCGGCATGCTCGGGTGGCATTCCGGAAACATGCTGAATGTCGAGGAAAGCCAGTACACCCGGGAGATGGAGCGCGCGGAAGAGCGTTACCAGCCGATCTTCGCAGCGATGGCCGAGCAGGACATCCCGGTGCTCGCCGAGGACTCCGACGCGCTGACCACGGGGCGTCGCCTCTACCTCAATTACTGCTCCACCTGCCATGGCTCCGATGCTGGCGGTGCCAGCGGATTCCCCAACCTCGCCAATGGCGTCTGGCAGTGGGGCGGCTCCCCGAGTGCGATCCAGACCACCATCGCGGAGGGCCGGCAGGCCAACATGCCCGGCTTCGGGGATTCCCTCGGTGAAGAGGGCGTGGAAGATGTCGCGCATTACGTGCTGCAGCTCTCCGGTCGCTCCGACGCCGACGAGGCCAGGGCCGAGGCGGGACAGGCGCAATTCCAGACGTTCTGTGCCGGTTGTCATGGACAGGATGGAAGCGGCATGGAGATGCTCGGCGCGCCACCGCTGACCGAGAATGCCTGGATCTACGGCGGATCGCTGGCGGCGATCAAGGACACCATCGAGAATGGCCGTGCAGGCGTGATGCCGGCCTTCGGGGAACTGCTGGGCGAAGACAGGGTGCATGTGCTGTCGGCCTACGTCTACAGCCTCGATCCCGATTAGACATCGGTCTGCGTTAGCCAGGGCGGGCTGCACTCCACGGTGGCCCGCCCTTTTTTTCTTCGCTTCACCCCACCCGATACCGAGTAAGACCATGGCAGAATCCGACACGAAACGCAGCAAGAAGACCGCGGCCACGCCCGCAGAGGGGCTGGAAAACGAGTTTTACGCCAAGCACGAAAAGATCTACCCGCGGCAGGTAAGCGGCATGTTCGCCAGGCTTCGGGTCACGGCGATGCTCGTGCTGCTTGGCATTTTTTACGGGCTGCCCTGGGTGCAATGGGAGGGCCGGCAGGCCGTGCTGTTCGACCTGCCCGAGCGGAAGTTCCACGTATTCGGTCTGACGTTCTGGCCGCAGGACTTCTTCCTGCTCGCCATGCTGCTGGTGATCGCCGCGCTAACCCTGTTCTTCTTCACCGCGCTCGCCGGGCGGCTCTGGTGCGGTTACGCCTGCCCGCAGACGGTCTGGACCGAGGCCTTCCTGCGTATCGAGCGCTGGTTCGAGGGCGACCGGGCCAAGCAGATGAAGCTGGACAAGGCGCCGTGGAACAAGGAAAAGATCCTGCGCAAGGCGGGCAAGCACTCGGTCTGGATCCTGCTCGCACTGTTCACCGGTCTGACCTTCGTCGGTTACTTCGTTCCCATCACCGACCTGATCCCCCGCTTTGTCACCCTGAACACCGGTGGCTGGGAGACCTTCTGGGTCCTCTTCTACGGATTCGCAACCTGGGGCAACGCCGGCTTCATGCGTGAGCAGGTCTGCATCTACATGTGTCCCTACGCGCGCTTCCAGAGCGCCATGTTCGACAAGGACACGCTGATCATCTCCTACGACGAGGAGCGCGGCGAACCCCGTGGCCCGCGCAAGCGCGGCACGGATCGCAAGGCCAAGGGGCTGGGCGACTGCATCGACTGCACCCTCTGTGTACAGGTCTGTCCGACGGGCATCGACATCCGTGACGGCCTGCAGTACCAGTGCATCGGCTGTTCGGCGTGTGTCGATGTCTGTGATGAAGTCATGGACAGGATGGGTTATCCGAGGGGGCTGGTCCGCTACACCACGGAAAACGCGATGGCGGGCAAGCCCACCAAGGTGCTGCGCCCGCGCGTGTTCCTCTACGGAATGCTGCTGCTGGTGCTGCTGGCCGGCTTTGTGTACGGGGTCTCTGCGCGCAATCCGGTGGGGATCGACGTGATTCGCGATCGCAACGTGCTCTACCGCGAGCTGCCCGACGGCCAGGTCGAAAACGTGTACACCCTGAAGCTGACCAACCGCGCGCCTGCCGAACGCCATTTCGAGATCAGCATCGAGGGGCTGGACGGCGCCGAACTGGCCTGGCAGGAGGGCGACTATATCGCGGTCCCCCCCGGACGCGTGACCGAGTTCCCGATCAGCGTGCGCATGGATCCCTACGAGTTGACGGGAGCAAGCAGCGAGGTCATCTTCCGTGCAGAGGTCGTGGACCAGCCAGAACTCTCCAACGAACGGTCAAGCCGTTTCGTCGGTCCGTTACGTTGATCGTTTCAGCCTGAGGATCTGCATTCATGCGTTATCCCCGTGAAGATACCCTGCCCTGGTACAAGCAGTTCTGGCCCTGGTTCGTGATCACCCCGCCGCTTGCCGGTATCGTTCTCGGCGTGCTCCTGATCACCTTCGCCACCAATGATCCGGACGGGATGGTGATCGGCGACTACTCCAAGGAGGGGCGCGGGATGAACCAGAGCATCGAGCGGGCCCGCTTCGCGATGCAGCTCGGGCTGGCCGCCGACGTGGAGATCGAGGGCGAGCGCGTCTGGGTGCGGCTCGAGAGCAACCCGGCCATTCCGAGGCAGGAGCTTCAGATCAGGTTCGTGCACCCGACCCGCGATCATTTCGACCAGCAGATGGTGCTGAGCCATGATCCCGTACGGAACCGCTACTACGCGGACATCGAGGCCCTGCAGACCGCACTCTGGTACGTGTACATCGAGCCGGCTGACGGTGCCTGGCGTCTGCGTGGCCGCATGGCCGAATTCGATTCACAAGCGGTTCGTCTCGAGCCGAGCGCCTGAGCAAGGCCGATCCGGGGCCGGGCGCCGCGCCATCGCGGGTCCGGCCTGCTCGAGCCGCGTCCCGCCCGTTCCGGATGCAACCGATGCAAGCAAATCCGATCTTCGATGCCGACCTGATCCGCCGCTACGACAAGGCCGGTCCGCGCTACACGTCCTATCCTACCGCGGTGCAGTTCCACCCGGGATTCGACGAGGCGCAGTTCCGGCAGCAGGCTGCCGTCAGCAATGCCCGCGGCGGCCCCCTGTCGCTCTACTTCCATATCCCCTTCTGCGACACCGTCTGCTTCTACTGCGCGTGCAACAAGGTCGCGACCAAGGACCGCAGCAGGGCCCAGCCCTATCTCGAGGACGTCTACCGGGAGATGACGCTGCAGTCGGCCCTGTTCGACGACGGCCGGCCGGTCGAGCAGCTGCACTGGGGCGGAGGCACGCCGACCTTTCTGAGTCTCGACCAGATGCGCGAGCTGATGGGCCGCACCGGCGAGCACTTCCAGCTGAAGACGGACGACACCGGCGAGTACTCGATCGAGATCGACCCGCGCGAGGCCGATCCGGCGACGGTGGCGGTACTGCGCGAACTCGGCTTCAACCGCATGAGCCTGGGGGTGCAGGACTTCGATCCCCGGGTGCAGAAGGCGGTGAACCGCATCCAGTCGGAGGAAGAAACGCTCGCGGTGCTGCAGGCCGCGCGCGCGGAGGGCTTCCACGGCATCAGCATCGACCTGATCTACGGCCTGCCCTTCCAGAGCGTCGACGGCTTCCTGCGCACGCTGGACCGGGTGATCGAGGCGAGCCCCGACCGGCTGTCGGTGTTCAACTATGCACACCTCCCCACGCGCTTCATGCCGCAGCGCCGCATCAGCGACGCAGACCTCCCGACACCGGCGGAGAAGCTCGCCATCCTCGAGGCGACGATCCATCACCTCACGGGCGCGGGCTATGTGCTGATCGGCATGGATCACTTCGCAAAGCCCGATGACCCGCTCGCGCGCGCCCAGCGCGAGGGCAGCCTGTACCGGAACTTCCAGGGCTACGCCACCCACGCCGAATGCGACCTGGTCGCGATGGGCGTATCGGCGATCAGCCAGGTCGGCGATTCCTTCAGCCAGAACGTGAAGGACATCGACACCTACAGCCGGATCCTCGCTGATGGCCGGCTGCCGCTCGAGCGCGGCTTCGTGGTCAACGAGGACGACAAGCTGCGCCGCGCGGTCATCACGGAACTGATCTGCCACTTCGAACTGGACGGCGACCGGATCGGCGCCCGCTTCGGCATCGACTTCGAGGAGTATTTCGCGGACGAACTCGAGAACCTCGAACCCTTCATCGACGACGGACTGCTGTCGGTCGAGGGAAGCCAGATCCGCGTCCTCCCGGTCGGCCGCCTGATGATCCGCAACATCTGCATGACCTTCGACCGCTACCTCGACACCACCGGCGAACGCCGCTTCTCGCGCACTCTGTAGCCCCCTCCCCGCCTGCGGGCGAGGGCCGTAGGAGCGGGCCGTAGGAGCGGCTTCCAGCCGCGATCCCCACCCACCGCCGCATCGCGCCCAAAGGCCGCTCCCACCGCCCACAGCCGCAGGAACGGGCCGCAAGAGCGGGCTGTAGGAGCGGCTTCCAGCCGCGATCCCCGCGCCACCCCACCACCGCATCGCGGCCAGAGGCCGCTCCCACCACCCATCGTCCCTGGCACCCCAGACCGGAACCAATAAAAAAGGGTCCGGGCCTTTGCCAGACCCGGACCCTGCCACACACCTCTGAAACCGGATCAGAAGCCCTTCGACCAGCCCACCCAGGTCTTCAGGTCGTCGGAATTGACCGTTCCCAGGGCGTCGCCCTCATCGATATCGGCATATTCGAAGTTGAGCGAGAACTCGCCAAGATCGCCGGCATCCTTCGCCAGATTCACCGCAAAGTGCGAGTAACTGGCATCCCCCACATCGGCGCTGCCGTCGTTATCGAAGTCGTAGAAGCCGAGGGTCAGGCCGAGCGAGAAGTCCTCGGGAAGCGGGAGGCCCGCGCCGACATAGTAATAGGCATCCCCGGAATCGAACAGACCGTCGTCATTGTCGCTGTTGATGGTGTACGCAAGGCCCGCGTAGAACATCTCATAGCTGAGCTCGCCGTAGATCTCGCCGAAATCGATACTGTCCGGCGCATCGGGGTAGGCATAGTAGACATAGCCCACGTCATAGCCGATGCCATTGGCCACCTCACCCGCGAACCCGAGATAGAGGTCCAGCTCGTAGCTGGTTCCATCGTCGAAGTCGACATTGGAGGTCCAGGCGCCGGCATAGAACCCGGAGGCGTCCTCGAAGTCGACGCCGCCCTGAACGGCTGCGGAGTCGAGGGTCTGCGTCACACCGCGGAAGTAGTAGTTGGAGACCACACCGATATTGGCGGACATCTCCGCGGTGGCGGTGGCGGTCATCGCAAGGCCGCCGGTCGAGACCGCCGCGACGACAGCGGCGGAGAGGGCGGAACGGGTCAGTTTCTTCATGGGTCGTGCTCCTGATGGAAGTGTTGTGCAGTGACCAGTCGGCGGTCGGTTGTCATCTGTCGTTCATCGACGCCCAGACCCCTGCATGAGCTGTGCCAACCAGTACCGGGCCCCGAAAATCGGCTTCTTACAACACATGTCGCCCTGGTACGACACCCTGATGCCCCAAGCCGGGGCGGCTGTCCCGGGAATGCGCACCGTTCCAGTGCATCTGCGCCCGCAGGCCTCGGCTGCGGGCGCCAGACGCCGGATGCGGCCATCCACCCATGCGGCCGTCGCACGCGGCGCCAGACCGATTGTCTCTCGGCCCCTTTTCGCCCAGACTCGAAGCCCTTATGAAGCCAGACGCACGTTCATGAGCGACACTTTGCCCGGCTACGACGAGATCCCCTACGAGAGCTTCCCGATCACCGAGACCCACCCCGACCGGCTGGCCGTGATCGGCCGCCTCTTCGGGCTGGCGGCCCCGGATCCGGCCCGCTCGCGGATCCTGGAACTAGGCTGCGCCGCCGGCGGCAATCTCCTCCCGATCGCCTTCCATCTTCCGGACACCCGCTGCACCGGGGTGGAGCTCTCCCGCGCGCAGGCGCTCGAAGGAGCGGAAACCAGCCGGGCGCTGGGCCTCGATAACGCCGAGATACGGCATCAGGACATCCTGCAGGTCCCGCTGGCGGGCGAGCCGTTCGACTACATCGTCGCGCACGGCGTGTTCTCCTGGGTGCCCACTGCGGTGCAGGAACACATCCTCGCCCTCTGCGGCGCCCGGCTCGCTCCCGGGGGCATCGCCTACGTCAGCTACAATGCGCTGCCCGGCGGACGGCAGCGCAGCATGCTCAGGGACATGCTGCTGCATCACGTGCGCGACATCACCAGTCCGCGCGAGCGCCTGGCCGGTGCGCGCGAGATGCTGGCCTTCCTCGCGACCCCGCTCAGGGACACGCCGCCGGGCCACGACTGGCTGCGCAAGGAGCTGGAGCGACTGCAAGCCGCCCGCGACAGCTATCTCTACCACGAGTACCTGGAGGAGACGAACGAGCCGGTGCTGTTCCGCCAATTCGTGGACCGCGCGGCAGCGCACGGACTCCAGTACCTCGCCGACACCCGTCTGCACACGATGTTTCCGTCCACCCTGGGGGCGGATGCGGAGGCGAGCCTCGCGCGCTTCGATGACCTGACGGTTGCGGAGCAATATGCGGATTTCCTGACGCTGCGCCCGTTCCGCCGGTCCCTGCTGTGCCGGAGTTCGGAACCGCTGACGCGCGAGATCGATCTGGACCCGCTGTTCGCCCTGCCCCTGTACACGGATCTCGCGCCGGACCAGGAGGGGGTCTTTCGCAACGCCGCCGGCCGGTCCTTCCGGGTCGAACCCCCGCTGCTCCGCGCCGTGATCGAGTCGCTGAGCGAGGCCTTTCCGCGCGCACGACTCCTGGAGGAGATCATGCCCGAGGCATCCGAACGGGCGGCCCGGTCCGGACATGCACCGACGTCCGGAGATCTCCGGTCCCTGCCGGAGCAACTCTTCAGTCTTTTCGCGTCCGCCGGCCTGCAGGTCACGCTCTGCCCTCCGGATCCCGTGATCAGCGCGATGCCTGCCGGATCAGGACCCCGGGCCACAGACCTGGCGCGAACGCTCGCGGAACGGGGCGAGCGCCTGATCCCGACCGCCCGGCACCAGTCTCTCCAGCTCGATCCCGTTTCCACCCGCATACTGGCCCGGCTCGACGGAAGCCGCGAGCCGGCGGCACTGGTGGAGGACCTGATCGCGGCCGCCGCGCGTGATCCCGAACTGACGCGGGAACTGGGCCCCGCCACACCGGACCGCCAGCGCGAACGGCTGGAGGCACGCGTGAGCGGCCTGCTGGCGCTGCTGGAGCGTCACGGCCTGCTGGTTGCGCTACGATAGGGGCAGTCGCAGACACGCAAGAGACCTTCCAACCATTATTCAGGGATGGAGACATGACACTATTCGGGCTCCTGGAAGAATACCTGCGCGAAGGAACCCTGAACGTGCAGCTGCCGGACGGTACCCGGCGCCGCTTCGGATCCGGACAACCCGAGGCGGGCATCGTGCTCAACGAGCCCTCGACCCTCCGGCGCATCGCCGCGGATCCCGGCTTCGAGTTCGGCCAGACCTACATGGAGGGCGGCTGGACGCCAGGTGACGAGGGCCTGCGCCCCCTGCTCCACCTGACCATGAGCAACTTCGCGGAGATGTTCGCCCAGCAGCGCCGGCAACCGCTGGGGCTGGTGCGCAAGGTCCTGCAGCAGGGAAACCGGGTGCGCCGGGCCTATCGCAACGTGTCCCATCACTACGATATCGACGAATGGCTCTTCCGCCGCTTCCTCGACGACGGGATGTTCTACTCCTGCGCCTACTTTGCGCAGCCGGACATGAGCCTCGAAGCGGCGCAACAGGCGAAGTGCCGCCACATCGCGCTGAAACTGCGCCTGGAGCCCGGGATGCGGGTGCTGGACATCGGCTGCGGCTGGGGCGGGCTTGCGATGTACCTCGCCTCCGAGTTCGACGTGTCCGTGGACGGGCTGACCCTGTCCCAGGAGCAGCTGCGCGTCGCGCGGGAGGAGTGCGCCCGGCGCGGCCTCGACGACCGGGTCGCGTTCCACTTCCGGGATTACCGTGAACACCGGGAACAGTATGACCGCATCGTCAGCGTCGGCATGTTCGAGCACGTGGGGCAGCCCTATTACGGGGCCTTCTTCCGGCAACTCGGCGAACTGCTGAAGGAGGACGGCGTCGCGCTGTTGCACACCATCGGCCGCACCTGCGGCCCGGGCACCACCAATGCCTGGCTGCGGCGCTACATATTCCCCGGCGGGTACACCCCGGCCCTGTCCGAACTCTCCGCGGCGCTCGAGCAGACCCCGCTGATGGTCACCGACCTGGAGGTCTGGCGATTGCACTACGCGGAGACCCTGGCAGAGTGGTATCGGCGCTTCCAGTCGGTGCGGACGGAGGTCGCCGAGCGCTTCGACGAGCGCTTCTGCCGGATGTGGGAGTTCTATCTCGCCTCCTGCGAGGGCACCTTCCGCTTCTGGGACCAGGTCGTCTTCCACGTCCAGATGGCGAAGCGGCACGACGCGGTGCCGATCACCCGTGATTACCTGTGCCGCCCCTGACCAGGTCGAAGAGATGAACCGGCGGCGAATCGACGAGGGGCTGGTGATCGTTGGGCTGGTGCTGATCGGCATCGGAACCTACGCGCTGTACACCGGCGAGGTCTTCATCAGCCGACTCACCGTCAGCGAGGGACAGAGCCTTGGCGGAATCGGCGCGCTCGCCATCGGCGCGATCTTCATCGCCGCCGGCGTCTACTTCCTGATCCAGTCCCGGAAGTGATGGATGGCGGGGCCCGAACCCGCCGCCTCAGGACCCGGGCCCCGAAGCGGGCTCGCGCCCGGTCAGCAGATCGCGCAGCGTCAGGGAATCCAGGACCTCTGAGCGCCTGCGTTCAATCCGCTCGACCAGGGACTCCACCGTGCCCGGACCCTCCATGCGCCGATAGAGGTAATCGTCTTCCTGGTGGCGCAGAGCGTTCAGGATCTCGTTGACCGGGATCGCGGCCAGATCCCGACCGGGCAGATAGCGCGGATCGTCCTCGCCCGTGACCACCAGCAGTCCCGAACGCTCGAGCGCATCCGCCGGCCCGGCCAGGACCCGGCTGGGCACTTGCAGCCGGTGGGCCAGATCTTCCAGCGCCGGCGCGCTATCTCCCTCCAGGAAGCGATGACCCACCTCGGCCATCAGGTGCATCCCAAGGCGCTCGCGCATCGCGGCCGAGGGCGGCTCGCCGGCGCCGCGTACCCGGATGTACTCGGGATTCTGTATGTAGAAGGCGATCATCGACCCGACCAGCAGGATCAACCAGGCAAGGTAGACCCAGATCAGCAGCATGATCACGATCGCAAAGCCCGAGTAGATCGCGTCATAGCGCGTGGAGCCGGCCACGATCGTGGCGAAGCCCCAGCCCACCGCCTGCCACAGGATCCCGGCGATCAACGCGCCGATCAACGCGGGCATCAACCGCACGCGCGTATTCGGAACGAACATGTAGATGAAGGTGAAGGCACTCACGATCAGCGCGAACGGGAGCAGGGTGGAGGCCGTCTCGAACAGCATGCCGAGCGGCTCGACCGCGGTCACCCGCTGCATCAGCGTCGAGGACATTACCGTCGCCGTGACCCCCAGCGCGGATACCACCAGCAACGGCCCGATCATGATCACCGACAGATAGTTGCTGAAGCGCTGACCGAAACTGCGCATGCCCTCAACGTGCCAGATGCCATTGAAGGCCTGTTCGATCTTCTGCACGAGCGCGATAACGGTGTAGACGAGGAACATCAGGCCAACGAACCCGAGGACTCCGACCCGCATGTTGTCGACGAACTCCAGCACGTTCCGGGTGATCTCCACGCCCTGTGGGCCGAGTGGCTGCAGCAGGTTCAGCATCACGGGCTCCACCGCATTGTGGGCACCGAAGGCCTTCAGGACCGAGAATGACAGCGCCAGCAGCGGCACCATCGACAGCAGCGTGGTGTAGACCAGGCTCATCGCCCGCAGGGTCAACTGGCCTTCCGTGGCCTCGCGCACGATGCCGCCGATTCCGCGCACGACACCGATCGCCAGCGCCTGGCTGCGCGGGAGCGTCGCGAGGTCCGCGCGGTTCAGCAGCTCGTCGGCCCGCTCGCGCCAGCGGCCCAGGCGCCCCGGCTCGGCCTTCCCCCGGCTCACTTCTGACGCCAGTTGCCGTTCCCGTCCTGGTACCAGTATCCGGATGGCGCCTCCTCCACCCACACACGGGCAAAGGTCTCGCGGATCTGGTCCTCCCAGTCCGGACGGTCATTGGCCCGGGCGATCTCCTGGTACAGGGCCCGGCGGTCCGCATTCTCCTCGTTCACCAGCCGCTGAACCCGGGAGCGTTCCCGCAACGGCACGTCGGAGAGATCCCGGACCTCGACGAAACCGTCACGTGCGAACCCGATGGCACCGCTACGCAGGTAGGGGACCAGTTCCGCACTGCGCGAGCGCATGGATGCCCGCAGCCGGTTGATGGCGGGACTCTCCGCGCGCAGGTCGGGCGTCTGCGCGGAGGCCGGCGCGACCAGCCTGTCGAGGCCCCAAGCGACCGCCGGCATGATCAACGGCGTGATGCCGCGGCTCGTCGGCTCGGGCCCGGCATCCGGCTCGTTTGGTGGCTTGGCATCGGGCGCCTCGAGGACATCCCGCACGATGGTCCTGGCGGCCTCCTCGGCGGCAGCGGCGGGGAAGTAGATGTGGATCGTTACGCAGGCGCTGGCCACCAGCACCACCACCAGTATCGCGAACATGCGACTCAGGTCCCTCATTACGCTTCTCCTCTGCGCAGGGCGCAGCCACGGGGGAACTCCCTTTTCTGCGATTACTGTACAACAGCCGTGTGACCTTCTCGAACGGTGTTCAGGCGCCGCATCAGTTCCGGCCAGTCCACCCGCCGGTTGTGGCCGATCACGTCGATTCGCGGCAGTCCCCCGCCCTCCACCAGCACAAAGGTACCGTCCGGGCGCTCCCCGACCCCCGAGGCCAGGCAGACGTCGCCGTCGAGATCGCAGTCGAACCCCAGTCTGCGGTAGGCAAAGGCGTCGAACAGGCGCAGGAAGGTCGCCGCCAGCCTGCCCTGGACCCCACCGCCGATCGCGGTGAGATTCTCGACCGCACGCTGGCTGATCCGGCGGCGTCCCGGATCTTCTTCGGGTGTGGCCAGAGACAGGTGCATCCGGTGCGGCCCCCACTCGACCAGCAACAGGTCCTCGACGGTCCCGGAAAGACGCCCCTCGATCCGGCCGAAGTCCAGGGCGCTCGTCAGAAGATCCAGTTCGAGCCGCCGCACCTGTGCCGAGACCTCCAGTTCGGGGGTCACCCCGAACAGGTTGCGGATGCGCAGACCACTGAGCACGATCTCGCCATCGAAGACCTCCACCAGCAGCTGGCCATCGACGCGCAGGCCGTCGATGTCATAGAACACGCGCGGGACGATGCCGGCCAGCGTGCCGGAAAACCGGGGCCAGCCAACCGCCTCGGTCAGCCGTTCCAGGCTCAGGGCACGGATGCCGCCCTCGAACTCGATCTCCGGCCCCTCGGAGCCCCAATGCAGACGGAAGTGATCCACGCCCGCACCGCCGTCCAGCACCGGAACGAACAGCGGCTCCAGCAGCCGAAGGCCGCGAGGCTCGAGCTGGAAGTCCATCCGGAAGGGGCCGACCGGCAGACCACGGACCTCGCCGGCGGCCACGGCAATCGACGATTCCCGGGCCACCCCCTCATCGCTCCAGGCGACACTGCCGGCGGAACCCGTCAGCCCGAAGCGGCCGAACTCATCCCTCAGTCCCAGGTCCTGCCAGAAGGCCGTCAGCGCCCGGGCACGACCCTCCGATAGGCGCAAGCGGCCGCGGGTCTCGCCCTCGAAACGGCTGCGGCCAAGGACGGTGCCGACAAGCAGTGGTTCAACCAGTATCCTGCCCGCGAGATCCAGGCGTCCGATCTGCCACGCGATCTCGCCACGCTCGAGCCGGTCGCCCGAGTGCACCAGCCCCGTGCCCTGCAGAAGGGTGTGCCCTGCGAGCGCCGCTTCTGCCGAGGCCGCGCGCCACGCCCTGGGGCGCGGATGCCGGGGGACGGGCTGCAATGAAGAAACCGACAAGGCCACCGGTCCTGCCTCTCCGAGATCCAGAAACCAGGGCTCGAAGAATGCCGCGCCCTCCGTGAACCGGGCCTGAACATCGTAGCCTCCCGCGCCGTGGGCCAGTCTCCCGGACCCGGACAGGCCCTCCGCGGCGTGCAGCCCGGCGGGATCACTGAAGCCCAGGCCCGAGACGGACAGATCCAGCTCCACGATCGGCAGCCGCCCGCGGGTATCGATACGGCCGGCAGCCCGCGCGAACCCGGCGTCGATTGCGACCGGCATCTTCAGCGGCAGCAGGCCGGAGTCCGCCAGCATCGGCAGATCCAGCCCGTCCAGGTCGAGGTCCACGCGCAGCCCGGCAGCCCCAGCGACACCGCTGACGTGTCCGTGACCGCGGAACAGGCCCGGCCAGGGTGCCGAAAAGCGCAACGAGTCCGCCTCCCGGTCCCAGTCGAAGTTCAGCCTTGCCGCGTCGAGACGCCACCCGTCTCCCCGTGCGGTCAGGCGGCCATCGGCACAGGCCAGCCGCCTCGCGGTGACCTCCACGCGCGGGCAGTCGAGGCGGAGGCCCTCGACCACACCCACCGGGTCGGCGAGGCGCAGGCGGTCGGCCCGGACCTCGAAGCGGGGCTCAGGCCCGACCCAGGAGACATGGGCACGCAGGTTGCGTGCATCGAAGGCCTCGTGGACCATCGAGCCGATGTCCACCTCCAGCGAGAGGCCGGACTCGGGCCAGCCCGGGGCCGGCACTGCGGCGAACAGCGGAATCGAGGCCAGCACCCCCAGGCGGCGACGGCCGGCTCCGTTGATCATCCCGGATGGGACGAACCGGAGATCCCGACCCCGTCAGCGGTCAGCAGCGTGACGTGCATACCGCCCCCTGCTCCGTCAGCGCCGACCCGATGCGGACCCCGGACGGTGAACCGCAGCATGGCTCGACGCAGAAACGCCCATCTGACCCGTGATCGCAAGGAAGGCGTCCATCAGCCCTGCCGGTCCAGCTCGCAGAGCCGCTCCTTCTCCGGCGGCAGGTTGTCGGGGCAGACGCCGCAGCCCACGTTGCCCGGCAGGGCCCAGTCGATCTTCTTGGGATAGGGCAGATCCATGCCGTCCATGATCTGCACGAACTCCTCCAGGCTCTTGCCCTTGCCCAGCCGGGGATTCCGGAGCTTCTCCTGACCGATCGTGGTGATCTGCCGCTCCTCGTAGTCGTGTGCCGGATACACCAGCGTCTCGTCGGGCAGCGTGAAGAACTTGTCGTGGATGGAGTGATACAGGGTGGTGGCATCACCCGACTGGAAATCGGTACGCCCGCAGGCCTCGATCAGCAGCGCATCGCCCGAAAACAGCATCGGCAGGCCCCCGTGATCCAGCAGATACGCGTGGTGGGCATCGGTGTGCCCCGGGGTGAACAGCGGGTTGAGCACCAGGTTCCCGATGCGCATCGGTTCCCCCTCGCGCAGCCCGATGTCCCGACAGGGCAGTTCGTCCAGTGCCGGACCCGCAAGCTTGCAGCCGGTGTGCTCGCGCAGCATCCGTCCGCCGGTAATGTGATCGGCGTGGATGTGCGTCTCGATCGCGTAATCGAGGTGCAGGCCCAGCTGCTGGAGGGTCTCCAGATCGCGTTCCACCGTCTCGATCACCGGGTCGATCACCGCGGTGATGCCGGTGTCGGGGCAATGGAGCAGGTAGGTGTAGGTCGACGATTCGGGTTCGAACAACTGTCTGAAGATCATTGGCCTGTCTCCTCCGGTGGCAGCTCTACGTGCTTGGGTCCCGCGCGAAGCACCGAGTTCCGCGCAGTACCCGACCAGCCGTGCGCCTGGCTGTGGACGGTAGCCGATTTGGCTATCATGCCGCATCCCGAGACTGTGTACATGGAGACGTCCGATGCAATCGAGCGAAGTCGCCGAAATCATCCGTTCCCGTCTGCCCGAGGCCGAAAAGGTCGAGGTGACCGGCGGCGAAGGCAAGTTCGAGGCCCTGGTGGTCAGCCCGATGTTTGCCGACATGAACGCGGTGAAGAAGCACCAGACGGTCTATGCCACCGTCCGCGACGAGATCGCCAGCGGGGCCGTGCACGCGCTGTCCATCCGCGCGCTGACGCCGGAGGAGTACAGCGCCTCCTGATGGGAACGGCGGACACGTCCGTGACGGATGAGCGGAGTCCCGATGCCGGGCAACCCTCGGCCCGGCATCGCTGCACCCCGGGGCACCTGCCCGCCCTGCAGGAACTGCTGGGAAGGTTCGGGATCGGCCTGGCGGTGCATTCCGAGGATGGCCATCTTCCGGGCAGCTTCTGGGGTGAACCCGAGGCGGGGATCGTCCGCGGCACCCTGCACGTCCGTCCCGACACGCCGGTGCACTCTGCCCTGCACGAGGCCTGCCACCTGATCTGCATGGATCCGGCACGCCGCGCAGGGGTGCATACGGACGCGGGCGGCGACGATCTGGAGGAGTCCGCGGTCTGCCGCCTGCAGGTGCTGCTGGCGGGTCACCTGCCGGGGATCGGACGGGCTGCGCTGATGGATGACATGGACGCCTGGGGCTACAGCTTCCGCCTCGGTTCGACCTCCGCCTGGTTTCACGAGGACAGCGGGGACGCGGACGCCTGGCTGCGCGGCCACGGCCTGGTCGATGCCGACGGCCGGGTCCGCTTCCGCACGCGCGGCCAGCCCTGACGATCGCTCCCGTCACCCGCTTGCGGGACGAATCCGCCGGGATCCGATCTCGAACCGACGAATGCCCGGCCTAACGCGTTCGGGTGGGCGCGCGCCGGTAACCCGACCCGGCGCCCGGAGTCATGCACGGACTGGCGCCGGCTGGCATAGTAGGCGCGCAACGATGCCGGCAGCATCGGCAGAACCGCAGACGGAGCAAGCCATGGAGACCCCGAAACGAGTCCGCCAGGGAGAGAAGATGCGCGCCGAGGAAAAGGTGGCGCGCATTCCCGTGAAGATCACGCCCACCGAGCGGCCGCTGCGCAAGCCGCGCTGGATCCGCGCCCAGAGTCAGGCCGCGCCGGGTGTTCAGCGGATCAAGCGCATCCTTCGCGAGCAGCGGCTGCACACGGTCTGCGAGGAGGCGAGCTGCCCCAACCTGGGTGAATGCTTCGCGCACGGGACCGCGACCTTCATGATCATGGGCGACATCTGCACCCGACGCTGCCCCTTCTGCGACGTGGCACACGGCCGCCCGAACCCCCTGGATCCGGATGAGCCAAGGCATCTGGCCGAGACCATCCGTGCCATGGACCTGCGCTACGTGGTGATCACCTCGGTGGACCGTGACGACCTGCGCGACGGCGGCGCCGCCCACTTCGTGGCCTGCATCCGCACGGTGCGCGAACAGAACCCGGACATCCGCATCGAGATCCTGGTACCGGATTTCCGCGGCCGCGTGGACACCGCCCTGGACATCCTGCGGAAGGCGCCCCCCGACGTCTTCAACCACAACCTGGAGACCATCCCGAGGCTCTATCGCAAGGCCCGGCCGGGCTCCGATTACCGGGCCTCGCTGGAACTGCTGCGGGCCTTCCGCGCGGAGCATCCCGGAGTACCCACGAAATCGGGACTGATGCTCGGCATCGGCGAGACGCGCGAGGAGCTGCTCGAGGTCCTGCGGGATCTCCGCGATCACGGCTGCGAGATGCTGACCCTGGGACAGTATCTGCAGCCCAGCCGGCACCATCTCCCGGTCGAGCGCTATCTGGAACCCGCCGAGTTCGACGAGCTCGCGGACCGTGCACGCGAGATGGGCTTCCGGCAGGTGGCCAGCGGCCCAATGGTGCGCTCCTCCTATCACGCGGACCTGCAGGCCCGGGAAATTGTCGGCGACGCGCCCCTGGCAGCTGGCCAGGACTAACGGTCACGTCCGGGCGAGCACGCGAACCAGCGGTTCGGGCAGCACAGGCGCGGCTTCGGTCGGGCATTCCAGCAATTCCGCCAGCCGCGTCTCCAGCCTCGCCGCGACCCGTTGCGGGTCGGCCTGCACACCGAGGCATTGCATTGAGGTAACGGCCAGCCCCGGATAGCCGCAGGCATCGATGCGCTCGAATGCCGCGAGGCCCGGACCCACGTTCAGCGATAGCCCGTGCATGCTGAATCCGTGCCGCACCCGCAGGCCCAGCGCGGCGATCTTCGCGCCGTCCACGTAGACACCGGGCGCATCCGAGCGGGCCTCGGCCGGAATGCCCAATTCCGCGAGGCTGTCGATCACGACCTGCTGCAGCAGATCCACCAGAGCGCGTACGCCGAGACGATGGCGGCGCAGATCCAGCAGCGTGTACAGCACGATCTGGCCGGGGCCGTGAAAGGTCACCTGCCCGCCCCGGTCCACCCGGATCACCGGTATCGCCCCGGGCGCCCGCAGGTGGCCGGGGCGCGCATTGCGGCCGAGGGTGAAGACGGGCGGGTGCTCCACCCTCCAGAGCTCGTCGGGCGTTGCCTGCGCGCGCTCGTTCAGCTGCAGCTGCATCGCCCGCCATACCGGCACGTACGGCTGCCGGCCGAGCCGGTAACAGCGCAGCGGCGGGCAGGTCACGCGGGCCGGAGGGTCAGACCGAACTTTCCGCATGGGCCACTAGTGGGCCATGCGGAAAGTTCGGTGACTATGGAGCACAGCCAGAAGGGCCGGAGCAAGGAGGGCAAGTGCAGGAATAGTGGGCCTATTTCAAACTTGCCCAACGCAGCGCCGGCGCTTCTCGCGAAGCGATCTGGTACTGAACCTTCCGCATGGCCCACTAGAGCACCATCCGGACGCCGGGACAGGCGCCCAGTGCCCGGTACAGGCCATCCAGCTGCTCCTGGCTGGTTGCGGTCAGGGTGATGGTCACTCCGACGTAGTTGCCGGCCGACGACTCCCGGTGCACCACATCCACCGTGTCGGGTTCCGGCACGTGCCCGGCGATGCAGGCCTCCACCGCCTCGAGGAATTCCTCGTGGGCCTCGCCCATCACCTTGACCGGAAAGCGGCAGGGGAAGTCGAGCAGGGTGTCGCGATCATCCGTCATCGTACGGCTCCGGCATCTTCGATTCCCAGCGATCGGTCGCGGGCGCAGCGAAAGATCTCGAGCGCACGCCGCCAGACCGGACACGGCCGCCCTCCTCCAACCGGCCTGCCGTCGAGCGAGGTCACGGGCACCAGTTCCCGGGTCGAACTGGTGACCCAGATCTCGTCGGCCGAGTGCAGGGCCTCTTGCGGCACGGGCGCCTCGCGGCAGTCCCAGCCCGTATCCCGCAGCGCGTCCAACAGGAATCGACGGGTGATCCCGGGCAGGATCGCGTGTCCGAGGGGTGGCGTGCTGACCGTGTTGCCGTGCACCACGAAGACATTGCTCGCGGCACCCTCGGTGACCCCCCCGTCGCGCAGCAGGATGGCCTCCACGGCCCCGCTCTCCACGGCCTGCTGGCGCGCGAGCACATTGGCCAGCAACGCGACCGACTTGATGTCGCAGCGTCCCCAGCGCTGATCCGGCAGCGTGATCGCGGCGATCCCCGCCTCGCCGGGATCCGCCCGAGTCTGCGCGATCGGGCTGACCATCGCGAACACGGTCGGAGCCGCGCTCGCGGGAAAGGCGTGATCCCGCGGCGCCGCGCCACGACTGACCTGCAGGTAGACCGAGCGGTCGCCGCCGGGATTGCGTTGCAGCAGCCCCTCGAGGATCGGTTCCCAGCCCTCGTCCAGCCCGGGTTCCGGCATGCGGATTCCGCCAAGCGACCGGCGCAGACGCTCGAGGTGCTCATCGAGCAGGAAGAACGCGCCCCGGTAACTCGGAATGACCTCGTAGACCCCGTCAGCGAACAGGAAACCGCGGTCCAGCGGCGAGATCGAGGCCTCCTCGGGGGGCAGGAAGGCACCATTGAGGTAAACGATCACGCCGGTTCAGAACGGCCAGGCGGAACGCAGGCCCAGCGCGGCGCTGTCCCAGACCCAGCGGAACATGCCGCCCGACTCCACCGGCGCCAGGGCCACCAGCGGCTTGCGGTCCAGCATCTCGCCACCCAGCGTCACGATCACCTCGCCCAGCGTCTCACCCGCGTCGATCGGCGCCTGGTGCGGACCCCACAGTTCCATGGTGGCCTCGAGACGCTCGGCCTGCCCCTGTGGCAGCACCACCCAGAGTGGCTCCGCGAGTCCGGCCTGCACCGAGGTGCTGGCCCCCTTGTACACCCGCGGCTCGTTCAGCACGACGCCCTCCTCGAAGAGCTTGCGGGACTCGAAGAAGCGCATGCCCCAGTTGATCAGCGCCTGGGACTCGTTGGCACGGATGATGCCGCCGCGCTGGTGGTTCGGGGCGTCGATCCCCATCACGACCGCGATCAGGCGGCGATCATTGCGTTTGGCGGAAGACACGAGATTGTATCCCGCGCCCGAGGTCCAGCCGGTCTTCAGGCCATCGAAGCTCTCGTCGCGCCACAGCAGCAGATTCCGGTTGGACTGCTCGATGTCGTTGTAGCGGAACGACCGTTCGCTGTAGTAGCCGTAGAGCTCGGGGAAGTCCCGGATCAGTGCCCGGGCCAGACGGGCCATGTCGGCGGGGGTCGTATACTGCGCCTCGTCACTGGGCAGACCATGCGGATTCGTGAAGTAGGATCGGTGCATGCCCAGGGCCCGGGCCTGGGCGTTCATCAGGTCCACGAAGGCCCCTTCCGAGCCGGCCACCAGTTCCGCCAGGGCGGTGGAGGCATCATTCCCGGATTGCACGATCATCCCGCGCAGCAGGTCCTCGACCGGCACCTGGTCCCCCACCTCGATGAACATCCGCGAGGCACCTTCCTTGCCGGTGCGCCAGGCGCGCTCGCTGACGGTCACCAGGTCATCGAGGCCGATCTTGCCCGCCTTGATCTCGCCGAAGACCACGTAGGCCGTCATCAGCTTGGTCAGGCTGGCCGGCTCGCGCTCGAGGTCGGGATCCAGCGCCGCGACCGGCAGGCCGGAATCGAAGTCCAGGAGGATGTAGCTCTTGGCGGTGATATCGGACGGCGGGCGCGGGGTCACGGCCAGCGCCGCGGCACCGTTGGCACCCGCGGTGCCTGGCGTGGGCAGCGTCTGGGCCATCGCCGCCAGCGAGACAAGCGCCAGCAGCAGCGGGCCGGCGAAGCGCAGAACGGATTTCATCATTGGACACTCAACCTGAAGATCGAAGCGGTGAACGGATTGCCGGGATCGCGACTGGCGCGCCACGAAGCGGAGGCCGCGTGACGGGTCCCGGCGCCGGCCATTCTATCCCGAGCGCGCGGTCTCTGCCCGGTTCGGGCGGGATCGGCGCATCACGCCGTTCGTGCCGGTGGACCCGGGCCGCCGCGGTCTCACCTCGCCTCATCGACCACGACGCGGTAATCCTGCAGCGCGGCCTGGTGCAGACGCTCGGCGACCTCCTGAACCGCCGATGCATCCGCCAGGGGCCCGATGCGCACGCGGTGCAGCGGTGCATCCGGGTTACCGGCGACGGTGGTGACGCGCACATCGTCAAAGCCGAGGGCGCGCAGGTCGTTCCCGATCCTTTCCGCAGCGTCGCGGTCGGCAAACGCACCCACCTGCACATAGCTGGCCGAAATCGTCTCGCCGTTGCCCGGCTCGCTCCCGGCCGGCTGCGCAGGGGGCTCGACCTGGGCGACGCGCACCGGCTCCGGAGCCAGGTCGGAAGGCCCCACCGCTCGGATCCGCACCGGCGCCACTCCCTCCTCGATGATCCCCAGGCGATGCGCGGCCGTGTAGGAGAGATCGATGATCCGTCCGCCGACGAACGGACCGCGATCGTTCACGCGCACGATCACGCGCCTGTCGTTGTCCAGGTTCGTCACCTCAACGAAGCTCGGTAGCGGCAGCTGGCGGTGCGCCGCGGTCATCGCGAACATGTCATAGGGTTCGCCACTGGAGGTCCGGCGGCCGTGGAACTTGGTCCCGTACCAGGACGCGAGTCCCCGCTCCTCGAAACCCGCACTGGAGTCGAGTGTCCGGTAGCGGCGCCCGAAGACCTCGTATTCCGGCGGATTCCCGTAACGGCTGCGCGGCTCGGCGCGCGGCACCGCGTCCGGTATCGCGGCCAGATCGACGGGCACTGCCGCGGGGTGGCCATCGGCCACGCGCCGGTCGGGGCTGCTTCCGCAGCCGGCGAGCATCAGGACCAGAAGACCGCCGGCCGTGAGCGGTATCAGCGCGCCGCTCGCGCGGATCATGGGCGCAGCGCCTCCGTCAACTGGTGCACCACCATCGCGTACAGAGGGCTACGGTTGTACCGCGTGATCACGTAGAAATTCGGGTAGCCGAGATAGAACTCGTGTCCATCCCGCCCCTCCAGCCGGATCAGCGAGAAGCGGCCGTCCGCGGGCACGGTCTCGACGGGGCGGACCCCGCGGGCCGCGAGTTCCTCCAGCGAGAACCGTGCCTGGTACCCCCCGCCGAGCAGGGCCTCGTGGGCATCGCCCTCGGCACGGGCCCGGGCCACTACCGGCTTGCCGGGCTCCCAGTCGTGTTCGCGGAAGTAGTTCGCGACACTGCCGATCGCATCCGGCCAGGAGTTGATCAAGTCGCGACGGCCGTCGCCGTCGAAATCCACCGCATAGGCCCGGTAGCTCGACGAGATGAACTGTCCCCGTCCCATCGCGCCGGCGTAGGAGCCGCGTGTCTCCTGCAGGTCCAGGGACTCTTCCCGAGCCAGCTCCAGAAAGTGGCCCAGCTCGCTGCGGAAGAAGGTCTGTCGTGGCGGATAATCGAAGCCCAGGGTCACCAGAGCGTCGAGGACCCGGAAGCCACCGAGGTTGCGGCCGTAGTTCGTCTCGACGCCGATGATCGCCGCAATCAGCGCAGGATCGACGCCATAGCTCTCCTCGGCCCGCTTCAGCCAGTCCGCCTGCTCGCGCATGAAGGTCCGGCCGCGCTCGATCCGGAGATCGTTCACGAAGATGGGTCGATAGTCCTTCCAGGGTCGCGCCTCCGCGGGGCGCGAGATCAGGTCGAGGATGCGCTGTTGCGGCTCGACCCCGGCAAACAGCTGTTCCAGCGCGGCGCGCTCCATCCCCGACTCGACTTGTTCGTCGATGAAGGCCATGACCTCGGCGCGTTCGAGGTACGGAGGATCCCCGGCCCGGAACTCGGACTGCGAGACGGCAACGCCGGGCAGCGAACAGGCAGCGAGCAGCGATACGAACAGGCCCGAGATGCCGGCATGGGCCAGCAGACGGCCCGCCCGGGGCGGCGAGATTAGGGTCATCGATTCACCAGTCGCTGTCGGGAATGAACGGCCATCAGAATACCGAAGCCCACCATGAGCGTCACCAGAGAGGTGCCGCCGTAGCTGATCAGCGGGAGCGGGATGCCCACCACCGGCAGCAGACCCGTCACCATGCCCATGTTGACGACCACGTACACCGCAAAGGTCAGGCTGATGGCGCCGGCGATCAGCCGGCAGAAGCGCTCCTGGGCCATCGCCGCGATCCACAGCCCGCGGCCCACGATCAGGAAGTACAGGGCCATCAGGAGCACCACGCCGAGGAACCCGAACTCCTCGGCGTAGACCGCGAACACGAAGTCGGTGGAGCGTTCCGGCAGGAACTGCAGCTGCGACTGGGTGCCGTTCAGCCACCCCTTTCCATAGAGGCCGCCCGAACCGATCGCGATCTTCGACTGGATGATGTGGTAGCCGGCGCCGAGCGGATCCGATTCCGGGTTCAGCAGGGTCAGTATCCGCTGCCGCTGGTAATCGTGCATCTGCGTCCACAGCAGCGGAATCACCGCCGCGATCGCGAGCCCCAGACCGAGGAACCAGCGCCAGTGGAGACCGGCCAGGAAGATCACCAGCAGGCCCGCCACACCGACCAGCAACGCGGTACCCAGATCCGGCTGACGCATGATCAGCAGCACCGGCACCAGGATCAGCACAGCCACCACCAGCAGGTCCACGAATCGCGGCGGAGCATTGCGCAGCGACAGATACCACGCCACCATCAGCGGCATTGCCAGCTTCATGATCTCCGAGGGCTGGAACCGGATCACGCCGAGATCGAGCCAGCGCCGGGCCCCCTTGCCGACGTCACCGAACAGCACCACCGCAAACAGCAGCCCCAGGCCCGCGAGGAACAGCCACGGAGATAGCGCGCGCAGGGTACTGATCGGGACCCTTGCCATCACGAGCAGCGCCAGCACACCCAGCGCAATGCGACCGATCTGACGCTGCAGCGCCTCCACGCTCTCGCCAGAGGCGCTGAACAGGACCGCAAGGCCGAGCATCAGCAGCACCGTGATCAGCACCAGCAGCGTGCCGTCCAGACGCAGGCTGCGCAACAGCCACTGGGAGGTGGTCAGCTCACGCCCGGTGACGCTGATCATGATCCTTCTCCCGCGGCCGCGACCTGGCCCCGGGACGACAGATAGAAGTCGATCACCTCGCGTGCGATCGGCGCCGCGACACGACCGCCGCTGCCCCCGTGCTCGACCAGCACGGCCACCGCGATCTCCGGAAGATCCGCCGGCGCATAGGCAAGGAACAGGGCATGATCCCAGAGCAGGCGATTCAGTTCCTCCTCCTCGTATTCCTGGTCCGGCGCGAGGCTGAAGACCTGGGCGGTACCGGTCTTGCCGGCGATGCGATATCCCGTGGGCGGGTCGCTGCCAATGCTGCCCCAAGCCGTTCCGTGGCGTGCGTGCACCGACTCGATCATCGCCTCGTGGATCGCGTCCCAGTGGGCGTCCCTCGCGATCACCGGAGCCAGGTGTCGGACGGGCTGGGTCACCGTCTCACCGCTGCTTCCGTCGCGGATCGCCCGAAGCAGCCGCGGCTGCACGCGCTGCCCCCGGTTTGCCAGCGTGCTGGCGACATCCGCGAGCTGCAGGGGCGTCGCCAGCAGGTAACCCTGCCCGATCGCGGTGATCACGGTCTCGCCCGGAAACCAGGGCAGATTCTGCACCGACCGCTTCCACTCCCGGCTCGGCAGAATGCCCGGACGTTCGCCGGTGGCGTCGATGCCGACGCGGCTGCCGATACCGAAGGCACCGAGCATCGGTGCCATGCGGTCGATCCCCAGCTTGTGCCCGAGGTCGTAGAAATACACGTCCGCGGACACCGCGATCGCCCGCGACAGGTCCACCCAGCCGTGGCCACCGCGCTTCCAGTCCCGGTAGCGCCGCCCGTGACCGGGCAGCTGGAAGTATCCGGTGGCAAACATCCTGCGCTCGGCCGTGGTCACTTCCTCTTCCAGACCCGCAAGGCCCACGAGGGGCTTCAGCGTCGAACCCGGCGGGTACTGTCCGCTGAGGGCGCGGTTGAACAGCGGCTTGTGCGGGTCTGACTGCAGTGCGTCGAAGGCCTGATGAGAGATTCCGTTCACGAAGGGATTCGGATCGAAGCCGGGTTTGCTGACCAGCGCCAGCACTTCGCCGGTGGCCGGGTCGAGCATCACCACCGCCCCGTCGTGTGGTGCCAGGGCGTCACGGGCCGCGCGCTGCAGTTCCACGTCAATGCTCAGGGTCAGGTCCTGCCCCGGCACCGGCGGCACAGCGGAGAGTTCGCGGATCACGCGTCCCTCGGCGTTGACCTCCACCTGCTTGTGGCCGGTGTTGCCGTGCAGGATGTTCTCGTAATAGCGTTCGACGCCGGTCTTGCCCGTGTGCGAGGTGCCGGCGTAATTGCGCGCATCCAGGCGCTGCAGGTCCCGCTCGTTGATGCGGCCGACGTAGCCGACCACGTGGGCGAAATCCTCTCCCAGGGGGTAGTGACGAACCGGTCGCGCCTGGATCTCCACACCGGGCAGCTCGGGCCGCGCCACCGCGATCCTCGCCACCGCCTCGTCGTCCAGATTCGCCTTCAGCAGCACCGGCTGGAAGGGCCGTCGCTGCCCCACTGACCCCCGGAAGCGTTCGATCTCCAGCGGCGACAGCTCGACCAGCGCGGACAGACGCCCCAGCAGCTCGTCGAGGTCGCCGGCCTGCTCCACGGTGACCTCCAGCTGGTAGGCCGGCCGGTTCTCCGCCAGCAGCACGCCATTGCGATCGAAGATCAGGCCGCGTGTCGGCGGAACCGGCTCGATGCGCAGGCGGTTGTTCTCGGACAGGGTGGTGAAATGCTCGTGCGCACCGACCTGCAGGGTGAACAGACGCACCCCGAGCGCCATCAGCAGCAGTGACAGGATCAACAGCGAGACGAGGACGCGGACAGAGAAAAGCCGCTGATCCCGCCCTTCCTCGTCGTAGGAATCCTGACGGTCAATCAACATGGGCTAGTGCATTCGCTCCGTCATCACGGGCGCGGATCGGCCGGGCCGCTACGCGGCCCGCGAAGGGAGCCGGGAGGCCCTCAGACCTTGCTCTTCTGGTAGCGCTTGTAGCTGGCCATGATCTCGGCCTTGGCCGCCTCGGCATCCGACCACCCCTCAACCTTGACCCATTTGTTGCGTTCCATCTCCTTGTAATGGCCGAAGAAATGGGTGATCTGATCAAGCAGCTCGCGCTGCACATCCTCCGGACCCTGAACGCGCTCGTACTGGGGATCCAGCTTGGTGACCGGCACGGACAGGACCTTGGAATCCGGACCCGCCTCATCCGCCATCTGCAGGAGCCCAACCGGCCGGCAACGCACCACCACGCCGGGAACCAGCGGGACCGGCGTGATCACCAGCACATCCAGTGGGTCGCCATCCTCGGCCAGCGTGTGCGGAACGAACCCGTAATTGCAGGGATAGAACATGGCCACCGTCATGAAGCGATCGACCATCAGCGCGCCGCTGTCCTTGTCGATCTCGTACTTGACGGGTTGTCCCAGTGCCGGAATCTCGATGACGACATTGAAATCGTTCGGCAAATCCCGACCGGCAACGATTTTGTTCAGATCCATGCCCGCACCCTCGTAGCTGATTTGACGCGCCATTATAACGGCGTTCCCGGCGAGAGGAATCGCCCTTGCGGGTCCTGTTCCCAGCAGGTATAAGTCGGCGGGCGGGAAGGCAGAACCGGGCGAACCCGCGCGCCAATCGGCGCGCCTGGCCGGGGCCGCGGATGTCGCGGTTTTCCGGGCGCCGGATACCCGTCGCGCCTGGCCCCGCGCCGGCCCGCCACAGGAACCCACTGATGCATTGCTCCGGACACAGCGCCCGCAGACCATGACGGCGAAGCGACCGTGCTCCGGAAGGCTCGTCCCGATGGCGGCTGCCATTGCCGTGGCCCTGACCCTGATCCCGGTGACCGGAGATGCGAACTACCTGTCTTCCTGCCGGGCACCCGCCTCCTCGTTCTGGCCGGAACTCCGCTCCCTGCCCCCGGAGGTGGTCGAGATCGAGGCGGATGCGATCGAGGCGATTCCCGGAGAACGGGTCCGCGCCCGCGGCGAGGTCCGCGTGTTCGCTGATGGCCGCCGGCTGGATGCGCAGGCCATTGATTACCGTATTCCCACCCAGACCGTGGAGACCGGGGAACAGACCAGGCTGTTCGACGGCGATTTCCTGGTCGAGGCCGACTCGGGCCGCTACCGGATCGACGACGAGACCGGGGAGTTCAATGACATCGACTACTGGCTGCGGTCGCGCCGGGCACGCGGGAGCGCGGATGATGCCGCCCAGGACGGGCCGGGGCGGGTGCGCCTGCGTGGGGGCAGCTTCACCACCTGCCCGGAGGGGGATGACAGCTGGTGGCTTTACGCGGACCGCATTCGCCTGGACCAGGAGACCGGACGCGGCCACGGCTACAACGTCTCGCTGCGCTTCAAGAATGCGCCGATCTTCTACACCCCCTACATCAATTTCCCGATCGACGACCGTCGCCAGTCGGGCATCCTGACGCCTTCGGCCGGATACAGCTCCCGATCGGGCCTGGATGTTGCCGTCCCATGGTACTGGAACATCGCGCCCAACTACGATGCCACGATCACGCCGCGCGTACTGTCCCAGCGCGGCCTGAAGCTCGAGACCGAGTGGCGCTATCTGCGTCCGCGCATGAGCGGCCAGATCGACCTCTCGGCCCTGCCCGATGACCAGGTGGCCGAAGAAGACCGATACCTCGTTCGCCTGCAGCACCGCGCTTCGATCCGTCCCGGGCTGTCCCTGCGGGTGGATGCCACCGAGGTGTCCGACCAGGACTACTTCCAGGACTTCGGCACCGACGCATTCTCCTCCAGCACCTCGGTGGTGGAACGCCGGGCGGACCTGACCTACAACCGGCCCGGCATTCGGCTGACCGGAAGGGTCCAGGATTTCCAGGTTCTGGATCCTACCCTGGCGCCAGGCCAGGAACCCTATCGCCGCCTGCCGCAGGTGCTGCTGGAAGCGGGTGAATCGAGGGAGAGCGGCCTGTTCTGGGATCTGCGTTCGGAGCTGGTCCGGTTCGACCGGAGCAACTCGGTGACCGGGCTGCGCTTCGACGTGGAACCGGAGATCGGATTCCGTCATGACACCGGGGGCTATTTCGTGGAGCCCCGCGTCGCGCTGCGCTACACGGGTTATGACCTCGACGGAAACCCGCCCGAAGTGGACACGAATCCAACCCGGACGATACCCCGGATGAGCATCGACGGTGGGCTCATCCTGGAACGGTGGCTGGACAGCGGCTCACTGCAGACGCTGGAGCCCCGGGTGTACTACGGCTACGTACCGTTCCGGGACCAGGGGGATATCCCGCGATTCGATACCTCCGAACGCGAGTTCAGCTTCGACAGCCTGTTCACCACCCGGCGCTTCGTGGGGGGGGACCGGGTCGGCGACACTCATCAGGTCACCACCGCGCTGACCAGCCGCATCATCGATCCGGGGACCGGCAGGGAACGCCTGAGCCTGTCTGCCGGACAGATCACCTACCTCGACGACCGCCGGGTCAGCCTGCGGCCAGGTGATCCCGCATTGCCCCGCAATCGCCCGCAACTGGCGGCGGAGGCGGTGGCACGCGTTGGCCGCAGCTGGCAGGCCCAGACCTCGGTGATCTTCGACACCGATCGCGAGCGTACCCGCCTCGCGACGCTGGGCATCGCGTACAATCCGCACGACCGGGCGCGTCTGAATCTCGGTTACCGGCTCCGCGAGGAGCGGATCGAACAGACCGACATCTCCGGATTCTGGCCCCTGAACGATCGCACCCAGTTCATCGGACGCTGGAACTACAGCCTCTTTGACGAACGCACCATCGAACTCCTGGGTGGAATCGAGTATCGAAGCTGCTGTTACGGTCTGCGCGTGGCCCTGCGCAGGCACCTGACCGATTTCGAGGGCGAGTACAATAACTCGATCTATTTTCAGTTGACGCTGGACGGATTGACGCGCTTCGACACGGGGCTCGAAGATCTTCTGCAAGAGGGAATTGCCGGATATGAGACCAATGATTATCGCTAGCGACACGCGGATCGGGCCGGGACGATCCGGCCGTCCCGACGCGGCGGTTCAGTCACTGCGCCAGGGACCGGAGCGGGATCGATCGCCGCGGCCCCGGGCGCGCGGCAATGATGGCGCGGGCCCTCTCGCTGCCGGCGGGATGATCGCCCTGTTCCTTGCGCTGTGGCTCCTGGCGGCGGGCGGCGCGCAGGCCCAGTTCCAGGAAGAGGATCGGCTGCTGGATCGCATCATCGCAGTCGTGGGCGACGACGTAATCACCGAGAGGGAACTGGTCGAGCGCATGAACCTTGCAGCGCAGGAACTGGCGCAGCGTGGAGTCCGCCCGCCCAGCCAGGCTGCGCTGGCGCGGCAGGTGATGGAGCGGCTGATCGTCGAACGCGTCCAGCTCCAGGAGGCCCGCAGAGTCGGTATCAGCATCGATGAAATCACGCTGAATCGCACGATGGAAGACATCGCCGCGGAAAACGATCTGACCCTGCTGGAGCTCCGCAACGCCCTCGCCGCGGAGGGGATGGAATTCACGGCCTTCCGCCAGCAGATTCGCGACGAACTCACCATCGCCCAGCTGCGTCGCCGGCAGGTGGAGAACCGCCTGCGCGTGGGCGAGCAGGAGATCGACGATCTGATTGCGGCGGAGAGCGGCGCCATCGACCGTGACGTTCGCTACCGGCTGTCGCACATCCTGGTGGCCCTGCCGCAGGGCGCGGACTCGTCCACCATCGCGGAAGCTCGCGAGAAGGCCGAAGAGCTGCGGGCCAGGGCGCGCGCGGACGAGGACTTCGCAGGACTGGCGATCAGCCATTCCGACGCCCCCGATGCGCTGGAGGGTGGCGACATGGGCTGGCGCGGCGCCGCCGACATCCCGACGCTCTATGCGCGTAAGGCGATCCTGATGCGTCCCGGCGAGGTCAGCCAGGTCCTGCGCTCACCCAACGGCTTCCACATCGTGAAACTCGTTGATCGCGAAGCGGGCTCGGGACTTCAGGTGTCGCAGACGCGCGCCCGGCACATCCTGGTCAGTCCCGACGAGATCCGCAGCGAGCGCGACGCCGAGGCCCAGGCCAGGAGCCTGTACAACCGCATCCGCGAGGGGGCACCGTTTGCGGAGCTTGCCAGGGCCCACTCCGACGACAGCGGCTCGGCCGCGCAGGGCGGCGAGCTGGGATGGCTGAGTCCCGGCGAAACGGTCCCCGCCTTCGAGGATGCAATGAACGAACTCGCGGTGGGCGAGATGAGTGCACCGATACAGAGCCAGTTCGGCTGGCACATCATCGAGGTCCTCGAACGGCGCGAAACCGATGCAACCCGAGACCTGCTCAGGGCCCGGGCCCAGGAGGTGCTGCAGAACCGGAAGCTCGAAGAGGAAACCGAACTCTGGCTGCGCAGACTGCGCGACGAGGCCTTCGTCGAGTACCGGGTCGAGGGACTCGACTCCTGACCATGTGGCGGTGTGCAAACCGATGCCCGCAGTAACAGCCCGTCTGGCCTTGACCGTCGGCGAGCCTGCAGGGGCAGGCCCGGACCTGCTGCTGCAGCTCGCCACCCGCCCGAGCGGGGCCCAGCGCGTGGTCATCGGCGATCCTGCGGTCATCGAGCAGCGGGCCCGGCAGCTCCGGCTCGACGTTCGCCTGCGCGAGTTCACGCCCGATGAGCCCCCGCGCCCCACCCCCGCAGGCAGCCTCGAAATCAGTCCGGTGCGGACCCGCAACCCGGTGCTTCCGGGCCGGCTCGATCCGGAGAACGCCGACCACGTGCTGGCGCTCCTGGAGACCGCCGCGGGTGGCTGCATGGAGGGGGTCTTCGATGCCATGGTCACCGGCCCGGTCCACAAGGGCGTGATCAACCAGGGCGGACACGCGTTCACCGGTCACACCGAGTGGCTTGCGGCGCGTGCCGGCATTCGCCGGCCGGTTATGATGCTGACCGGCGGAGGCCTGCGGGTTGCCCTGGCGACCACCCACCTTCCGCTGCGCGCGGTTGCCGATGCGATCACGGCGGAACTGCTGCACGAAGTGCTGACGATTCTCGACCACGACCTGCGCCGGGACTTCGGTTGCGCCAGACCGCGCATCCTGGTCTGTGCACTCAATCCGCATGCCGGCGAGCAGGGCCTGCTGGGAACCGAGGAGCAGACCGTGATCGCACCCGCACTGGATGCACTGAGGGCGCGCGGCCTCGATCTGCGCGGACCGGTACCGGCCGACACCGCATTCACGCCCACCGCGCTCGCCGATGCCGATGCCGTCCTCGCCATGTACCACGACCAGGGGCTGCCGGTGCTCAAGCACGCGGGCTTCGGCGAGGCGGTAAACGTGACCCTGGGCCTGCCGTTCATCCGCACATCCGTGGACCACGGGACCGCACTCGACCTCGCGGGTACCGGGCGTGCCGACGCCGGCAGCTTCCTGGCGGCGGAACGCCTGGCACTGCAGCTTGCGGGCATCCGGCGCGGCGGCCGCGAGGGTACGCCGCCCGATCCCGCCAAAGCCCGGGCCCCGACGTGAAACCTCCGCTGGCGCCACGGAAACGCTTTGGACAGAACTTCCTGCACGACCCGGCGGTGCTGGCGCGCATCGTCGCGGCCATTGCCCCCGACAGGCAGGATGCGATGATCGAGATCGGGCCGGGCCGGGGGGCGCTTACCCGCCCGCTGCTCGAGAGGCTCGATCACCTGGAGGTGGTGGAACTCGACCGCGACCTCATCCCGGGGCTGCGCGCACTCGCACCCCCGGAGCGGTTGACCATCCACTGCGCCGACGCGCTGACCTTCGATTTTGCCGCCCGGGCGCCCTCGCAGGGGAAGCTCAGGATCGTCGGCAACCTGCCGTACAACATCTCGACGCCGCTGCTCTTCCATCTGCTCGAGCAGGCCGGCGCAATCCGCGACATGCACTTCCTGTTGCAGAAGGAGGTCGTGGAACGGCTGGTCGCCGTACCGGGAAGCAAACGCTACGGACGCCTTGGCGTGATGCTCGCGGCCCGTTCGGATGCCAAGCAGCTGTTCACGGTCGGACCCGGCGCGTTCCGGCCCGCGCCCAGGGTGGATTCCGCGGTGGTCCGCATCCAGCCACTGACCGCGCCGCGGGTTCCGGAATCCCTGACAGGGCCGTTCCGGCAGGTGGTCAACCAGGCCTTTGCCAACCGTAGAAAGACGTTGCGGCGGGCACTGGCCGGTCTGGTGGAGCCGGCGGATATCGCGGCGTCCGGCATCGACGACGGACTCAGGCCCGAACAGCTGCACATCGCCGACTTCGTGGCACTGGCCCAGGCGGCACAGCAGCGTGCAGAGCGGCAGTCCGGCATCGTATCGCCGGCTCCGGTCGGCGCGCGCCCACCGGACATCAAACAGGCGGAGCGGACATGAACCTGGTCGTTGCGGACGTGGGCGGCACCAAGACACTGGTCGCAGTCGCGCGTGAAGAAGACGGCGCATGGCGGTTCACGCACAGGGAGAGGCTGGTGAGCGGGGACTACGCGAGCCTGCCGGAACTCCTGCGCCAATGGCTCGGCTCGCAATTCCCGGGCAACGGGGAGATCGACGGACTCGGCCTTGCCGTGGCCGGCCCGGTAAACGGGTCCGGACAGGCCGCAACGGCCCGCGTCACCAACCTGGACTGGCCGTCGCTGGATGCCGGGGAACTCGGTCGCCGCTTCGACGCGCCGACGGTGCTGATCAATGACTTCGCCGCGATCGGTGCCGGGCTCGACGCACTGGGGCCCGAAGACACCGTGACCCTGCAGTCCATCGAACCCGACAGTGACGGGCTGCGCCTGGTGGTCGGGGCAGGCACGGGTCTCGGCACCTGTCTGGTGGGTCCGCCGCCGGATTCCCGGATCCATGCCGGCGAAGGCGGTCACGCCGACTTCTCCCCGGCGGATGCATGCCAGTCGGCCCTGGCCGAATGGGTGCGCAAGGCTGAGGGCCGCTGCACCCGCGAGCACCTGCTCAGTGGCCGGGGGATCGCGCGGATGGCCAATTTCCTGAACCGCGAGATCTCCGACCCTGACCTCGAGGCGGCCCTGGAGACGGATGATCCGGCGGCCACGATCGGCCAGCTGGCCGATGACGGACATCATCCGGCCTTGCAGGTGATCCAGCGCTTTGTCAGCATCTACGCCGGTCAGCTCGGAGACCTCGCGCTCACGGCCCTTCCCCGTGGCGGGATCTTCATCGCCGGCGGGATTGCCCCCCGGCTGGTGGAGCATTTTCAGGCCCCTGCCTTTCTCCATGCCTTCCGCGACAAGGTCCCGATGCAAGAACTGATGAAGGGTCTGCCGCTCCACCTGATCGTACACCCTGAACCCGGCCTGCTGGGCGCTGCGGTAACGGCGCACCGGGCCATGGCAACTGCTGGAGAGCGTCCATGAGTTCCTCGGAACATCGCATCGAGATCGAAGTGGCGACCGCCTTCATCGAGGACCAGTCCGACCCGTCCGAGTCCCGGTTCGTCTTCGCCTATCACATCACCATCCGCAACACCGGCGATGCGGCGGTCCAGCTGTTGAACCGTCACTGGATCATTCGCGACGCGCGCGACCAGACCCAGGAGGTCCGCGGCGAGGGCGTGGTCGGAAAGCAGCCCAGAATCCCGCCCGGCGAGGAGTTCGAGTACACGAGCGGTACCGTGCTTGAGACACCGGTCGGAACCATGGAGGGCAGCTACGAGATGCGGGACGATTCCGGGTTCACCTTCAACGCGCCGATACCGCCGTTCACCCTTTCCGTGCCGCGCTCCCTTCATTGACGCAGCACACTGCCCCGAACCGCAATGGCCGTCTACGCGATCGGTGACCTGCAGGGTTGTCTGGGACCCTTCGAGCGACTGCTCGAGCGTGTATCCTTCGAACCCTCCCGCGATCGCCTCTGGCTGGTCGGCGACCTGGTGAACCGGGGTCCGCAATCCGGAGCCTGCCTGCGCCGCGTCCGCGACCTCGGCGAGGCAGCCGTCGTCGTGCTCGGGAACCATGACCTGCACCTCCTGGCCACCGCCGCCGGCTTCCGGTCCCTGCGGCCAAAGGACACCCTCAAGCAGGTCCTCGATCGGGCCGACGCGGCCGAACTGCTGGAGTGGCTTGCCTGTCGCCCACTGATCCACCATGACCCGAAGCTGGGCTGGACCCTGGTGCATGCGGGCATACCCCCGGCATGGAATCTGGAAACCGCCCAGCGGGAGGCGCGCCGCGTGGAGCACGTACTGCGTGATTCCGCCGCCCGGCGGACGTTCTTCGAAGCGATGTACGGCAACACCCCGGATCGCTGGAGTGACACGCTCGACGGCGTGGATCGGCTGCGCTACACGGTCAATGCATTCACCCGGATGCGCTTCCTTCAGCGCAACGGCGCACTGGACTTCGAGGAAAGCGGGCCGCCCGAAGGGGCTCCCGCCCGGCTCTCACCATGGTTCGGGGTGCCCGGCCGGCTCACGGCCGGTCTGCCCATCGTGTTCGGACACTGGTCAGCGCTCGGGTACCGGCACGGCCGGGACTGGCTGTCGCTGGACAGTGGCTGCGTGTGGGGCCGCAGACTCACCATGGCCCGAATCGACGACGCGGGCCCCAGGGACGCACCCGTCTGGCACGAAGACTGCCATTGAGCGGTTCCACTGCCGCAGCGGCCACCTGCGAGCACCGGCACCGCAAGCCACGATGCCGCATTCGGGGATCCGGCATTCGGGCGTTACACTGCCGGCGGGACCCCATCGCAGGGGCACTGCATTGATCAATGGAAGGCCGAATGCGAAGAGCTCGCTGCCCCGGCTCCTGGCGGTCGCGGGCCGGCTGTTGCTGCTTCCGGTGGTGGTCGTGTTGCTCGGCTATCTCTGGCTGTCCGTGGCGGGTCGCGCGGAATCACCAGCCTGGATCGGACAGCTGGTCCTGGTGTCGCCGGTGGCCTTCACGGCCTACTGGCTGCTGGGCTGGTCCTCGCAGGCGTATCACCTGCCCCGGCGGATGCTGCTCGGGATCACCGTGCTGCTGATGCTGCCGGCGCTCACCGTGGTCCTGGCCGTGGAGCCCTGGCAGCGTGCGGAGATGCAGCGGCAGCATGCCCTTTATGCCAACCAGACCCACCTGGACACCGCCCTGGAGCGCCATGACTGTCCGAACGGGGACACCCTCGTGGTCGCGCCCTGGTTGTTCGTCATTGAGGGGAAGGAGCTCCGGCGCCTGGTCGAACTGCGGCTCGTCCCCACGGACCGAACCTCATCGTCGCCATTGCTCGTCCGCGCCACTGCGCGCGGCGATCTTGCGCATCGGCAGACAACGGCGGAGGAACAGGAAGCGGCGGTCGCCTGCATCGGCAACGCAGGCGCGCTGGAGGGCCTGGTGCAGCGAATTGCCGAGGGCACCTTCGAGTGAGCGCCGGCGACCATGGCCCGGGGGCCCTCCTTGCCGGATGCAATCACCGGATCCGCGCTTCGATGCTTCCGGAAATCGAGTTGCCTGCAGGGGTGCTGGACCGGCATGCACCGACGGTGACGGCATGAATCGCCTGCTGGTCGAACGCGCGACGTCCGAGCCGCTGTCGGGGGCCGTGGTGGCACCGCATCACCTCGCCGCCCGCGCGGGTGCCGAGGTGCTGGCCGAGGGTGGCAACGCGCTCGAGGCGATGATCGCGGCCGCCGCCAGCATCGCGGTGGTGTACCCCCACATGAACGGCCTCGGCGGCGACGGCTTCTGGCTGCTGCAGGCCCCGGGCGAACCCGCCCGCGCGATCGAGGCCTGCGGATATGCCGGGGCCCGGGCCGATCGCGAGTGGTACCGTGCTCGCGGTCTCGCGGCCATCCCGCATCGGGGCGGCCCGGCCGCCTGCACCGTCGCGGGTACCGTGGCTGGCTGGCAGGTCGCATACGAGTGGTCGCGGCGGCACTGGGGCGGCCGGTTGCCCCTGCACCGGCTGCTTGCGGGCGCGCACGAACAGGCGGTACAGGGATTTGCCGTGAGCGCCTCGCAGTTCCGGACCCTCGAGGACAAGGCCGACGAATTGCGGGGGCGCGCCTCCTTCGACTCGGTCTTCTGCCCGCAAGGCCGCATCCCCGCCGCTGGAACGGTCTTCCGCCAGCCGGACCTGGGCGCAGTACTCGAACGGCTCGGTCGCGCCGGCTGTGGCGACTTCTACCACGGCGAGATCGCCACGACACTGGCCGCGGGCCTGGCGGCCCAGGGGAGCCCGCTGCAGGCCGGAGATCTGGCCGGCTTCACCGCCCGGATGGTCTCTCCCCTGGAGCTGGCCACGCCCGTGGGAACCCTTGTGAACCTGCCGCCCCCGACGCAGGGGATCGCGTCGTTGCTGATCCTCGGCATCTACCAGCAGCTCCTCGCGCAATCGCCCCACCCCGCCGACGGGATCGATTACGTGCACACGCTGGTCGAGGCCACCAAGGCCGCCTTCCGGGTTCGTGACGCCCTGGTCACCGACCCGGACCACCTCCCGGAAGACCCGGCGCGGTATCTCACCGCCGACGCCATCGCCCGCCTGGCGGCCCAGGTGGATCCGTTGCACGCGGCGCCGTGGCCGAGCCCTCCCGCCGGCGGCGACACCGTCTGGCTGGGCGCGATGGACGCCTTCGGCAATCAGGTGAGCTTCATCCAGAGCCTCTATCACGAATTCGGTTCCGGCGTGGTTGCACCGGGAACGGGCATTGTCTGGCAGAACCGCGGGCACGGCTTTTCGCTGGATGCCCGGTCGCTCAATCCGCTGCAGCCGGGGCGGCGGCCCTTCCACACCCTGAATCCGGCGGGCGCCCGGTTGCTGGACGGACGTTCGCTGGTCTACGGCACCATGGGCGGGGAAGGCCAGCCCCAGACACAGGCCGCCATCTTCAGCCGTGTCATCCTCCACGGTCAGGATCCTGCCCACGCGATCGCCTCGCCGCGCTGGCTTCTCGGCCGTACCTGGGGCCGGGGCACGGACTCGCTGAAGGTGGAGGACGATCTGCCCGCCGAGGTGGTCAGCGGTCTGCGCGCCCGCGGCCACACGATCGACCGGGTGCCGGCCCGCAACTCGATGATGGGACACGCAGGCCTGCTGCTGCGCGATCCCGAGGGCCGGGTCAGCGGTGCCTCCGATCCCCGCTGCGACGGTGCGGTGGCCGGAGTCCCGGCGCCGGCCTGACCAATGCGCTGAAGACCCCGCGGCCACCAGAGGTCTGCGGGCGCCTTGCTGTCGAGTGCCGCAGTCCGCCCCGCCGGCGATCTCGCCGCAGGACATCCGCGGGTTCTTCGTCAGCAGCCGCCGGACTCGCGTTTCGATGCGCATCGGTGCAGTCTGGTGAGGCCATGTCGAGACGGTGATCCCGGTTCCGGCCCGGCACAACGCGGCGTACGGACATCCACGGAATCACCAAGGCTCGATCACGCGCTCAACGGCAAATCCCGGAGGTGCGACGAATGCCGGAACTCCCCGACGTACAGGTCTTCAGGGAATATCTCGACGCGACCTCGCTGCACCAGCGCATCGCACGCGTCGACGTGCGACGCGAGAAGGTGCTGGAGAACCTGTCGGCGCGGGCGCTGCAGCAGCGGCTAGCGGGCCGATCGCTGGAATCGACGCGTCGTCACGGAAAACACCTGTTTGTCCGGGTCGGCGACGACGGCTGGCTCGTGCTGCATTTCGGCATGACGGGGTATCCCGACTATTCGAGCGCGGAGGACCCCCCGCGGCACACCCGCGTGCTCTTGCGGTTCGACAACGGATTCCATCTGGCCTACGTCAGTCAGCGCATGATCGGCAGGCTCGACTGGACGGATGATCCCGGGGAATTCATCGAGCGGCATCGCCTGGGGATCGACGCCCTCGACGACCGCCTCGATGCCGGGCGGTTCCGGGAGGCGATCGGCCGCAAACGCGGGAGCATCAAGTCCGCCCTGATGGATCAGGGAACCATTGCCGGCCTCGGAAACGTCTATACGGATGAGATCCTCTTTCAGGCGGGGGTCCACCCCCGGGCAGCGGCCTCCGACATGGATGCAACGACCTTGACGGAGATCCATCGGCAGATGCGGCGCGTTGTGCAGTCCGCGATCAAGGCGCGGGCGCAGCCAGAGCGAATGCCGAAGGACTTCCTCACTCCGCGCCGCGGTGCCGACGACGCGACGTGTCCCCGTTGTGGAAAACCGCTTGAACGGGAAAAGGTTTCGGGCCGCACCGCGTATTTCTGCCCGACCTGCCAGGCGATGCACTGAGTGGGAGAGAGCAATGCCGATCCACAACAAGCAGGTGGCGGAGCAGTTCAGTCGCCTAGCCGATCTGCTGGAGATCCAGGGGGCGAACACGTTTCGCGTGCGTGCCTACCGCAATGCCGCGCAGACCGTTGAATCGCTGCCGCGCGATGCGCAGGAGATGCTGGATGATGGCGAGGACCTCTCTGAATTGCCTGGAATCGGTGCCGATCTTGCCGGCAAGATCGAGGAAATAATAAAGAACGGGGAACTGGCGCTGCTGCAGGAAACCGAGGAGCAGACCACCGCGGAACTCGGCGAGATGATGAAGCTTCCCGGCGTTGGCCCCAAGAGGGTGAAGGCCATCCACGACGCACTCGGCGTCGAGTCGCTGGGCCAGCTGAAGGAAGCAGCCGAGAAGCGCCAGGTGCGGCAACTCGAGGGGTTCGGAAGGAAGACCGAAGCGATGATCCTGCGGGAGATCGAACGCAGGAAGGACCACGAACAGCGCACCAAGCTGTCCTCCGTCGATCCCATCGCCCGCTCGCTGGAACAATATCTCTCCGGGATCGACGGGGTGAAAAAGGTGGTGGTCGCGGGAAGCTATCGGCGTCGGAAGGAAACGGTCGGCGATCTCGATATCCTGATCACCTGCAAGGACGACTCCCCGGTGATGGACCGCTTCGTCGAGTACGACGAGATCGAGGAGGTGGTGGAGCATGGCAGGACGCGCTCCATGGTGATCCTGCAGTCGGGCCTGCAGGTCGATCTGCGGGTCATGCCGGAGGTCTGCTACGGGGCTGCCCTGTACTACTTCACCGGCTCGAAGGCACACAACATCGCCGTGCGCAGGATTGCCCAGGAAGAGGGCCTGAAGATCAACGAATACGGTGTGTTCAGAGGCGAAGACCGCATTGCCGGCGCAACGGAGGAGGAAGTCTTCCAGCAGGTGGGACT
>JAABTX010000227.1 GCA_011389655.1 Thioalkalivibrio sp.
CACGAGGATCAGCTCACCGAAGCCGAACGCGGCGGTCATCGCGGTCGCCGCCGCGGCGGCACCGTGCGGGTTGTGCGCCCCGTCGAGCACGACCGTGGGCTCACGCCGGACCACCTCGAGGCGGCCCGGGACCACCACGGCTGACAGTCCGTGCCGCACGACATCGTCGTCCATCATGTCGAACGACTGGCCGGTCAGCGCGGCGAACGCGCCGAGGGCCAGCGCGGCGTTGCGAGCCTGGTGCTCGCCGTGGAGCGGCAGCAGGATGTCGTCGATGGTGCGCTCCCCCACACGCAGGCTGATGAGCTGTCCACCCACCGCCGTGCGCTGATCCATGACGTCGAGGTGATCGCCGAGCCGCCACAGGGTCGCGCCCGCGGCCGCGACCGCATCCTCGATGATGTCGAGGACCTCGGGTGTCTGCTCGGCGGTGACGACCTGCGAGCCCGGCTTGATGATGCCGACCTTCTCCGTCGCGATCTCCTCCGCGGTGGTGCCGAGCTCCGAGTGGTCGACGTCGATCTCGTTGAGCACCGCGACATCGCCGCGGACCACGTTGGTCGCGTCCCACCGGCCGCCCATCCCCACCTCGATGATGCCGACGTCGACCGGTGCGTCCGCGAACCAGGCGAACGCCATCGCCGTCAGGAACTCGAAGTAGGTGATCTGGTCGGCGTCGTCACCGTCGATCTCACGGGCGCGCTCGTCCAGCAGATCGGCGAGCGCGGCGACCTCGGCGTGCACCTCGGCGAACCGGGTCGGGGAGATGTGCCGGCCCGCCAGCGACATGCGCTCGCGGACCGTCTGGAGGTGCGGCGAGGTGTAGGTCCCGGCGGACAGACCGGCGGCCGAACACAGCGCCCCGACCATCCGCACGACCGAGCCCTTGCCGTTCGTGCCGGTCACGTGCACCGTCGGGTAGGCCAGGTGCGGATCGCCGAGCAGTTCGGTCAACGCGGTGATCCGCGAGACGTCCGGGACCATGCGACCGGGGCCGCGCGACATCAGCGCCGCGTAGGCGGCATCGAACGCAGAGAGGTCCGTCGACGGGCTGGACACGGCAGATCCTGGCATCGAGACAACAGCGGAGCGCGATCGTGTCCGCCACGTGGGGCAGGCTACCGGTCGAGGTCATCGCCGACGGCTACTCTCGCTCCATGGGAACCCATGGGCTCGCTCGGACCGTCACCATCACGAGCGGCTTCGATCAGGCCGCTCGGGATGACCGCGCCTTCTGGCACGCGCAGGACCCGCTGACCCGCCTCGAGCATCTCGACGAACTACGCAGGATGAACTATGGGGACGATGCGGCTACCGGACGACTTCAGCGAGTTCTTGAGGTTGCTCGACGCCCACGAGGTTGAGTACCTCGTGGTCGGCGGCTACGCGGTCGCCTTCCATGGCTACCCACGCACCACGCAGGACCTCGATATCTGGGTCGCCAGGACCAGGCGGTCTGCGGAGCGACTCATCCGTGCGCTTCACGAGTTCGGTTTCGACGACCCGGAACTCACCGCAGAACTGTTCCTGGACCCGGACCGCCTCGTCCGCCTTGGCTTCCCACCGATGCGCCTGGAGTTGCTCACCTCGGTCAGCGGACTCACGTTCGATGACGCCCACGCCCGGGCTTCCCGGACGGCGATCGCGGGCGTGCCCATCACCGTGATCGGACTCGAGGACCTGCGAACCAACAAGCGTGCGGCCGGCCGACCACGCGATCTCGCTGACCTCGAGGAGCTCCCCGAGAGCTGATCAGTTCGCGCGCGCCGCGCTGGTCGGTTCGCGCGCGCCGCGCTGATCAGTTCGCGCGCGCCGCGCTGGTCAGTTCGCGCGCGCCGCGCGACGCGCCTCGCGGGCGGCGCGCTTGTCCTCGTAGCGGGTGGCCTGGGCATCCAGCTGCGTCAAGAACTCGGCGAGCTCGTTGCGACGCTGTTCGGCATGGGCGTCCAGGCCTTCGATGTCGAAGAACCGCCAGTGGCGCAGCAGGGGCCACACGATGTCGTCGTGGTGGATCCGCAGGTCGTAGATCCCGGCGTTGGCGATCTGTGCCGACTTGGTGAGGAACTGCTTCATGCCGGCGCCCGGCATCTCGAAGCCCATGACCTCATCGACGACGGCCTCGACCGCGGAGGACGGATCGACGTGCATGGCCGCGCCGAGCATGTCGCGGTAGAAGCGCATGTGGAGGTTCTCGTCCTTGGCGATGCGCGACATGATCCGGTCCGCGACCGGGTCATCGCAGTACCGCCCGGTGTTCTTGTGGCTCACCCGCGTCGCGAGCTCCTGGAACGCGACGTACGCCATGCCCTCCAGGGTGCGCTTGTCGCCGCTGTCGTAGCCCTGCATGACCTGCGCCATGCGGGCCCGCTCGAGCTCGTCAGGATCGACCGCACGGGTGACCACGAGGTAGTCGCGCAGGACGATCGAATGCCGCCCCTCCTCCGCGGTCCACCGGTGCACCCAGTTGAGCCAGGCACCATCGCCGTGGCCGAACATCGAGTAGATCTCGCGGTGGTAGGACGGGAGGTTGTCCTCGGTCATGAGGTTGACCTCGAGCGCGATCTGCGCCACCCCGCTCACGCGCGACTGGTCGGGGGTCCAGGGATCGGTGTCGAAGTCCCGACCCATCGAGTACGGGATGTAGTCGTGGGGGAACCACTCCTCGGCGATCTTCTCGTGCCGGAGCAGCTGTTCTTCCGCGACCGGTTCGAGTTCGGCGAGCAGGTCACGGTCGGACAGGCGGGTGGCGGACACGCGGGGCCTTTCGGGCGGTGCAGCGGGAGCGGTGGTGTGTGGGCGCAGGCTCGCAACGAACCTACGCAACCGTAACTTACGGTGCCGTATCCGGTCTGTCCACACCCCCACCCCGGCGCTCGGCGCGACCTACCCCGCGGTCCGAAGGTCCTCCAGCGAGGCGACACGCTCCTCGAGCTGGGCGATGGCGGCCTGCGCGTCACGCTGCTTCTCACGCTCGCGGTCCACGACGTCCGCGGGCGCCCGCTCCACGAACGAACTGTTGGCGAGCTTGCCCTCGACCCGGGCCAGGTCACCCCGCGCGTTGTCGAGCTCCTTGTGCAACCGCTCGAGCTCCGCGGTGACGTCGATGAGACCCGCGAGGTCGACCTGCGCCTGTCCGGCCGAGAACTGGATCGTCGAGGTACCGGACCGCTCCTCGAGTGC
>JAABTX010000228.1 GCA_011389655.1 Thioalkalivibrio sp.
GCAGGCAGCGCAGCAGATCAAGCCGGGACACCATCCCAACCAGCCGCCCTTCTTCGAGCACGGGTAGGGACTTGACCCGGTGCTCGAGCAACAGGCGGGCGGCGACGGCCATGTCATCGGAGGGGGTTACATAGGCGGGATCACGGCTCATGACCTCTGCGGCGGTGGCCCCCTCGGCCGGGTTCGGGTCGTACCCATCGCGGCGGAACACTGATTTGTAAAAGGACTCCCGCCAGACCGGCTCACGGCTCGGCACATGCTCGTCTGCCACCCGGTGAATCAGGTCGCCGGTCGTGACCATCCCAAGCACCCGGCCCGATTTGTCCACGACCGGAACTCCGTTGAGGTCCTTTTCGATCAGCAGATCCACCAGTGCCGCGACGGGAGCCCCCGGACCAACGGACACGGGATTGGGCGTCATCAGATCACGAACCTGCATCGATACCGCCTCCCCTGTCATCCTTGCGGCTGTCGGCCAGTCGAGATTTGGGGTGAGGCTCCTGTACCTACTCAGGCAGAGGCTTTCGCCTCCCGATCCACAGCAAGCCCACACTGCTCCGGATGCCCTCCGCAGCAATCTTCAGTCAGAAAATCCAGTAGGCTGCCAATCGCCTCGGGGCGCACGGCGTAGCGGATGTAACGTCCGGCACGCATCGAATGCACCAGCCCGGCGCCCTCGAGCGCTGAGAGGTGAAAGGAAAGGGTCGATGGCGCGATCCCGACCTCGGCAGCGATTTCACCGGCCGGCCGCCCCCGTGCGCATGCCTTGACCAGCATGCGAAACACGGTGAGACGATGCTCATGCGCGAGTGCAGCGAGCATCCTGGCGGCCATGGGCGTGTCCATAAGGCCATGCTACTGGAAAAGCGAGCGCATTGCATCGGGTATCCGGATGTTTGCCGTGCCGCAAAGGCCCGCCCGCAGAGATCGCAGGCGGGCATGGTCGGGTCATCGTCGAGCGTCCCCTCAGGCAGCAGGGCGGCGCGCAATCAGGAACTGCTCGCCGAGCTTGATCAGCGCAGCTGCAACGGCAATGCCGAGAACGAGGATCAGCGCTTCGGGGATATTGGGCTGGTAGGTCTGGACCGCACCATACCAATGGGCCATCTGTCCGAGCGAGACGAGCTGCCCCGTGATGATGAAGCTGTACTGCACCCAGAACACACCGAGAATGCCCACTAACGCCAGCAGACGTGGAGCGAGCGATAGCAGCATGGCGGCCACCAGGAACGGAACCAGCATGAAGATATTCGCCCAGCCCAGCATGCCCTCCACCGTGCTGTGGGCTTCATAGGCGACCCGAGTCAGGATCAGCGCCGCGAAGACCAGTGCTGCTTGCCGGAAGATCCGCCCTGCGGCCTCCGTCAAAGTGCTCTGCGGACGCAGCAACACAATCGCGGCGGCGCCACTGACCAACGCGGAAACGAGGGTGACCACCGAAAGGAAGGCCCCGTGGAAGTCCGGCCGGCCGATCACGGTCCCGAACACCGCGCCGATGGTGATGGCCGCAGCCGCCGCGATGACCAGGGTGCCCCAGGCGAGCGGCAGGTCGAATACGCCGTGGCGACCCCGCAGATCCATCACCAGCTTCACGAACAGCAGCACCAGTTCGATGGAGTAAAGGGTGCCCATCCACCAGATTGGCGAACTCGGGTTAGGCGAGAGCAGGATCCACACCATGTTCAGCAGCGAGCCGAGCTCCGTGGCCAGGGCGGTGAAGCCCCCAAGAAGGATTCCGATGGCCATGATCAGCAGGGGCCGCGTGTGCCGGGTGATGGCTTCGTCCTTCATGATCAGGCCGTAGGCCAGCACCAGCGAGATCCCGGTGCTCATCAGGGCCAGAAAGATGTAGGTCACCAGCGGCAGTGTCCAGACCAGCGCACTATTGGTCGCGAACAGGTGCCCGAAGAACATCTCGTACAGACCGACGGCACCGCCCGCCACCAGTCCGACGGCGATCAGGATCCAGGTGGGCGTCGCAAAATCTCTCAGACTGACATTGGCGTTCATGGTTTACGCTCCTTGGTCTTCGCCGGCCGGGCGGAAGGGGTCGAAACGGCGCTGAGGCGTGTAGTCGCGGAGGTAGATCACCCGCGGCCGGGTGCCCAGTTCTTCGCGCAGGCCCTTGCCGCCGTGTTTCGCAACCAGCCTGCTGACCTCGCTGTTCGGATCGTCGATGTCCCCGAACTGCCGTGCACCCGAGGGGCAGGCGTCGACACAGGCCGGTGCCAGGCCTTCGAGGAGGCGGTGATCGCAGAAGGTGCACTTCTCCACGGAACCGGCGGGGCGAACGACAGGGTAGGTCGTGCCGCGCTCCGGGTTGCCATGCGGTGAGCCTTCGCCCCCGGACTCTTCGAGCATCTCACGGGGCGAGAAGCATCCCTCCGCGAGCTGGTCTCTCTGGGCCCAATGCTGATGCGGGCGTTGCCAGTTGAAACTGATCACGCCGTAGGGGCAGGCAACGATGCATGCCTTGCAGCCGATGCACTTGTTCGTGTCGTGCAGGGTCAGGCCAGTGCCAGCGTCCTTGTACATCGCCTGCGTCGGGCAGGCGGCCACGCAGGGCGCGTTGTCACAGTGGTTGCACATCGTCGAGATGTACTCGTAGCGCACGTTCGGAAACTTCCCGCTGGTGCGGGTGATCTTGTCGCACCAGTTGAAGCCGACCGGCGTGTTGTTTTCGATCTTGCACGCGATCGTGCAAGCGGCGCAGCCGACGCACAGCTGCTGGTCAATCACCATTCCATAACCCATGACGAATCTCCTGGCAGTTGCCGGCTTCAAACCTTCTCGATGCGGACGCCGTTCTGGCCGGCAAACACCGATGAACCCGAGAGTCGATCGAAATCGAGCGGAATCAGTTCGTTGTTGTTGCCGCCAATGGCGGTCTTGCCGAACTCTACGGATGTATGGCGACCGTAGGCCCAGTGGCCCATCCCGAAGGACTTCACCACGCAACCGGGCCGCACGCCTTCCCAGACACTCGCCTTGCAGGTGATGGAGCCGGCCGGAGAGACGAGACGGATGGCATCGCCGGTCTTGAGGCCGAGGCGTTCGGCATCCACCGGGTTGATCTTGGCGGCATCCTCGAACTTCAGATCGCCGGGCTCGACGTCCCGCTCGCCGGCATACCAGTAGTGATTGCACCCGCGGCCTTCGCGGTTGAGCTTGTG
>JAABTX010000229.1 GCA_011389655.1 Thioalkalivibrio sp.
CCACCGTCACTTCGACCCGGTCCCCGACCTTGACCCGGGGCAGCTCGCGCTCGGAAATCGTGAAATCGACCTGGATCGGATCGAGCATGTTGATGCCGACGATTGCCGTACCCACCCCGATGTATTCACCAAGATCGACCTGGCGCAGGCCCAGCACGCCGGAAAACGGCGCGCGGATGGTCTTCTTGTTCAGCAACGCGCGCTGCTCGTGTACGCGCGCCTCTGCGGCTTCGAAGTTGGCGCGTGCCTCGTCGAACTCCGACTGCGATACCGCGTTCTGGCTGATCAGGTCGGAAAAACGCTCGAACTGCTGCAGTGCGAGCCGCGCTTCGGCCTCGCGCGTCTCCAGCGCCGCCTCGTCGGTATCGGCCTCGATCCTGAGCAGCACCTCGTTGGCCTCTACGGTCTCGCCGGACTCGAACTCCAGCGCCTCGACCACCCCGGCAATCTCGTTGGCCACCTCGACCCCGTTGACCGCGCGCAGGCTGCCGTTCGCGCTGATCGACTGCGCCCAGCGACGCTCTGCGACCTCCACGACCTCGATTTCGACCGGCGGCGGGGCCTGCGACATCATCTCGGCCTGTTGGCGGATCTGCGCAAAACGCCACGCAAACAGCGCACCAAGCACGACCGCCAGCCCGACGATCACGACGATAACGCGCTTGACGTTGGTCTTCTTCATGAGCTCGGGGGAATCCCTCTTTTCAGCAAAAACCAGGGCGGCGGCACGCAACCAGGTCGCGCCACAACCGCGTTTGCAAACGAGACCGTAAGTTATACGGGCGCAGTAAGTAAATCACGGCCGGCCAAGCGTTCGAATACACCGGCGACTGAAGCGTGTCCGCCGTACCCGGTTCTCGGTGGTCCTGAAGTCCGGTCATGGCGGCTCCCGGGTTGCCGAGCGCCCTCGTCAGACCGACAAGGCTGGGAAGGAGCAGGATTCGCCTGAGGGGGCCTTCCCGGTCCGATTGCCCGCTCCAGTGTAACGCGGTCGGGAGATGGCCGTAGTTCAGAGAGGACAGGCCTGGATGATCTCGCTTATCCAGCCCGCTTTCCGGGATCCATCGGCCCAGCATATACACTGCAGCAGTCCACCGACTATCGATCCAGGGAGAGCCATGAAGCTTGCAATCGCGTTCGATGTCTACGGCACGCTGATCGATACCAACGGCGTGCTGGAAACGCTGGAGGCATTGATCGGCGACAGGGCCGAAGCGTTTTCCCGCACTTGGCGAGACAAGCAGCTGGAGTATTCGTTTCGGCGCGGCTTGATGCAGCGCTACCTGCCGTTTCCCGTGTGCACCAGGCAGGCGCTCGAATACTGTTGCGCCGTCCACCGGGTCGCACTGACCGACGGGCAGAAACAGCGCTTGATGGGCGCGTACGGTGAACTTCCGGCCTTTGCTGACGTGAGCGCGGCGCTGGCGCAGCTGAAGGCGTCACGGCACCGATTGTTCGCCTTCTCCAACGGCACGCGCGAAGCGGTCGGGGCCCTGCTGGCGCGCGCCGGCATCGCCGGGGCCTTCGAGGGTGTGGTCAGCTGCGACGACGTAGGCAGCTTCAAGCCTGACCCGGCAGTGTACGCGCATCTCCTTGAGGTCTCCGGGGTGACCGCCGACCGGGCCTGGCTGATTTCCGGCAATCCGTTCGATGTCATCGGCGCGCGTTCGGCCGGCTGGCATGCGGCCTGGGTAAGGCGATCGGATGATGCAGTGTTCGATCCCTGGGGCATCGAGCCCGATTGCACGATCGCCGGGTTGGCTGAACTGTCCGCCGTGATGCCGGACTGACCAGCCGAAAGCAGGCTCGTGGAGCGCATACCCGCAGGCCCAGGACACTGGACATCAGCGCCAGGGAAGATCGGCAACTATGGAGCCCGGCCACACGCGCCGGAGCAAGGCGGGCAAGCGCAGGAACAGCCACCCATTTCTCTGCGGTCCGCGCCGGCTGCATGATCCGGGGCAATCATGAGAACGTGAGCGATCGCCCGGTGGCTCGTGTTCATTCTCGGGTAAGCGCATCATGCGCCTCAGCGCTGCACTCGCCGGCGAAAATGGATATCGATGTACCGTCCCCGGAAAGCCGATCGGGGTCCCGGAAACCCCGCATCAAGCCTCCTCAGTCAGGTCCTCCTCGGCCCGGTGGCGCGGCACCGCGACTCCGGAGGACGTCCGCCAACGGGCGCCGGCAGTCGACTGCCACGGACAGCGAGATATCAGCTCGCGGAATCCGGCCGCGCGAACGCTGTCTTGTCACGCACCACCATCTCGGTATGAGGATACGGGATGGAAATGCCGCGCGCGTCGAAGGCTTCCTTCACCTGGCGGGTCAGATCCCAGTAAACCTGCCAGTAATCCTCGGCGCGGGTCCAGGGTCGCACGATGAAATCGACGGAGCTGTCCCCGAGTGCATGCACCCGAATCACCGGGGCGGGGTCGGACATCACTGCCGGATGGGCGCGCACCACCTCTTCCAGCACGGCCTGCGCCTCCTCGATGGAATCATCGTAGGAGATGCCGAAGGTCAGATCCACGCGACGGGTTTCGGAGGCGGTGACGTTGGTTATCACGTCGCCCCACACCTTGGAATTCGGGATCACGATCACCTGATTGTCGGGAGTCGTGACCGTGGTCGATACCACCGAGACATGCTGGACGGTACCACCGACACCCGCAACGGTGACGTAATCCCCCTCGTCGAAGGGCCGGTTGATCATGATCATCAGGCCCGCGGCGAGGTTGCTCAGCGTGTCCTGCAGCGCGAAGGCCATGATGAAGGCGGCGCCACCGACGAGTGCGAAGAGCGGGGTTACGTTCACGCCGAGCATGGCCAGCACGATCATCAGGCCGAAGGCGATGGTCAGCCAGTAGGCGGCCATGGCCAGGAATCCCGTCAGAAGCCGCGACAGGTTGGGGATGCGGCTGAAGATGCGCCTGGCCCAGCTGCGCACCAGTCCCGCCACCACAAAAAGAGCCAGAAGCGCCACCAGCACCACGGTCACGCGGAAGACCAGCTGCATGCCACCTTCAGGTGAGACCAGCCAGGCGATGACCACTTCGGCAAGCTCGCCCGCATCCATGCGCGATGTCTCCTCAACCGCAATCGCCGACCGATAGCCGCGCAGGTTCTCGACGAGCTCCGGATCCCCGCCCTTGCCATCGAGACTGGAGAC
>JAABTX010000230.1 GCA_011389655.1 Thioalkalivibrio sp.
CTTCGTGGAACTGACGAGACGGTATCCCCGCGCGGATCCGGGAATGCCCTTTACCCTTCCTACTCTAGGAAGATCCGCCGGAGGCAGAAAGGCGTAGTACTACCGGTGGGGATCAATACGCCCACAACCCACCTCTGGGGGTCGGACCAAGGCAATGTATTGATCTTCAATGAAAAGGACCGCGGTTCCGCCTCTGAAAACATTCCTGGACTGCGCTTTTCGCCCCCCCGGGCGTACCCTGGTCCGACCCCCGGGCGTCCCGGAGAATGATCGCGTTGCGACGCACCGCCGCGCGAACCCGGTCTGCGGGCCACTTCCTGGGTCGACTTTTGCCCCGCCCGCTACGCTGCCCCCGGAATCCTGCATGGACTGCGCCACAGGGCGGCGCCGTGTTCCGTTGCTATACTTCCGCAAGGCGGCATAGGGGTGATGGCGCTGAACCGGCTGATACTCGACTGAACGCGCGGTGGCCACCAATCTGCGGATTTCTCGCCGTTCCGGCACGGCGCGAGGCCATCTTCGTGCGTGCATACGCTTCAGGGTCCAGTTCAATGTGAGACGGGTATGAAAGATGGGATGCGATTGATTTCGACCGGCACGCCGGGCCTGGACGAGGTTCTGGGCGGTGGCTTACGCCGAGGTTTCCTCTATTTCGTGGAAGGCGATTCCGGCACCGGCAAGACGACCCTTGGCCTTCAGTTCCTGCTCGAAGGGGCGCGCCGCGGCGAGCGAACGCTGATGGTCTCCTTCTCGGAGACGACCGGGGAGCTCGCGACCGCGGCAGCCTCCCACGGCTGGACGCTGGATGGAGTCGAAGTGCGTGACCTCACCGGGAAGGTCGAAGACGGCGGTGCGCCCGTGCTGTTCCACCTCTCGGAGACGGCCCTGGACGAACGGGTGGACCAACTGCTCGAGGCCGTCGGGGAGTTCCGGCCCGAACGCATGGTGGTCGACACGCTCTCGGCGCTGCGTATCCTGAGCGACCGCCCGGGCCATCTGCGCCGTCACATGGAAAGGATCCAGCACCGCTTGCACCAGCTCGACTGCACCCTCCTGATGGTTGATGGGGTCTTCGGCGAGGAACTGCTCCATCCGCGCAGCCTTGCCTGGGGCATTGTGCGCCTGGAACAGTGCGTCGGCGACTACGGCCCGCAGCGGCGGCGCCTGTACGTGCCAAAGCTCCGCGGCCAGCCCTACCTCGGCGGCTACCACGACATGCGTATCCGCACCGGTGGCGTCGAGGTCTTTCCCAGCCTGCGCGCGGTCCCGGTCCAGCCCGCGTTCGAGTCCCGGGTTGTCTCGACAGGCGTTGGGCCCCTCGACGCCCTGCTGGGTGGCGGTCTGCTTCAGGGGACCAGCACCGCGCTGCTCGGACCCCCGGGGGCCGGCAAGTCGACCCTGGTCTCTCAGCTGACGGTCGCCCTGGCAGGCCGTGGCGAAGCCGGAGCGGTATTCCTGTTCGACGAATCCGCCGAGACCTTTCTCCGACGCGCAAAAGGACAGGGGATGGACCTCGGCCCCCGCGTCGACAGCGGCGCCCTGCGGCTGATCCGGGTGGATCCGGCGGAGTGTTCGCCGGGGGAGTTTGGCCATGGCCTCCGGCGGCTGGTAGAGGAGGAAGAGGTCCGCTTCGTCGCCATCGACAGCCTGAACGGCTACCTGCACGCCATGCCCGACGACCAGCTCATGCACCTGCACGTTCACGACGTCATGAACTACCTGGCCGCACGGGGTGTGATCACCCTGGTGACGATGACCCAGCCTGGTCCCCTGACCACCGGCGAGCGCCTGTCCGTGGACCTGAGCTATCTCGCCGACACCGTGATCCTGCAGCGATATTTCGAGGCGCACGGCGCGATTCATGCGGCCATCTCGGTGATGAAGAAGCGCTACGGCGACCACGAACACACCATCCGGGAGTACCGCATCGGTCCCGGGGGGCTGGTGCTGGGTGAGCCCCTTACCCGTTTCCGGGGCGTGCTGACCGGAATACCCGAATACGTGGGTGAACAGAGTCCCCTGATGTGAGCCGTCACCCATGAACAACGGCGGCCCGCCTCACCAGCCGGATGCCCGGATCCTGAGCCTGTGTCCCACCCGCGCGGACGCGCAGGTCATGCAGCGTCTACTGGACTCTGCCGGGATGGCCTGCGAGGTGTTCGACGACGCTGCCGGGTTCTGTGCCGCCCTCGGCCCGCAGGTGGGCGTTCTGCTGATGAGTCAGGAAGCGCTGGCTGGTGTCGCCGGGGCGTGCGTCCAGAAACTGCTGGCAACCCAGGAGGACTGGTCGTCCGTCCCGCTGATCGTGCTGACCGGCGGCACTGTCACGGGCCCCGCAGCCCAGGCCCTGCAGGGCCTCGAGGCCCTTGGGCGGGTGATGCTCCTCGAGCGGCCGGTGCGCCTGGAGGTCCTTGCCACGGTGGCGCGCCTGGCAGTGGCCGACAGGCTCCAGCAATTCCGGGTACGGGACCTGCTGGCGGAACGTGCAGAGGCCATCGCCCGGCGTGACGATTTCCTCGCCATGCTCGGGCACGAGCTGCGCAATCCCCTGGGTGCGGCGAGCCTCTGCGCGGAGGTTCTGGTGCAGGCCCCGAACGGCCAGCAGGCGGAGGAATGCACTCAGATCATCCAGACCCAGATCCACGACATGAAGCGGCTTCTGGACGACCTGCTCGACATCTCGCGCCTGACGCGCGACCGGCTTGCGCTGCGCTGCGAGCCGGTGGAGCTGGGCCGGCTTCTGCGCGAGGTGGCAGCGCAGGTGAGCCACAACCTCGAGGAATACGACCAGCGTCTCGACGTGGACCTGCCCACGGACGAGCTCCTGGTGCACGGGGACGCGACCCGACTACGCCAGGTCTTCGCCAATCTGCTGGACAATGCCTCCCGTTATTCGCCACCAGACACGGAGGTCACCCTCACGGCCGAGCGTGAGGGAACCGACGTCCTGGTGCGAGTCCGGGATCAGGGTCATGGGATGACCCGTGAGACCCTCGATCGGCTCTTCGAACCCTTCTGGCAGGCGGACACAGACGGGGGGCGCCGCGGCCTCGGGGTCGGACTGGCTCTGGTGCACCGGCTGGTAGAGATGCACGAGGGCCGGCTCGAGGCGCGCAGCGAGGGCCCGGGCCTCGGTAGCGAGCT
>JAABTX010000231.1 GCA_011389655.1 Thioalkalivibrio sp.
GGCTGAACGATTCCTTGCGCCGCAAGATGGACTTCATCCGCGGCATCCTGGGCAAGTTCGTGCCGGATATCGTTGTCAACCAGATGGTGGACAGCGGCGGCGGCCTGGAGCCGGCCCGGCTGCTGGCGACCGTGATGCGCACCGATGTCGTCGGCTTCACCAGCATCGTCGAGGCCCACGAACCCGAACACGTGTTCGAGATGCTGAACCTGTATTACCAGTCCCTGATCGAGGTGATGACGCGGCACCGGGGGGTCATCAAGGACTTCGAGGGCGACGCCCTCATGACCCTGTTCAACGTGCCGATCGAGGATCCCGAGCACGCCGACCACGCCCTGCAGGCCGCGCTCGAGATCAGCGCGCTGACCGAGACGAAGACCTTCTCGGGCATCAGCCTGCGCACCCGCATCGGCATCGCCACGGGCGAGGTGATCGTGGGCACCGTCGGCGATGGCGCCCGCCTCGCCTATACCGCCGTCGGCAACACGGCGAACACCGCCGCCCGGCTCGAACAGCTCAACAAGGAGCGGGGCACCCTGGTCACCGTCTGCGGGGAAACCCTGTCGCGCCTTCGCCAGAGCTATCCGCTGGACGAGCCGGTGTCGGTGTCGTTGCGCGGTCTGAGCGACGAGATCCGAATCAGCAGTCTTAAACAGATGGAGTTCTGGTGATGAAACGCCTGGCCGCCGCCCTTGCGGCACTGATCGCTCTGGCCGGACCGGCCTGGGCGCAGTCCTGCTATCCCGATCTCGACCCCGACCGGGCGCAGTTCGTGATCGGATACGGAAGCCTGATGGAGCGCGAGTCCAAGCTCCGCTCGGCCCCGACGGCGGGCCTCAATCATCCCGTCCGGGTCGAGGGTTTCCAGCGCGCCTGGAACACGCGCGGCAGTTCGATCGGGTTCAGCACGACATATCTGGGCGTCGAGAGGGCGGAAACCGCCGAGATGGTGGCGGTCGTCTACGCCGTGGGCGGTGCCGCGGACATCGAGGGCACGGACGAGCGGGAAAGCTCCTACTGCCGCCACCGGGTGCCGGCCGAGACCCTCACCCTGCTCGACGGCTGGTCGCTGCCGGAAAAGTCGGAAGTCTGGATCTACGTCAATCAGCCCGAGAGCGCGCATCCGCCGAGCCCGCGCTGGCCCATCGTGCAGTCCTATGTCGATATCTTCCTGACGGGCTGCCTGCAGTTGCAGAGGCGCCTGCTGCCGGAAATCGCCGCGGAGCTCGAGTTCCCGAAATCGTGCATCCGCAGCACCAGGGGCTGGTCGCCACACTGGAAGAACGACCGCCTGATGCCTCGGCGCGCCTTCATTCATCAGCCGAACGCAAGCGACATAGACCGTCTGCTCGCCGCGGAACTGCCGGACCTGTTCCGGCGTATCGAGATCGAGTGATCGCCGCCGGCGCGGTCCCTCAGCCGCGTCGGCGCACCGGCATCGCATATCCCGTGGGGCCGTCGGCGTAGTCGGTCCTGGCGAGCCATCCTGCGGGATAGCCCACTGGTCGCGCACCGCTGCGGTCGTCTGGTCCGGGATTCACGTATCCGTCCGAATATTTCGCGATCAGCCGCCGGCCCAGCGCGGACCAGGCCGACAGGATATGCGCGGCGTTCTCCGCCTGGGCGTCCGAGAGTTGTTGCGCGGCCGTCGCCGGATCGGCGGACAGCGCGGCCTCGGTGCGCGCGACCTGCGCCACCGAGGCTTTTTCCAGCTCGCGCTGCAGCGGGGCGATATCCACCTCGGTCATGCGCCGCCAGTTGAGCCGGGCCCAGTTGCCGACGAAATCGAAGATCCACCAAGCGGTTTCGGGATCGTATTCGCGGGTGTTGCCGGTCTGATAGCTCGCCGGGAACTCCGGCGCCCCCGCCCAGAAAGGGGCGAAGACGCTGGTATAGCTGACATCCGGGGCCAGCCACATCAGGCCGCGGGCCGGATCCGGCGCATCGGGCCGGGACTCCAGGACGAAACTGTAACCCTGATAGAAGACCGAGATCGCGCGCTCCCACGCCCCCGGCAAGGCCCGGTCGGGGTCGCCGACATCGTTCTGGGCGCCGTCGTAGGGGCCCGTAAAGCGATGCGGGTCGCCATAGGGGCCGGCGGCGACGCCGCGGGTGAGGTCGAACTCGGTGCCCTCGTAATGGTCGCGGTAGAGCCCGAAGATCTCCGCGCGACTCAAGCGCCGGTTCGGCCGGACCGAGAAGGGATAGTGCCGCGTATACGTCCCCTCGACCCACGGGCCGAGGGCAAGATCGGGGTTCACCCGGTCCAGCACCCGCCAGATCCGGCGCAGCGAATAATAGGGGTGGTTGTATTCCCCCGCGCTGACGGCCGGCAGCCAGTCGAGCACCGGGGTCTCGGACCGGTCCCAGTACCCGACGGCCTCGAGATCGGCGTGCAGGTGGTCGGAATGCATCTGTTCGGGATCGTCGCCGGGCACATCGCGGATGCGGAAGGTGTTGGCGGCGACGAACACCTCGCCGTCGGGCACGCGCTGCGCCACCCAGGCGCTGTGATGCGTCTCGCTCGGCAGGGCGCACATCTCGAACACCCAGGCCTCGGCGCCATCGGCCACCAGCAGGGTCTCTCCCTCGCCGAAATAGCCCCAGGTGTCGATCAGTTCACCCATGAAGCGGACCGCCTCGGCCGCGCGGGTGTGGCGTTCGAGCGCGATGCGGGACAGTTCCGAACTGTACATCAGACGGATGTGGCGGTCGGGCCCGGCCTCCGCGGCCCCTACCGGCTTGGGCTGGAAGCGCGCGCCGTTGGTGCACTCGCCCATCATCAGGTTGTGCTCGTTCATGATGCCGTAATTGCCGTCGAAATACGCGAAGGTCCGTTCGACCTGCGGGATCTCGCCGAGGGGCTGTGTCCGGGGCCAGCCGGGCGTGTCGTAGAACGGGCCGCGATCGCTGACATTGAGGCGGGGATACTCGTAGGCCTCCGGCAGCACCGGGCGCATCGCGCCGGGCGCGTGCGTCGCGGCTGGAACGCGGATCACGCGCTGATCCGACAGTTCGTCGTCGTCCGAATGGGTCACGGTCATCGCGCCGGACGCAGTGGCGCCGGGGGTCAGGATCATCGTCGTGCACATGGGAAAGCTCCGTCTCAGCGGGCGATCGCGATCGCCGCGTTC
>JAABTX010000232.1 GCA_011389655.1 Thioalkalivibrio sp.
GCACGCCACCGGCGTCGGATAGCCGGGCCGCGCATACAGCAGATCGTCCAGATGCTCCTCGCCGACCACCAGCCAGTAGCGTTCGTGCAACGATATGATCGCGATGGCAAAGCCGGCCTCGTCCTCGGTGTGCGACCCTTCGCTCATGATATCAGTTCCTCCTCTCCGGCCGGGCCGGTCGGGGTTCGGGCGGCGGGCTGCCCCGGAACCGGGCTCGACGTCGCCCGCAATCGCCCCGGCTCCATCCCAAATGCGTCCGAGCCGGGTGTCTCACTCGAACTCGTACACGAAATCGCCGTCGGTGACGCCGACCTTCACGCCGTTGATCGGCTCGCCCTCCATCAGTCTGGTCAGGAACGCGTTCGAGATTGCCGGCAGCATCGTGTTCGTCAGGATCGAATCGATCATGCGCCCGCCGCTCTCGAGTTCCTGGCACCGGGCCACGATGGTCTCCAGCACCTCCGGAGCATAGTCGAGCACGACGCCGTGGTTCTCCTGCATCCGGCGCACGATCCGGCCGAGTTGCAGCCGCGTGATCGCGGTCAGCATCTCCGGGCTGAGCGGATAGTAGGGGATCGTCACCATCCGCCCGAGCAACGCCGCAGGGAACACCTTGAGCAGGGGCTCGCGCAGCGATGTCGCGATCCCCTCGGGCTCGGGCATCAGTTCGGGGTCCGAGCACATGTCCATGATCAGATCGGACCCGACATTCGTGGTCAGCAGGATCAGGGTGTTCTTGAAGTCGATGAGGCGCCCTTCGCCGTCCTCCATCATCCCCTTGTCGAACACCTGGAAGAACACCTCGTGCACGTCCGGGTGGGCCTTCTCGACCTCGTCGAGCAGCACCACCGAATATGGCTTGCGCCGGACCGCCTCGGTCAGGATGCCGCCCTCGCCATAGCCGACATAGCCCGGAGGCGCGCCCTTGAGCGTCGAGACGGTGTGCGCCTCCTGGAACTCGCTCATGTTGATGGTGATGACGTTCTGCTCGCCGCCATACAGCGCCTCCGCCAGCGTCAGCGCGGTCTCGGTCTTGCCGACGCCGGAGGGGCCGGCCAGCATGAACACGCCGATGGGCTTGTCGGGGTTGTCGAGGCTTGCCCGACTCGTCTGCACCCGCTTGGCGATCATGTCCATCGCGTGATCCTGCCCGATCACGCGCTGTGCCAGCAGGTCGGACAACTCCAGTATCGTCCGGATCTCGTCCTTGACCATGCGCCCGACGGGAATCCCGGTCCAGTCCGCCACGACGCTGGCCACCGCCTGCTCGTCGACGATGGGCAGGATCAGCGGACTCTCGCCCTGCAGCGTGGCCAGTTCCGTCTGCTTGGCCCGCAGCGCTTCGAGGGCCGCGACCCGGTCCGCCGCGCTCATTTCGGATTTCTCGGGCGGCTTCACCGCGTCCGGCTCCTCGATCGCGCCGCCGCCCGTGCGCAGGCTGGCGCGCAGGTCGAGGATCTCGCCGACCAGCGCCTTTTCCGCCTCCCAGCGTGCATCCAGTTCGGCGAGCCGGGCCTGCTCCTCGTCTCGGGCATGGACAATCGCGTCGCGCCGGGCATCGACGTCGAGCCCCGCGCTCTCGTCGCGTCCGACGATCTCCAGCTCCGTCTCCAGCGCCTGGATCCGCTTGCGCGCATCGTCCACCTCGGCCGGAACCGCATGCTGACTGATGGCGACCCGCGCTGCGGCGGTATCGAGCAGCGAGACCGACTTGTCGGGCAACTGACGCGCCGGGATGTAGCGGGCCGACAGGGTGACCGAGGCCGACAGCGCCTCGTCGAGGATCTGGACCTGGTGGTGCTTTTCCAGCGTCGAGGCAATGCCGCGCATCATCAGGGTCGCGCGGGCGATGTCGGGCTCGTCCACCTGCACGACCTGGAAGCGCCGGGTCAGGGCCGGGTCCTTCTCGATATGCTTCTTGTATTCGGCCCAGGTCGTCGCGCCGATCGTGCGCAGGGTGCCCCGCGCCAGCGCCGGCTTCAGCAGGTTGGCGGCGTCGCCGGTGCCGGCCTGTCCCCCTGCCCCGACCAGCGTGTGCGTCTCGTCCACGAACATCACGATGGGCACGGTGCTCGCCTGCACCTCCTCGATCACCTGCTTGAGCCGGTTCTCGAATTCCCCCTTCATCGACGCACCCGCCTGCAGGAGCCCGACATCGAGCATCAGCAGCCGCGCGTCCGCCAGCGCCGGAGGCACGTCACCGCGCGCGATGCGCAGGGCGAACCCCTCGACCACCGCAGTCTTGCCCACCCCGGCCTCGCCGGTCAGAATCGGGTTGTTCTGGCGCCGGCGCATCAGCACGTCGACCACCTGACGGATCTCCGCGTCGCGCCCGACCACGACGTCGATCTCGCCGTTCGCCGCCTTTTCCGTCAGATCGACGCAGTATTGCGAAAGCGCCTCGCCCTTGCCCATCTGTGCCGGCGCCATGGCGCCCGACACCTCGCCCGGCACGGCCCCGCCGCCGACACTGCTGCCGTCCTGCGCGGCCAGGCCGTCCTCGGGCGATCCGGCAACGATTTCGGCGAACCCGTCGCGCAGGGCCTCGCCCTTGATCTTCTTGAACTCGGCCGAAATCGAGTGCAGCGCGTTGCGCAGACCGGGCGTCAGGACCATGCCGAGGATCATGTGGCCCGACCTCACCTGGCTGGAGTTGTGAGCCAGCGAGGCATAGACCCAGCCCCGCTCCACGGCCTCCTCCAGATGGGCCGACAGGTCGGAGATGGAACTCGCCCCCCGAGGCAGTGCGTCGAGCGAGGCGGTGATGTCCCGCGCCAGCGTCCCGGGGTCGATCTCCACATGTTTCACGATGCGATGGATGTCGGAATCCTGCCCCTGAAGCATCTGGTGCAGCCAGTGCACGACCTCGACATACGGATTTCCGCGCATCTTGCAGAACACGGTCGCCGACTCCATCGACTTGTAGCCGATCCGGTTGAGCTTGCCGAAGAGTGCAGTGCGGCTGATCTCGGTCATGCAGGTTCTCCCTTGGTGGCCCGCCCCGGTGGCAGGGCGAGATGAAGGTCGTCGGCGTCGCGCCCGGGGGGGCGATGTCCGATCCATGTCGTCCAGCCGAGCGCGCCGAACGCGCCCAGCCTGGCTTTCGGTACGGCGTCCCCGCGAAGCA
>JAABTX010000233.1 GCA_011389655.1 Thioalkalivibrio sp.
CTCCTCCAGGATCCGATCTATGGACGCCGGCGGAAAGAACGCTGCCAGCAGCCCCAGACCGATCAGGTCCGGGACCGTCAGATCGCGCTTCTCCTTCGGTGGACGACCGCGTCTCGCCATGCCAGCCCCCTCCTTTGATCGGCAAGGTACTGGGCAGGGCGAGGGTTGTCAAGCTTAAGTGAACGGTATTGCGGCTAGCCTGAGGGCGGTCAGGCGGCGACCTTCTGGAAGGAGACCCGAGAAGAAAGGGGGAAGGGCGCCAGGGGCATGGGTGACCACCGGCGACGGAGAGAGAGGCAGGGTCCAGGCCACGGCATCCCCTCCCCGATCCAGGTAGGCCTGGTCATAGTCGAAGACAACGGCATTATCACGACGAACCAGGCTCCCCGCCCTCGTCCCGGCCTTCAGCACGGTGGCGCGTTGCACCGTCCTCAACTCGTCCAGGGACCTCATCTTTCGCCGGCTTCCTTCGGAATGGGCGCTGCCCCGGGGCCACTCCTTTTCCTGACCACGAGGAGGTCGAGGCCAAGGACCTCCAGTACATCCAGGACCTTGTCGAGGCGAAGACTGGTCTTCCCGTTTTCCACGGTGTGGACGAAGCGTTCGGAGCATCCGGCCAGATCCGCCAGGTCGGCTTGACGCAGCCCCAGGGTTTTCCTTCGCCTCTTCACCGTGTCGGCGAGCAGGGCTACAGGCCTTCCCTTGGCCGAGAACGACTCCCAATCCGCCGACATCTCCGCTGCCCCCCTGGATTTCAGAATGATCGATCGTGCATAACCTGACAAGGATAGGGTCCTGCGTCCCAGAAATCAAGAGAAATATGATGGATCGTGCAAGCCTTTGTCGAAGGAACTCTATGCCACCGCTGTAGACGAGAGTTTTTGCACGATCGTTCAAATACAAGTGCTGAGATGAGACCACCCGTCCGGCACATGGCGGCAGGAGTGAGGGATCTCGGTTTTTTCGGGCTCCAATCTGGCTCCCTAGAAAGGCGGTCTGGATTTTGAGAAAGGGGGTATCTGCTTCGCTCCACCTACCACTGCGTCTTGTGGTCGGGCGGAATTGACATTTGGACCGTGGTCCGCCCCTTGCCCACGTTTAGCCCGAGCCCGATTCGTAACTCTCTGCCTTTGCCTCCACCCGCTTCCGTGCCCCCGAGCTGGCACGCGCTACACCAAGGTGTTGCCAAGCCGGGACTCAGAGCCGGAATGGGAGGTCGGGGTGAACGGAGCCGCATCACCTGTATTCGGGCGTGAGCCGCTCAATCGGGTCGGGCCGCTGGTCAGAGTGCCCCGGCCGGATAATCGAAGCCAGCGTGGAGGAATGCCGGCGCGATCGAAGCACAGTCCGCCTCGGTGCCTCCGTGCGCAAAGACCTCAACTCGCCAATACCGGCCAATCACATCCGCAACTTGGTCGATCACCCGCCCAGCGTCCTCGGGGGTGAGTCCCAAACGCGGTGCCGCGGACACGAGATTCTCGCGGCACGCAACGCGTCCGTAATGGCCGCACACGAGGGCCAAGCTCCGTTCCTGCTTCCCCAGTTGAGGATTCGGGACAAGATCGTACGCCGGTGCGAGCCGCCAATCTTCGCCAGCCGCGACCACAGCGTGGTTTCGGGGGTGATCATCATTGTTCGAGATCAGGGCATTGAAGGCGACCCTCCTGAATAGCTCCGCCCGGTCATCCGGCGCCCGTGACGACCAGCGTCGAAGCTCGTCTGCAAGCAACAGATAGGACCAGTTCGTCATATCCGTCGGGCTGTCCTCCGCGTCCAGCATGGTAAGCGCACTGACCATTCGGTGCCGATGGTAACCGCCGTCCACCTTTTTGCGATCAAAGCGCTGAAGTAGCAGGACGGACTCGTCCCCCAGCCGTTCGATGCGGATTTCCGGCACCCTGATGTCGCACCTTGCGGCCAAGCGAAGCATGGCGGCCTCCACGGCCGCGTTGTTCCACTTGTCCCCCCGAGCCGGAAACTTGGCCACCCAAAGGCCGGTCTCGTCTTCCACGTTGTTCTTCGGCCGCGCGCCGCCCATCGACGTCGTGGGATCCAGCACGTGTCGCACTTGGTCGCGTAACTGCTCCGTCGACCCGCCTGCTTCAATCAGACGGGCAGTTTCGCGAAGCTCCTCCAGCTGAAGCACGCGATTATACTTCCGCACAGATGCAGGAGGAGCCACCCCTCGTCCGAAAAACAGTGCACCGGCACGGTCCTCCGGGGACTCGAGCAGATAATCCACCTCGTCCAGATCCTGCCGTCCGAGCACCCGCTGGATGACCAACCGGCCCCATGCGTCGGGAGAGGCGTCGCGTAGTGGGCCGAAGATCCCGCCCAGCTTCCCCGTCTCATAGGTCCGGGGGGAGATCGGGAGATGGATCGGGTCGATCGCCACGGCATCCGGACGAGAGCGGTAGCTCCGACCGTAGACGAACCGGCCCACTCCGCCCCCGCCTGGCAGAGGACTGAGCGCATAACGGCCGCAGGTGACGACCTCCAGCGACCGCGGCATCTGGATGTAGACAAAGCACTCGCGCTCAGAATTCATCGTTCAGTCCTCCCGCCGGGCGGACGCGTTGCCCGCGCCGGGCGGCCTCGAGCGTCTGGCCTTCGATGTCCCGCTCCGGGCTCGCGACCTCTCCGATGTCGTGATGGAGGCCGAGTGCCCAGAGCACGGCGACGTAGGCACCGATCCCTGTCCCGAGTGCTCCCGCCTCGACCCTGCGGAGAGTGGTTCGGGTGATGCCGGCCTTTGCGGCGAGATCCTCCTCCCGGAGCTCGCGGCGAATCCGAGCCGTGGCGATATTGCGACCGAGTTGGGTCACGGTGTCCACCACTGCCCCAGGGGCCGACTCGTCATTTATGTTGCGCTTTGGCATCTAGCCTCCTGTTCCCTAGTGGCAGGAACAACCCATCGGCATGTATAATAGAAAACACACTAAGGTGTCTAGTGTGCACTCTATTATACACGTCGCGCAAGCCACCAACCTCTCTCCAATCATCCAGGCGTGGTCTGGACAATCTCGATTCGACTTGCTCTGGTTGGTGCTGGAGCGACAGAATCGGCCGCCGTAGCGGCCGCCGTGCTACACCCCCGACTGCTGGCAAGCCCCCCTCTTCCATGCG
>JAABTX010000234.1 GCA_011389655.1 Thioalkalivibrio sp.
GTTTCGCCGCACCACGTCGGCAACCCGTTCATCAGCATCGCCAAGCGCGACGCGGGGTTCGACAACATCGAGCGGGAAATGAAGGACACGATCGCCTGGATGCTGAAGAAGGCCGGCGGCCGACCCAGCTACATTGTCGCATCGAACCACGACGACATGCTCAGTCGGTGGATTTTGCGCGAAGACTGGCGGCAGGACCCCGGGAACGCGGCCTTCTACCTGGAGACGGCCCTGCACATGGCGCGCAGCGCCAAGATGGCCGAGGGCGGGGCGCAGTACCTCGACCCGTTTGGTTACTGGATCGAGCGGCTGAAGCCAAAAGGCGCCCAGGTTCGTGCACTGCGGCGTAACGAATCTTTGACCATTGCCGACATCGAGTGTTCCCTGCACGGGGACCGCGGGCCGAGCGGGGCGCGCGGGAGTCGAGTCAACCTGCGACGTATTGGCGCACGCACCATCATTGGACACTCCCATTCCCCGGGCATCGAGGAGGGGTGTTACCAGACGGGCACCATGAGCCGCCTGAACCTCGAGTACAACGACGGGCCGAGCGGGTGGATGCATACTCACTGCTCGATCGACGCCTTCGGGAAGCGCCACCTGCATACCTTCATCCAGGGGCGCTTTTGCATTAAGTAAAATAGCCGGTTTCAGCCTGAAATCTTCCATTGCTGAACCCGCAGCGAGCCGGTAGACTCAAGCCTGTAATTTCGCTGGTTTTTGGGGGACGCGCCGTGGCCGACCAAGATACGGATAAACAGTCGTTTATCGACAAGATGAAGGGCGCAATGGACGAGGCGCTGGAGAAGCTGCGCCCCGCCAAGGGCAAAAAGCGCAAGGCCGACGACGTGCCGCTGGGCAAGGGCATGGCCGGCGAGGCGAAGAAAGCCATTAAAAGCCGCAAGAGCCGCATTGACCAGGCTATCGAGGACTCCGGTGGCTGACCGCACGCTGCGCTCGGACGGCGTCCAGGACCGGCAGTGGCACTTTCGCAAGGAGGTCACAGTCGGGACGCTCCTGGCAGTTCTAGCCTACGGCATCATGTTCATCATTACCGTGACGGAGTTACGCGGCATCACCTCGTCGAATACCGAGCGCATTGCGCGAATCGAACAGGCCCCCGAGCGCGTTGCAGTTCTCGAGGCGCGCATGGCCGCCGCCGAACGGGCTGCAGAACGGCTGGAAGCGCGCACCGTCCGTTCGTTGAGCGAGATCAAGGACATCCTTCAGCGCATGGAAGAACGCCAGCGGGAACTTGATGGACACTCTCGACCCTGAAGCCGCGCTGGCCGAGTACGGCGGGCGGCGCTTCGTCCTCGCCGTTGGCGCGGGCATTGTCTACACCGCACTTCTGATCGCCGGGATCGTCACCGAAGACGCTTATATCTGGCTGCAGGGAATTACCGTCGGCGCCTTCATGGGCGCGAGTGCGGTGCAACATTCCAGCCGGGAGAAAGCTCGTGTTCAGCCTTAAGCCGAAGCTCATCGTCGCCGCAGTCGGGCTGGCGCTCGTTGCCGGCGGTGCGTGGCACTACCGGCATGTTATCGCCAGAAATGCCGAGCTGACGGCCCGGGTTCTCAACCTTATGCAGGCCAACGACACGCTGACGGCCCAGCTCGAGGAGGAGCGCAAGGCGGCAGCGATCGCAGTTCGCGAACGGCGGATGGCCGAGGACGCCCTTGCAACCCTTCGCGCCGGCCAGGCCAGCGACACGACGCCCGAGTTCGTGGAGTGGGGCACGACGCGCGTCCCGCCGAGCGAGCTGGGGCGGCTATGCGAGGCGCTACCGGGGCTGGAAGGGTGCGAGTAGCCGTCCTCGTCGCGCTCGTCGCCCTGGCGGGCTGCACCCCCGCGCAGCGCATTGTTGTGCTGGCCCCGCCTGCAGGGTATCTTGAACCTTGTGACCTGCCGCCAAGGCCGGTCAGCAACGCGGACCTGAGCCGCGCCTTTGCCCAGGCATACCGCTGCGCCGCGCTCGGCAACAAGGACAAGGAGAGAATCGCAACATGGACAGAAAACGCTGGATCGCGGCAGTAGCCGTCGCCCTCCTCCCCTTCTCCACCCTCGCCGGCACGGCCACCTTAAGCTGGGCGCCGGTCACGGAGCGCACCGACGGTACGCCGGTCACGATCACCGAATACCGGATCTACTACGGCACCGGGCCGGAGACGCTGACCGCTGTGCAGCCGGTGCAGGGCACTTCGTACACGCTCGAAGGACTGAGCGAGGCGACCTGGTATTTCGCCGCGACCGCCGTGGACGACGCAGGGCTCGAAAGCGCGAAGTCAACGGTCGTGAGCAAGAAAATTGTGGGAACGGTCGTACCCCCACCGGGAACGCCGGGCGGGCTGACCGTGCAGGAGGATGCGCGAACGGCCTACACCCTCGTGCAGTCGGCCGACCGACTGGTGCTCGTGCCCGTCGGGACGGTGCCAGCCGGGACGCCGTGCGAAGATACCGTGGTGCGCGACGCGAATGGCGTGGTCGGCTACCTCGTGCCCCGCGCGAGTGTTGAGTGGTCGGGGAGTGTCCGCCCGCAGGTCGTCGTGGCGCCGTGTTCAAACTGATCCGCTGGATTCTGAGCCGGCTGTTCCCGAAACGGCCTGATAAGCTACGGTCAATGTCTATCAACTTCGAGGATTCTGATATGAGCAACGTACTACTTTCCTGGGGCCTGCCGCAGCCGACGACTCGCCAGCGCCCCATCGACCATGTTCGGATCGAGGCGCGCGTCTCCGACGGCGAGCCGTGGACGGTGATAGGCGAGATCGCGGCGCCGACGGCCGAGCTACTGATCGAAAACGCAGCCCCCGGGACGTGGTTTTACCAGGGTACGGTCGTGGACGAGGCTGGCCGCGAGTCAAAGGCCGTTGGCGTGTCA
>JAABTX010000235.1 GCA_011389655.1 Thioalkalivibrio sp.
CGATGAGCCGAGTGCGCTGACCGAACTCACTGCGTCACTGGTGTAGGAGCTACACCAACTCCCACAACGCCGGAACAGCCGGTGGTTCCCATGAAACCTGAGCCGTATGACCCTGGATGCACCGATACTCGATGCCTTCATACGTCACGATGTCGCCTGTAGCGTAGGTCGTGCCAGCCGTCCACTCGTCTGTAGGCTCTACAGCGTCCTCGGTCCAGTACAGCGGCGG
>JAABTX010000236.1 GCA_011389655.1 Thioalkalivibrio sp.
GAGGACGCCCCGAACGCCCGGGTGCACCTGCTCAAGCCCGAGGCCGACTTCTGGGGAGGCACCCTGACACGGCCGCAGCTTCATCACGGCGGCGATCGGCTCGTGCTGGGCGACACCGAGATCCGCTTCCTGCACACGCCGGGCCACACGCCGGGTTCGGCCTGCCTTCACCTGCCCGCTGGCGACGATCTGATCACCGGCGACACCCTCTTCGTCTTCGGCTGCGGCCGCTGTGATCTGGCGGGCGGCGATCCCGAGCAGATGTTTCACACCCTCAGGGACCTGCGAACCGGCCTGCCCCGTCAGACCCGTATCCACCCGGGACACAACTACGCGGAAAAGCCCAGCTCCACGCTCGAGGAAGAGGTCCAGGGCAACCCCTTCATGCACTTCCGCGACCTGGGGCGTTTCGTGCACTATCGGATGCACGAGCACGACCGTACCCGGAGTTCGCCCTACGGCCCGGTGCCGCCTCACGAGGGGCACTGAGGCGCCTGTCCGTGTCGAACCGGGGTCGGGAAACCGAGCCACGGGGCTTGCATCCATCCCCTCAGAACCAGATAATGCGCGACTGCAACAGGGCGCCCGTAGCTCAGCTGGATAGAGTACCTGGCTACGAACCAGGTGGTCGGAGGTTCGAATCCTTCCGGGCGCGCCAATCAAGAAAAGGATCAGAAGCTTATGGCCTCTGATCCTTTTTTTGTGCATTGATCCACCCCCGTGGGAGCGGCCTCTGGCCGCGATGGTCCCGGGTACCGGACTCGCCGCTGATCGCGGCTGGAAGCCGCTCCTACCACCCACCATGCCCTGTCCTCGTGGGAGCGGGCTCTGGCCTTGTTAACCAATATTCTGGCATTGTGGAGGAGCCTGCACGGGATGTGGGTGCCGAATCGTGTCCCTCGCGTAGCGCTCGGCCGCTGCGGACCGGCCGGGAATCGCGCAAAGAGTGCAAGGGCCCTTTGCGCTAATGCATCGAACCAGGAGGAAACACCGATGTTCGACAAGATCATGATTCCAGTCGATCTCAAGCACATCGACGGCATGCAGAAGAGTCTGGAGGTCACCGCAGGGCTGGCCAAGCAGTATGACGCCACCGTCCACTACGTCACCGTTGCCGGACGCGTGCCCAATCGGGCGGCCAGGACGCCCGAGGAACTTGCCCGTCACCTCGCGGACTTTGCCCGCCAGCAGGGAGAGGAATATGGCATCAAGACCGACTCCCGGACCATGGACAGTACCGACGTGACCATCGAACTGGATGACAAGCTCGTCCAGGCCCAGAAGGAGATCGGGGCCGATCTGGTGGTGATGGCATCCCACATCCCCGGGGTCGCGGACCGGCTGCACCTGATCAGTTCCAACGCCGGGGAACTCGCCCAGCGGCTGCCGGTGTCAGTCTTCATCCTGCGCTGAGTCGGCAGCAGACGCCGCGCTGCCAGCCACCAGGCGGTCGGGAAACCGGCCGCGACCGACCCAAGCCGTCCGGCGCGCGCGGCCTGCTTGCAGGAAAGGCCAGTTGCGGACGTTCAACCCGTATGCGCAGACCACCAGGGTCGGGTTCCGGTCCAACGCCAACGCGCCCTGGTAGAACCCGGCGATATCATGCTCGGCCTCCCGATGCTGCGCGATCTCCTCCGGATTCATCAGACCCCAGCCGGGGCGAACGGTGTCATCCGCACCCGCCGGGGCTACGGCACCGAGTGCGAGGGCCCCACCGACCAGTGTCCATACCACCATCCTCCGGTTCCAACGACGTCTATTCACGGCGTGTCTCCTCGATTGATCTACAGTCGACCCGAGCCCCGCTCCGGGTTCGGTGCCATAAAGATGGCGGTTTCTGCTGCAATCACGCTGAAATCCCTCCTCCATTCTCCACCGCAGACCGGGAGCGAACCGTACCGACTTTTCCGGAAGCACTGGGGTCCGGGAGGATACAGCGATGAGTGAGACGACAGGTTCCGATTGCCGGCAGCGGATCCGCGCTTGCCTTTCGGCCTCCGAGACCGACCTGCTGGCGGACCTGGTGGACCGCCTGCAGCTGGATGCGGCGGCACGGCAGGCGATTGCCGTCACCGGAACGCAGCTTGTGCAGCGCGTGCGCACCGAGACCGCCCCCTCGATGATGGAGAGCTTTCTCGCCGAATACGGGCTTTCCACTGCGGAGGGCGTCGGGTTGATGTGCCTGGCCGAGGCCCTGCTGCGGGTGCCGGATGCCGAGACCATTGACGAGTTGATCCATGACAAGATCGAGCCTTCCGACTGGGGAGCCCATCTCGGGCACTCGTCGTCCCCGCTGGTGAATGCATCGACCTGGGCCCTGATGCTCACCGGCAAGGTTCTCAAGGACGACCCGCAGAAACCCGTCGCAGCCCTGCGCGGCCTCATCCGGCGCATGGGCGAACCCGTCGTGCGTACCGCGGTGGGTCAGTCGATGAAGCTGCTGGCCCGGCAGTTCGTGCTCGCTGAGACCATCGAACAGGGCCTGCGCAATGCCCGTGAGCGCGAGCGCCAGGGCTACACCTACTCGTACGATATGCTCGGCGAGGCGGCGCGCACCGATGCCGATGCAAGGCGATACCACGCTGCCTATGCCGAGGCGATTGGTGCCATTGCGCACGAGGCAAAGGCCGATGTGCGCTCGAGCCCGGGCATCTCGGTGAAGCTCTCGGCCCTGCATCCGCGCTACGAGACGACCCATGCGTCCACGGTCATGGCCCACCTCGTGCCACGCGCGCGGGAGCTCGTCCGCCAGGCGGCCCGTGCCGGCATCGGTTTCAACATCGATGCCGAGGAGCAGGACCGTCTCGAACTGTCTCTGGATGTCATCGAGGCGCTGCTGGATGACCCGCAACTGGCCGACTGGGACGGCTTCGGTGTGGTGGTGCAGGCCTACGGCCGCCGGGCCGCGCCGGTGATCGAGGCCCTGTACGAACTGGCCGGGCGGCTGGATCGCCGCATGATGGTCCGGCTGGTCAAGGGGGCTTACTGGGATACCGAGATCAAGCTGGCCCAGGAACTGGGCGTGGAGCACTTCCCGGTATTCACGCGCAAGGTGAGCACCGATGTCAGCTACATGGCGTGCGCTCGCATGCTCCTGGAACGGCGCGACCGCATCTACC
>JAABTX010000025.1 GCA_011389655.1 Thioalkalivibrio sp.
TTCCTGCACTTGCCCGCCTTGCTCCGGCCCTTCTGGCTGTGCTCCATAGTCACCGAACTTTCCGCATGGCCCACTAGCCCTGACGTTCGGAAGCGGTGCTTGGGATCGACATCGAGACCTGCCCGACCTGCGCCGGGGCGGTGCAGGTCATCGCCTGTATGGGCGATTGGGTAGTGATTCATGGGACCTTCGATCACCTGAAGACGAAAAACGAAAACTCCGGACCCTTCCCGGCACCGGAAAGCCGGACGCCGTCCCGGCGGGCGTGACGCCTCACCCCGGACTGCCCAGCCACGCGCCCATCAGAAACCCGGCGCTCGCCACGGCGGTGCAGAGCGCCACACCCCAGGCGGTGTCCACGAGCACGACCTTCAGGGGCCAGCCCTTGAGGGTGGCGAGGTTGGTCAGCTCGTAGGTTGCGTAGGTGAAGAAGCCGAACAGGGCGCCCCAGCCCGCGGCCACGGCCAGCGAGTCCGCCGCAAGGCCCGGCAGCACGGCGAAGATCAGGATCCCGACCACGTACAGCAGATAGAATGCGAAGGCCGCCGGCCAGTTGACCGTCGGGCTCAGAAAGGGTCGCAGTTGCGTCTGGTAGAAGCCGCGGGCCACAACTCCGAGCCAGAGGAGATCGACGGCGAGGAAGACCCCGAGCGTCAGGGCGTATAGCTTGGCGTGAAAGACGAGGTCCATGGTCTGCCTCTGCAGTCGGGTCGTCGGGGAGGAAGGTTACCCCTGACTGCATAGGGCCGACTACTCCCCTGACGGGTCCCGGAGCCTCAAATCGACCCGGAGCCGCCGCTCCTCCGGCGACATGCGCTTCGGCATCGGTGTCGGTATCGGAGTTGCGGCCTGTTCACCGCAGGTCTCGCTGCGGCTCGGCAGGGGCAGGTCCTTGCCAGTGTAGTGCCTCACCCCCTAGGCTCAGGTACTACGCGAGCCGTTCAAGGAGCGCTTATGCGTGCAATCGTGTTTGACGAACCCGGCCGCGCCGAGGTGTTGCGTCTGGCCGAGGTGCCGGAACCGGAACTGACCGCACCGGACCAGGTCCGTATTCGCCTGCTGGCCGCGGGCGTGAATCCCGTGGATACCAAGGTGCGGGAACGCGGGATGATGATCGCCGGTGCTCCGCGCAATACGCCCGGTTGCGACGGTGTCGGGATTATCGAGGAATGCGGCAGCGCGGTGCATCGTGCACGGCCGAGGCAACGGGTCGCATTCTGCTTTGGTGGCGTCGGTGCCGATCCGGGTACTTATGCGGAGCAGGTTGTCGTCCCGGAGGCCGCTGTGGTCCCCGTGCCGGCCGCTGTTTCCGACGCCGCGGCCGCTGCCTTGCCGCTGGCCTGGCTGACGGCTTGGGAGGCCCTTTTCGAGCGTGCCAGCCTGCAGCGTGGCCACAGTGTCCTGCTGAACGCCCCCGCCGGTGGCGTGGGCCAGATGGCCGTGCAGATCGCGCGGGCGGCGGGTGCCAGGGTACTGGGGCTGGTGCGCCGTGACGAGGCCGTCGGGGTCGTTACGGCGCTGGGTGCCGATGTGGTCGACCTGCGCAAGGCCGGGGCCGGGGATGCGCTCAGAGGCTATACCCAGGGTCGAGGTTTTGATCTGGTGCTGGACAGCGTCGGTGGCGACGGTTTCCGCGAGGGGCTCGAGCAGGTGGCCTACGGGGGCGATCTGGTCACCCTGCTGGCTCCGCCGGCGGATGTATCCTGGAATGCCGCCCGGCTGCGCAATCCGCGAATCAGTCTCGAGCTGATGCTGACGCCGATGCTCGAGAACGATCGGCACCGGCTCCGACACCAGGCGACGCTGGTCGGCGAGGGGCTGGCTCGTCTGGCGAGCGGCCGGCTGCGGGTAAACCTCGAGGACACACTGCCGTTGGCGGAAGCCGCCGAGGCGCACCGCCGCATCGAGGCCGGCGGCCGCCACGGCAAGCTCGTGCTGCGGGTCCCCGCATAGAGCGGACTCATCCGGTCGGTTGCACCACGAAGCGGGCGCCCCGTCCGGGGACCAGGCGCTCTGGCGTGCACCAACCCGGCCGGTGCGACGCCTTGTTATGATCGGGCGCGTACTTCAGCCTTCCGGGAGACGAATCCATCCATGTGGCCGCAGGTCAGCGCCGAGGCGCTCTTCTGGCTGGGCGTCGTATCCGTGCTCAGCATCTTCGGCAGCATCGGCGGCGTGGCCTGGTTCATTGCCCGCATGCCTGCCGACTACTTCACCCATGAAAAGCGCGAGCCCGTGCGCGAGCTCTATCGCTGGCCCCTGCTGCGCTACCTGGTGGTCGCCCTCAAGAACGTCGTCGGCGCCGTCCTTATTGCCTTCGGCCTTGTGCTCCTTTTTACCCCCGGCCAGGGAGCACTCACCATCCTCGTCGGCGTCATGTTGCTCAACTTTCCGGGCAAATACCGTCTGGAGCGGTGGTTCATTACCCGGCGCGGGGTGCTTGACGGGCTCAACTGGGCGCGAGCGAGGCTGGGGAAGGGGCCCGTGGAAGATCCGGCGGACCCTTGAGGACAGCTTGCGCGTCGCCGAAGAGGGTCGTGCAGTCCGGCCGAAAGCGGCCTCGGGACCGGATGCGCTGCAACAGCAGCGGTGCGCGTCTCCGGCGCCTGCGAGCGCACGCGAGCAGGCCGGCAGACCTGTGCCTTCAAGGCGCTGGTGGAACCGCCTCCCGGGTCCGGTGTCCACCGCATGGTGTGTCACGGGGGGAGGAACGGGCATGATTGACGCAAGACCTCTGCTCGATGAGTTGGTGGGCAGGGGGACACCAGTTGCGGGATCGCCAAGGCATGAAACTGCTGCACAATCGGAGACCTGTGCCACGCCGCCTTGGCAGTCGTGACGCCCATCACTGGACGCCTCCGGCGGCCACGATCGCCTTGCTGCTGGCTCCCGGGGCCAGCGTAGCCGCCGAGGCTTGGCGGTCGTCTTTCTCGGTTACCCCGGTTTGGCAGGGTAACGCCGAGCTCGACCGTGGTGGCGACTTCGATGCCACCGGCATCGCGATTCGTGTTGGCACGAGCACCGGCTTCGGAGCGGGCCATCGCGCCGGTGTCGCGTTCAACTACGATTACCTCGACCACGACTTTTCGCGGCAGACAGCGTTCGGCGATGCGCCCTGGGGTGAGGTACAGCGCTTCGGATTCGGCGCACCGCTCCTGTTTAACGGGGCCGGCGGCTGGTTGTACGGCGTCACGCCCTCGCGTGGACTCGAATCAGGCGTCATCGGTCCTGTACGCGGGGGCAATTGCCGAGGGCGAATTGCGCGTGGAAGATTCCCGCGGCAACAAGCTGCGCGAAGATTCCTTCGATCCGGCGCCGCTGCTTGATGCGACGTTCAGGATGCGGTTCTGAAGGACAAGGTTCGATCTCGAGAGTGCGGTAAGCCTGACGGCCCCGCTTGCGGATAATCATTGAGACCTGAACTCCATCGGCCCTTCAAGACGTGTCCTTATCAGCTGCACCGCGGGTTTCGTGCGGAGATTCCCTAAACGACCGGAGCACACATGACGCAAGCCCTGAACCTGGATCTGTCCCAATCGGTGGTCGTGGAGACGGCGGCACTGCCCTGGAGTGGTAGCCGCGCCGACGGCGTGGTGCGCAAGCCGCTGGAGCGGGAGCAGGCCGAGTCCGGCCGTGCCACCAGCATCGTCCAGTTCGAGCCCGGCACCCGTTTCCCGCCGCACACCCATGCGCTGGGCGAGGAGATCCTGGTGCTCGACGGCGTTTTCTCCGATGACACCGGCGACTATCCCGCCGGAACCTACCTGCGGAACCCGCCCGGTTCCCGCCACGCGCCGCACTCGGACCCTGGTTGCACGTTGTTCGTGAAGCTCGAACAGTTCGCACCCGAGGACCGCGAGAAGGTGGTGGTAGATACCTGCGCCGCATCCTTCCAGCCGGGCATCGGAGGTCTGCGCGTGCTGCATCTGCACAGCTTCGAGAACCAACATACGGCGCTGGTGCACTGGCCGGCCGGAGAGCATTTTCAGCCGCACCGGCACTGGGGCGGTGAGGAGATCCTGGTGTTGTCGGGCGAGTTCATCGATGAACACGGGCGCTATCCCGCCGGAACGTGGATGCGCAGTCCGCACCATAGCCAGCACAACCCCTGGGTCGAGCAGGAGACCCTGATCTACGTGAAGACCGGTCACCTGTGATTCCGGGTGCCTTGATCGGCGCTGCAAGGCACGGACCGCCATGGGAACCGCCCGGATTCCGGACGTTCGGGTGCAAGGGGGATCGCGAGGGTGCGGTCAAGGATCACGCGGGGACGGTTTCCGGGCTTCTCGCTGAGAACAGGGCCAGGCGTGATGCGAATTCGGACCGACTGTGGACCCAATCCGGGGGGTCGGGATTCACAGGCCCGTGCTGCCCCTGCCGGCTGGCCGTGGACGCAGGCCGGCAGGGTGGGCCCGCTGCGCCTGGCCCACCCTGCGCCGAAGGATGGCGATCAACGAGGAGCGAGAAGGTCGATCAGGGCTACGTTAAAATGGCATGAAGTAGCTGTCTCACTGACGTCTGGCAACCCCGCAGGAGCTACTCATGTCCCTGATCCCTCTCGATCCCCCGCGCCCGGATCGCCGCCAGCTGCTCAAGGCTGGTATGGCCGCTGCTCTGTTACCGCTTTCCGCCCTGGGGGCCAATACCGTGTCCACCCGGGCTCGCGTCGTCATCCTGGGCGGCGGCGCTGCCGGCATGTCGATGGCCAATCGCCTGGCCACGCGCCTCTCGGGCGCCCGCATTACGGTGGTGGAGCCACGAGAGCAGCATTACTATCAGCCGGGCTGGACCATGATCGCCTCCGGCCTCTGGGACGCCGAGCGCACTGTGCGCGCCAATGCCGACTTTCGCCCCGCCGGCATCGACTGGCTCAGCCAGTCAGCGGTTGGTATCGATGCGGATGCGCGTCGCATCTCGCTGGCCGATGGCAGCACCCTGGACTATGACATTCTGGTGGTCGCCACTGGTCTGCAGCTCGACTATGACCGGATCGACGGCATGTCCACGGACCTGATTGGCAGCCACGGTATCGGCAGCGTCTATGCCGGTCACCAGGCGGCTGCGCGCACCAGCGATGCCATCGACGCGTGGCTGGCCAGCGGTGGCGGCCAGGGGCTCTTCACCATGCCCCAGACGGCCATCAAGTGCGCGGGCGCGCCGATCAAGATGACCTTCACCACCCAGTCGCGCATCAAGAGCGTCGGCAACCGGGATGACTTCACCCTGGATTATTTCACCCCCAGTGACGACATGTTCAGCCAGCCCTGGAGCAACGAGTTCCTCAAGGAACGCTTCGATCGCGATGGCATCGCCCGCCATCACGGATGGCATCTGTCCGCCATCGACCCGCAGGCCCGCCAGGCCGAGTTCACCGGGCGCGACGGCCGCACGGAGACGCGCGACTTCGATTTCATCCATGTGGTACCGCCGATGAGCGCGCCGGACTTCGTCAAGGCGAGCGACCTGATCGCCCAGCAGGGGCCCTTCGCCGGGGAGTGGCTTGATACCGACATCTACACCATGCAGCACAACCGCTACCCGGAGGTGTTCGGCATCGGCGACGTGATCGGCGCGCCGATCAACAAGACCGCGGCCAGCGTCAAGGCCCAGGCGCCCGTGGTCGAGGCCAATATCGCCGCCTTCCTGGAGGACCGGCCGCTGCCCTTGCGCCATAATGGCTATACCTCGTGCCCGCTGATCACGGCTATCGGCAGGGCAATGCTGGTGGAGTTCGGCTATGACAACGACATGGCCTTCCTTCCGTCGTTCGCGTTCATCGATCCCAGGGAAGAATCCTGGGCGGCCTGGGTGCTCAAGGAGTTCATGCTGCAGCCCGCCTACTACGCGATGCTCGAAGGACGCGTCTGAGGAGACATGCGATGAAATTTACGCTTGCCGGCATCTTGGCGGTGATGGCCCATGCCATCCCGCCTTTTCTACCACTGCTTCTGACCATTCTGGCCGTGCTGGTGCTTGCCCAGTTGCTCGGGCGCCTGCGCGGCTATCGCATGACCGCCCATCGCTATCGTCCGGTGGCGATCGTCGCCCTGGTGGCGGGGCTTTCCACCTTGTGGTGGCTACCCATGGCGACCCACTCGCGGCTCGCGTTCGTTGCCACGCCCACCGACTGGGCATTGCTGATAGCGGCGGCGCTCGGCGTGACGCTGATCACCTGGCTGGTGCTGCATCCGCTGAGCTACCTGATGCGCGGCCCACGGCGGGGCCGGGGTACGCCAGCGTGACGCGGCCCCTCGGTGTTCTCCGTCCGAGAAAGGCACGGGGCCGGGTCCTGCCTTTTGCCCTTGTGTCCCGGGCAAAATGCAGGATCTGACCAACGTCGCGCTAGGGCTTGATGAGTTGATAGCCGGCGGCGGTCAGATCCATGATCTGGACCACACCGGCATCGACCCGCGTCGCCCGGGGGGTCAGGGCAGGCTCCTGTCCTCGTTTGCGGGTCACCGCAGCGATGGTGTTACTGCAGGCGGAAAAGCGGACGCCATGCCCATTGGCGAGGGAGTCGATGCGCCCGTTGTTGGAGTTGTCGGCAAAGAGCAGGCTCAGACCCGGACCGAAGGCGACGATCTCCACATCCACATTATCGGCGCCGTAATGGTTGATCAGGTTGTTCGCCACATTCAGCACCAGGGTCTGACGGGCCGGATTGCCGTCACTGATCTGGAGCACGACCTTGTGAGTGGCGAAGGGTTTTCCTTCAGGAGCAGCGGCAGCGGCGCCCGTGGCGAGCAGCAGCAAGGCAGCAGCGAGCGTGTATGTACGCAGCGTGGTCAGAACGGTGTTCATTATCGAAGATCTCCTCTGGCGTTCCTGATTTGTACACGGGGACTCTGGGGTCCATTTGTCTTCCGAAGGCCGTTTCGACGGATATTTCGGTCTTCCTGATGGTGGCCCGCTGCCCAACTCAGGGCACGGGCCGGTTCGCTCCCGTTTCGGAGGGCTCGGGAGCGAGCCTTCCGGCCAGGTGACTGGATCCTAGAGATAGGCGAGGGTCGATTTATTCCAGGATTCGTACCTGGTCGTTCGGGGAATAAAAGGCCAAGCCCTGTCATCCAGTCAGAATGGAACCCCTTGGAGCCTTCTGCACCGCGCATATGCTGCGCAAGCGCATTGCCGCCAGCCGGGATCGTCTTTTCCGTGTGGCGCTTGCGTGGAGCAGCGATCCGATGTGTGCCGATGACCTGGTGCAGGACACCCTCGAGGTGGCCCTTGACAAGGTACACCAGTTGCGTGACCCGGATCGGCTGTATGCATGGATGTACTCGATCATGCACAACGGCTGGCGTCACTGCCTGGTTCAGAGACAGCGGCGCCCGGAGTGCGACCTCGACTCATACCCGGTGCTGAGCGACTCCAACCCGGAGCAGGCCAGCGAACGGGAATCCGCGGTGGTTCGGGTTCGCAGGGCGATCGCCCGGCTCCCGGTGGGCCAACGCGAGGTCGTGACGCTGGTCGACCTCGAGGGGTTCACCTACCAGGAGGTGGCCGATATTCTGGACATTCCGATCGGCACCGTGATGAGCCGACTCAGCCGTGCGCGCGGATTCCTCCAGTCGGCGCTGCGCAGCTTCTACGACGACGGTGTTCGAAATGGCACGTCGCTGAGGAGAGTGAAGTGACTGGGTACAGGAGTTTCTCCGACAGCATGCTGCACGCCTTCGTGGATGCGCAACTGGAAGGCGCGGACCGCGAAAGATTGCTTACGGCAATGGAGTCGGATGCGGACCTCCGCGACCGGGTTCACGAGTTGCGCCGGTCCAAGGAATGGGTCCAGCTGGCCTTCGAAGACATCCGTGCACCGGCACGGCCGGCGCACCGCGGTACCGCGGCCCGGCGTGGTTGGATCCGGCCCTCCCACGCGGTGGCGGCCTCGCTGCTGTTGGGTTTGGGCGGCTTTCTGACGGGCTGGTTCGTCCAGGAAATCCAGCGTCCTGGTCATGCACTGGCCGGTGCCGTGCTGGCCGCACAAGAGGAGGCCGGGAGTCTCCGGGTTGTTCTGCACATCGATCGTTCGGATGCCGAGGGGTTCGTATCGATCCTGGACGAGGCGGAGCGTCTGTTCGCGTCGGGCCGCGGCACGCCGGTGGCGGTCGACGTACTCGCCAACGCAGGGGGGCTGGATCTCCTCCGGACGTCCGTTTCGCCCCACGCCGAGCGGATCGCCGAAATGAGTCGTGAATACGAGAACCTTCGTTTCCTGGCCTGCGCGAACAGCATCGAGCGGTTGCGCGAGCAGGGGATCGAGCCGGTCCTGGTGAAGGAGGCCGACACCTCGACCACGGCAGTGGATCACATCGTCGATCGCCTGCATCGGGGCTGGACATACATCGGGACCTGAAGGTCCGGGTCGGATCCGTACGGGATGTTGCCCACGGTTCGCCCGGGCCAGAGGCCCGGGCTTCACGTGCAGTAGTCAGTGGGCCATGGGGGCAACGGCTCAGGGCTTGCTGTAGCTGAAGCCCTGATTCTGCAAATAGGAAATGTGCGCCACGCCGCTGGGGATGATGTCGTCAGCGGAGGCATCGTACAGCGTATCCAGCGCGATGTTCCGGCCGCTCAGGGTGTTGGCGCAGACGAGAAACTGCACGTCCTGCATCTTCAGGTTTTCAACCCGGGCCCGCAGGTTTTCGTCCTCGTTGGCATGTTGCAGCAATCCGAGGCCATCGCCGTGCATCACGACCATGATCTCCATATTGTCGGCCCCGACGGCATTGATATGGTTCTGAATGTTTCCGGTTGCTGCCATGTAGCGGCGTTCGTCGTCATAATTCACATGGTAGACGACCTTGTGAATCCCGTATTCGAAGTCGCTGGCGGTGGCCATGGCGGGCAGAGTCATGATCAGCGCGAGCACGGTCAGGGTGACTATTCTGATTGGTTTCATGGGACAAACTCCTCCTGTTCGACTTTTGGCAGTCTTTTCGATTGGTCTCACGGCCTCTGTGATGTATACCCGTTGTCGAGCTGACGGGACTGGCCGGATTGGTGCGCACCCGTTGGCCGGAGTGCACGGGGCAAGCCTTCCGCCTTGCTCCCGCGCTGTAGAGAGACGCTGGGGATGATTTATTCCAGGATTCGTTGCCGCGGGTTCCGGGAATCAGGGTGCGGTACCCGTTAACAGCCTGAGCGGGCAGGGGCGTCGATCCGGTCCTTGTGAAAGAGGCCGACACTAGGCCAGCGGCGATGTCTCGAAATGCTCCAGGAGGTCTGCGGGGTCGTCGTAGATCGCCGACGCACCGTGCAATTGCCGGTCCGTCCAGCCGCCGCTGCGCAGGGCGATGATTCGGATTCCGGCGCGTGTCGCGGCCTCGACGTCATATGGGGTGTCGCCCAGCATCACCACCTGCGATGGCGGTGCGTCCGCCTTGTCCAGTGCCGCTTTGACGAGCTCCGGATCCGGTTTCGAGGCGCGCACGTCGCTCGAGGAGCTGGTGTCTTCGATCAGGTCCTCGATACCGGCCTGACAGAGCAGAGGTTGCACGGAGGACTCGCTCGAAGAGGTGGCCAGCACGCGCCGGATGCCTTCATCGCGCAGACGCAGCAGCAGCGCGCGGGCCCCGGGAGTGGGTTGGAGCTGCGTGAGGTAGCGGTCCATGAAGATTCGGGTCTTTGTGGCACCGAGCTTCTGTCCGGGCCCGCTGTCGCTGGTAAAGCCGAAGGCCTTCGGAATCAGCTTGTCGCCACCCATGCCGATCAGCCACCGGATCCGGTCGAATTCCATATTCAGGCCCATCTCGTGGGCAGCCTCCACGAAGGCCTGGGCATGGGCATCGTTGCTGTGCAGCAAGGTGCCGTCGAGGTCGAGGATCACTGCCCGGACGCCGCTCAACACGCGCCCTTTGGCCACTGATGCTCATTCATCCGGGTAGTCCCCCCTTGTCAGGGTGCAGGCGTGGTCTGCGCGACTTGCGCTCAGAAGGCGAGCCCCGCCCCCTGGTTCGCCATCGGGACGGTCGCCGGAGTATCGCAAGTTCGTCCGGACCCCTCAATGCGGGCGGACAGGGGATGGACCGCCAATGCCCCGGTCGCGCACACCGAGGAACAGCCGCCACGGGTCTACCCGTTGGCGAGCTGTCGGCTGGAATCCTGAATCTCGAGCATGGACTCGAAGGCAATGGTCGGGATCGGCGGAGAGAACAGGTAGCCCTGGCCGTAATCGCAGCCGATCTCGGTGAGGATGCGTTGCTGACCCTCGGTCTCCACACCTTCGGCGATGACCTTGAATCCGAGCTTGTGAGCCATCACCACGATGGCTTCCGACACCGCACGGTCGCTGCTGTCGGTCTCGAGGCTGCTGACGAAGGTCCGGTCTATCTTCAGATAGTCGATGTCGAAGCGCTTGAGGTAGGCCAGCGAGGAATACCCGGTGCCGAAATCGTCGATCGCCACCTGGATGCCCGCATCGCGGAGGCGGAGCAGCTTCTCGTTGATGTTTACCGCGGCCCGGAGCAGGACCCCTTCCGTGATCTCGACCACCACCGCCTCCCCGGGCATCTGGATCGACTGCAGGTGTTCCAGCCAGTCGTCCTCGGTCGGGCCGTCGGCGAAGAACTGCACCGGCGAGCGATTCACACTGATCTGGAACCCGGGATGATACCGCTTGCGCCATTCCCGCGCCCTGAGGGTCGCCTCCTTGAAGATGTAGTTGCCGATCTGGTGAATTGCGCCGGTCTCCTCCGCGACCGGGATGAAGTCCGCAGGGCTGATGAAGCCGCGCTCGGGGTGCTCCCAGCGCAGCAGCGCCTCCGCCTTTTCGATGCGGCCCGTGGCGAGGTCGACCACCGGCTGGTAATAGACCTGGAACTGGTTCCGGGCGAGGGCACGATGCAGGTCCCGAACCAGGCGCATGCGGCGATTGGCGGCCTCCTGCATCGCCCCGGTGAAGTGGTTGAATCGATTGCGGCCGTCCTGCTTGGCCGCGAACATTGCCTGGTCCGCGTTCTTCAGCAGCACGTCGGCCTTCGTGCCGTCATCCGGAAAGACCGTGATCCCGATGCTCGCGGAAAGATACGCCTGTTCTTCCCGGAGCTGGTAGGGGTCGCTGAGCACCTCCAGCAGTTTCTTGGCGATGCGGCAGAGCGAGTCGACATCCTTCAGTTCGTTCAGGATGACCGTGAATTCGTCGCCGCCGATGCGCGCGACGGTATCGGAGTCGCGCACGCAGTCACCGAGCCGTTTCGAGGCCTCCACGAGCAGTTCGTCTCCCAGGGTGTGACCGAGCGTGTCATTCACCTCCTTGAAGCGGTCGAGGTCGATGTACAGCAGGGCGATGCGCTCGCGGTCACGGGATGCGCGCCGGATGCTCTGTTCCAGCCGGTCGACGAACAGGCGGCGGTTGGGCAGGTGGGTCAGCGCATCATAATTCGCCTGGGTCCAGATGAGTTCGTCGGCCTTCTTCTTCTCGGTGATGTCGGAGAACAGGGCCACGCGCCGGTGCACTCGTCCCTGAGGGTCGTGAATGGTGTTGATCGTGAGCCACTCCGGGAACACCTCGCCGTTCTTGCGCCGGTTCCAGATCTCGCCCTGCCAGCGCCCGCTGACGTGCAGCTCCTCCCACATGGACTCGAAGAAATGCCGGTCGTGACGACCGGATTGCAGGAGGTTCGGCTGCTTGCCGACGACCTCCTCCTGGGTATACCCGGTGGTCTCGACGAAGGCCGGGTTGATCGCGACGATCCGGTTCTTCTCGTCGGTGATCATCATGGCCTCGCTGGACTTCTCGTAGACCAGGGCCGCGAGCCGCAGGGCCTCCTCGGTCTTGCTTCGCTCGATCGCGATGCTGGCCAGATTCGCGGCCTGGGACAGCATCGACAGTTCCCGCGCATCGGGGTGATGCGGTGCGCGCCCGTAGAGCGTGAGGGTGCCAAGGAGCCTGCCGGAGGAAGCGAGAATCGGTTCGGACCAGGCCGAGGCGATATCCGTGCGGGCCGCAAGCTGGCGGTAGGGTTCCCACGCCGGGTGCTGCGCGATGTCTTCGACGATGAATCGCTTCCGGGTGTAGGCGGTAGTGCCGCAGGAGCCGACATTCATGCCGATCTCGAGCCCGTCCACGGCCTCGACGTACGCCAGTGGCAGGCTCGGGGCCGCAGCGGTGACGAGCCGGCTCCCGGATTCGTCCAGCAGCAGAATGCTGCCCCGGATACTCGGGTCCTCGTCCTCGATGCCATGCACGATCGACTTCAGGATCCGTTTCAGAGGGGCAGCCTGCGCAAGCAGCTCGAGAACCCGGGTACGCGTCTTCTCGCGCTGCTGCGACAGTTGCCGCTTGTAGCGCTCCACGATCATCGCGGTGAGGTTCCGGTTGAAGCGGTGGGCGACGCTCAGCATGAAGACGATGAACACCAGCACCACAACGGGCAGGGCCTGGCCGAGGCCGTCGGATGCCTCGAAGAAGCGGTAGGCCAACGGGACATTGACCAGAAACACGAAGCCAAAGGCCGCTCCGCGCATTGCGGCCATCGAGGCAACGCCTCCCGCGGAGACACCCGCGATCATCAGGGCGAGCAGGATCTGATGAGGGGGGCTCCCGGACGCGAACAGAAAGAAGCCCGCGCTGCCCCAGATCAGGGCCGCCAGAAACGCGCCCGTCCGAACCGCGATCGACCACGGCCGGATCCGGTCCGCGGGCGGGTCGGCACGAAGGAAATACAGTGTGACCAGCAGTCGGTAGGCGCTGACCAGATACACCGCCACGACCCAGGTCTGGATCGTGGCCCCGTCCACCACCGGCCAGTGCAGCACGGCCAGGATCGTACTGACGATCAGCACGGTCATCACGGAGAACGGTGTCGCCTCGATGGCCATGCGGACCTGTTCGCGGCGAACCTGCTGCATCAAATGGGCGTCTTGCCTGTCTTCCATTCAGACTCCATCCTGCCGCGCGGCTGGCTCTGCGGCCGTCACGGACCGTTGGCTCCGATACCTGGCCATTCGTCCAGCACCCCGAAGCCGCTCTTTCTGCACCGCTCTCGGCAGACTCTCGTTCCTGACCTCTTGACGTTGTGTCGGCAGAAGCACCGGGTAGTGTAGCCCTGAAGGGTTTTGCTTACTCCAGGCCGCCCCGACCGTCGGGTCGGAAGCCGGGGCATGCCGGATTGGCATGGCGCTCGGTTGACGGGTGCAAGCCATGGGCGGGACACTTCACCGGAGGGGCCGGGGTTGCTGTCGCGCGCAGGAGAAGGGGAAACCGGGCGCTGCGCCTGGCCGCGGCCTCCACGGCGTTTCGGCGCCGTTAAAGAACAACAAACGCTAGCTGGAGAAGACGAGATGTCGGTCGGGGAGATCTGCAACAGAGAAGTGGTGGTGATCGATCGCAATGCATCGGTCTACGATGCCGCCCGAATGATGCGAAATCATCACGTTGGGAGCGTGGTGGTGGTGGACGAGGGCTCGAGTGCCCCGATGAAGCCGGTGGGAATCGTGACCGACCGGGATCTGGTGGTGGAGATCATGGCGAAGGAGGTGCCGGAGGAGGCTCTGGTCACCGGGGACATCGTCGCTCCTGAACTCCTGACCGCCCGCGAGTCCGACGGGATCTGGGAGACCATCATGCGCATGCGTGCCATGGGCGTCCGGCGCCTGCCGGTGGTCAACCCGGGGGGCAATCTCTGCGGGATGCTCACGATGGACGATCTGCTGAAATTCATCACCGACGAGCTGAGTGACATCGTCCGCCTGATCCGCCGCGAGCAGAACCGGGAGAAGGAGAACCGCCCGCCGTCGTGAACGCCGGGAGCACCGGGAGACCGGCACGGTTTGGGTGAGGGCCCGTGCCGGTGCCGTGGTCCGCTCGCGACCGCGGATGCGGACGTCCCGGTCCGTTCGGCGAGCGACGGTGGCCCAGGTGCTCTCGCTCAGGGTCGTGCGTCCAGGCGCTCGAGCATGCGCCGGCGGTATTCGTCTCTGAGTGACGGATCGGGCCGGTCCGGGTGATGGACGGGCGGCGGTACCAGACGCATTCCGGTGTCCGGGTTGAGGTGTCGGCGATCGAATCCTTCCGGTCCCAAGGCGTGGCCTTCGGGCCCCAAGGACCCCGGCGCGCGCTGCACGGTGATGTCCGTGCCGTAGCTGTCATGGCTGATCAGCGCGTGGCCGTCCGGGTACCGGATGATCCGGGTGTGACCGGTCAGCGGGACCGGTGGCGTCGCGGTATCGGCCGGCCGTTCGGCCGGGCCCGAGACCCGGGCGACCGCGCAGCCGGCGCTACCCTGCCCGAGGGTCATCAGCACCAGGGCGATCCCCGCGACCGCGGCGATCCGGCGCCCGGCGGCCTTTCGACGACCGCGACGGAGCGTTGCGCAGTTCACCACCGGCCCGCGGCGGCATGTGCCGGACGGCCGGTGGACCGCCTATCGTGGCCGGGGGGTGGTCGCCGTGCGCCGTGCCCGGTTTGCACGCAGGCTCGCTGGCTGGTCTGATTGATGTTCACGCGACCCTCCTGATCGGTCCGGTTCGTGTTCGTGTCGCCGCACTGGCTGGTCCGGTTGATGTTCACCTGGCCCACCTGGACCGTGTCATTGCCGTTCGACTGCGCCGCCGCCGGCGCGGCAAGGACGAGCAGGATGCCGAGACCCATCGTCGTGACGCTGGATGATCGAGACTTCATGTCGGTCTCCTTGAATCTTGGGGGATCGGTAGGTGCGGAGCGTGTGCGGCTGGGCTCCCCGGTACCGGCGGCGCGGCATCGTCCCGCGATCGCGGGCTCGGGTGTCGCGTATGCCGGGCAGGAGCCGGGGCCGCATTCCGTCAGGGGGTTGGCGGTCGGCGGTAGGAGGGACTGCGGTACTGCCTGACCTTGCTGCTGTTGATGTATCCGCGCTGTTCCGTGCGTGCCTCGTTGTCCGGGCCGGCCTGGACGGTTCGTGCGAAATTCATGTCGCAGTTCTGGCGCAGGCTGGAACGATTCTGCGAGTCGTTCTGAATGTTCACCTGGAAACAGGGGCCCTGGCTGCGCTCGCCCGGTACGGTGGCGGCGGCGAGCGGTGACAGCAGCAGCGCAGCCAGGCCGAGGATCGGAATCGGGTTCTTCATGGGTATGCCTCTCTGGGTTTCGCGGGTTGCGGCGCCCGGCGGGCGGGCGCCGTCCGAGGTCAGTTGCGCCCGCGACCGCGGGTGAGGTGGCTCCGGTTGGTGAAGCCGTACTGATGGGTCTCGTTGTAGTTGTAACGCCCGAACTGGCCCGACTGGTTCCAGTTGTGATCGCCCCGCTGCCGGGTGCGGTTGGCGTTGTCACGGCCTTCCTGATAGGTCGCGTTGTCGTTCAGGGACCCGATCTGCCGGGTGTCGTTGGTGTTGATGCGACCTTCCTGGATGGTGGTGTTCATATTGCTGCCCGCGGCGGAAACCGGGCCGGCGGTCAATGCAAAAAGGGAAGCCGCGGCAAGCGCGAGCGGCAGGATCGGGGTCTTGGCGTCTTTCATCTTCAGGTTCTCCTGGTTGCTGCCTTCAGTGAGTGTCTCTTGCAGGGTTTCCGGCGTTCCGGATGGTTGAATGGCCTCCACGAGCCGGACACCGCAACGGCAGAACCGCGCTGGCGCCTTCTGCCGGACCCGGGTTCTTCCCCGAGGTCGGACTCAGGATAGGGGGAGGCGTCTGAACCCTCTCTGAACGGAAGGAATGCCGACCCGTCCTCTCCTGCTCCCGCCGCGTGGCGTCAGCCATGGACCCGGATTCGGCCTCCGGTCAGGAGCGGAGGGCGCATGGGTTATCGTGGGAGGCATTCGGCTCACGTCGGAAGGAGGGATGCGAATGGACCTGCGCCAATTGGTGCAACGCCACCCGTTGCGGGCGGGGATGCTCTTCCAGGCGGCACTGATCCCCCTTGCGCTCTTGCTCGGTGTCCTGCTCGGCATACCGGTGCTCGGTCGCTTCGAATGGACGGTCGATGCGGTTGCGATGGGCGTGCTCGCCACCCTGCCGATGCTGGGCCTGCTGGCGTTGCTGGCGGGCAGCGGGCTGCGGGTGTATCGGGTGCTGGAGGCCCAGGTGCGCGATTTCCTGCAGACGCTGTTTCGGGATGCGCCGGCCGGTTCGGTGGCGCTGCTGTCACTCCTGGCAGGCTTCGGGGAAGAGATGCTGCTGCGTGGCGTGCTGCAGGGTGGGCTCGCGGAACATCTGCCCGTGGCACTGGCGATTCTGCTGGCCGCGATCGTTTTCGGGCTCGCGCACTACATCTCCGGGTTCTACTTTCTCTTTGCCACCCTGATCGGGATCTACCTCGGCGTGGTCTATCACGTCACGGGGAATCTGGTGGTGGTGGGGATCACCCATGCGCTGTACGACTGGATCGTGATCCGCATCTACCTGCGATCCGGTGCGTAGGGTGGGCCAAGCGCAGCGGGCCCACCGCAGGCGCTGTACGAGGGGGTCGTGATCCGCATCTACCTGCGATCCGGTGCGCAGGGTGGGCCAAGCGCAGCGGGCCCACGGTTCTGAGCATGCCGGTCGGTGGTGGGCACACTTCGTTTTGCCCACCCTACGGGCTGGACGAGGGCGTTGTGATCCGCACCTACCGGCGAACCGGTGCGTATGGCGGACCGGTACGACCTACTCGCCGCTGTGCAGCAGCAGGCCGCGCTCGCGTGCCAGCGCGAATACGCGCATGAACAGGGCCGCCCCGAGCACGAGATAGACGAGGTTCAGGGCCAGGGCGGCGGCGAAGTGGCCGGTGTGGAAGCCCTCGTCGAGCAAGACCGCCCGCATGCCCTCGAAGACATGGGCGGAGGGCAGCGCCAGCGCCAGCGGTTGCAGCCATGCGGGCAGCACCTCGATCGGGTAGTAGATGCCCGAGATCGGTGCCAGCGCGAAGATGGCCACCCAGGCCAGGCTCTGTGCGCCGAGCCCGAAGCGCAGCACCAGGCCGCTGATCATCAGGCCGAGCGCCCATCCGGTCACCAGCAGCTGCACGAAGAATACGATCAGCGGTAGACCCATCGTGAAGATCGAGTAATGGTACAGGGGTATCGCAAGGAGCGCTGCGGGCACCACCCCGATCAGGGTGCGCAGCGTGCTGATTCCGAGCAGTGACGCGATCAGCTCCCACGGACGCAGCGGGCTCACGAACAGGTGCCCGAGGTTCCGCGAATACAGCTCCTCGTAAAAGGGCAGGGTCACGCCGAGCTGGGCGCGGAACAGCACGTCCCACAGCAGCACGGCCGCGAGGAGCAGCCCGGCCGCCTGCGCCACCCACTCGCTGTGTCCGGTGAAGAACTGCGTGATGAAGCCCCAGAGGATCATCTGCATTACCGGCCAGTAGGCCAGTTCGAGCACTCGGGGCCAGGAACCCCGCAGGAGATAGACATGCCGCAGCAGCATCGCGTAGCTGCGGTTCAGCGATTCCCCCAGGCCCTGCCGGGTACCGGGGCGCGGCGCTCCGTGGCGGTCAGCCATGGCGGGCAACGTCCAGGAAGACCTCTTCGAGGTTGCGTCGCCCGTAGCGCGCCCTCAGCCCCTCCGGCGTTCCGTCATCGACGATGCGGCCGCCCCGCATCATCAGCACGCGGTCGCAGAGACGTTCGACCTCGGGCATGTTGTGTGACGCCAGTACCATGGTCGCACCGGTTTGCGCCCGGTATGCCTCGAGCCAGCCCCGGATGCGATCTCCGGTGTCCGGGTCCAGTGAGGCGGTGGGTTCGTCGAGGAGCAGGAGTTCCGGTTCGTTGATCAGCGCCTTGGCCAGCGCGACCCGGGTCCGCTGGCCGGCCGAGAGCTCCCGGTAGGGCCGGTTGATGAGGGACTCCAGTTCGAGCTCCTCCGCCAGCTGGTGGATGCGCGCCTTGAGTCCGCGCACGCCGTAAAGGCGTCCGTACACGACCAGGTTCTCGCGCACCGTCAGGCGCTGGGGCAGGTCGATGTAGGGGGACGCATAGTTCATCCGGTTGAGCACTGCGTAGCGGTCACGAAGCATGTCGGCACCAAGCACGCGGATATGTCCGAAGGTGGGCGTCATCAGGCCCAGGAGCATTGCCAGGGTCGTGGTCTTGCCGGCGCCGTTCGGACCCAGCAGGGCCGTGGCCGAGCCGGTCGCGATGTCAAAGCTGACCGCATCCACGGCGGTGGCGGGGCCAAAGTTCTTGGTGAGTTCCGAGACTTCGATCGCCATTCGAGTAACAGTGCCTCCTTGCGTCGGGAGCGGTCACGCGGCATGGGACCCGGAAGCGGCCCGCCCGTTCCCCCGGGAACGCCGCGGGGGGCGGGCCGGTCCACCGGATCGGTGGCACGGGCTGCATTCCGGACATGCGCGAGTGCGATGACCACCGAGGGGTGGCCTCCAGCCGCCGCCGCGGCGAGACTACCATCCTTTACTGGAGAGGAGAGGATATGGGCGGGTCGTTTCGCTACTGGATCAGGGTTTGCTGGGTCGCCATGGCGCTGGCCGGTCTCGCGAGCACGGTTGGGGCGGAACAGAACGGGCAGACCCGGGGGGCCCTGGCCGAGTATTCGGGGAGCCTGGACCGGGCGCTGAACGACACGGGCATCCCATGGACTGCGGAACGGGACAGCCTGATCGCGGCGGCGTTGAACGACTGGCTGACGTGGATGCGGCCGACGCTGATCGACGCCTACGAGCAGTACATGTACATGCGTCACCTGATGTGGCCGGTGTACGCGCAGGCGGGTCTGCCGGAGGCCCTGCTGTTCGGGATCCTCGCGAAGGAATCGGGCGGTCGCGTGCACTCGGTGTCGCGGATGGGCGCGGCGGGACCGCTGCAGTTCATGGGCTATACCGCGCTGCGCCTGGGCCTGCGCATCGATGGAGAACGCGACGAGCGCTTTGATCCGCTGGCTGCCACCCGGGCCAACGTGGCCTATCTGGGGGAGCGGTTCATTGAGCATCAGGGCGATCTCACGCTGGCGCTGGCCGCATACAATCTCGGAGAGACCCGGGTCCTGCGCCTGGCCCGCGCGCTCGATGAACCCAGCTTCTGGAACCCGGATTTCTTCCGGCAGTTGCCGAGGGAGACCCAGGAGTACGTCCCCTACGTGCTGGCGGCGGCCCTGCTGTTCCAGGACCCGGAGACCCATGGCGTCGCATTCCCGGAGGTGGATGCCGTGCCATCACAGATCGAACTGGCGGAACCGAAGACTCTCGCCGAACTATCGATCTGTCTCGGGCAGGAGGGCAGCCGTGCCGGATGGTTCCGGACGCTGCGCAATCTCAATCCGCATCAGGATCACGATGTGCGTCTTCCGGGCGGCTCCGCGGTTCAGGCGCCGGCCGCGATCGCGGCGCGGTACCCGGAGTCCTGCCTGAACGGCGCGCGCAAGGAGCTCGCGCGTCGTCTGCACGCCTCCCGCGAGGAGCGCCGCGCCCTGCTGGCGGTGCGGACCTACACCGTGCGCAGCGGCGATACCCTGTCGACGATCGTAAACCGCCAGGGATGCCCGAGCCTGCGGACGGTCGCCGAAGCGAACGGCATTGCTGGCCCGCGCTACCTGATTCGGCCGGGTCAGCGGCTGCAGCTGGTGGGATGCCGGGTTCAGTGAGGCCGTGATTCAGTGCTGGCAGCACAGTGTGCCGGTAGCCTCAGCGGCCGACCATGAGCCGGCGGCAAGTCGCCGCACTGCATGCGGCACTTGCGCCTTCATCCTTCGGGGTGGCGCGGATCGCGATGATCGTTAGTGACGTGCTGTTGATGGCCGATCAGCGCCGCACCACCCCGAATATGGCTCACTGTTCCGGCGGCTCCTCGTTCACCAGGCGGTCCCAGGCCGAGGTGGCCTCGGACCAGGCCGCTTCCGCGGCTTCACGCGCATCGGACCCGGTCTCTCCTGCGTAGTCCCGGGCTGCTTCCCAGGCCCTCCGGGCGTCCTCCCGGGCCTCCGCCGCTGCATCCCTTGCCGTCTCCGCTGCTTCCCCGCCTTCCTCACGTCCGACACGCAGGGCTTCCTCGGTCTGTTTCTGTGCCTCTTCAGCGAGCTGCTGGGCACGATCCCAGAGCTCTGCCGCCTCGGCATCCTCTTCGGGCGCGGCGTCTCCAGTGGCTGGCGGTTCTTCATCAGGCGGCGGTTCGCTCCCGGGCATCGCTTCGGAAGCGGAGTCCTCTGCAGGCGGCGCCTCGGTCTCGGGGGGTGGCGTCGGGCTGACCTGCGGTGGCGGTTCGACCTCCTCCGGAGCGGTGGGCTCGGGCACGTCGGTGTCGTTGGGCTGGCAGCCCGCAAGCAGCAGCCCCAGGGCGATTCCAAACAGCAGCATGTAGCGCATGTCGTCTTCCTCCTGTTGGCAAACAGCCGGATCGGCCTGAAACCCATGATACGCCCCTTTGGATGGAGCGGAAGCTGCTGTCGGCGCGGCCCATCCGCGCCGGATTCCGCTGGACCCGCGCCGGCCACGCGATGCGGTGCGCAGCCGCCGCACAGTGGATCCCGGAGACGGCGTGCCGGACGGGCCCCTGCCGTCTACACGTCCGATGCACCCCGTAATCTTGCCTTGCCCCTTCATGCGAATGCTCGGCTTCTGCCATGATGGCTCCATCGCTTCCGCGCGAAGCTGACCTCATCTTTCCCTCCGGGAGCCCATGCGATGAATGAAACCCTCAATCCGAATCCGATTGCCTCGGAGCCCGCGGTCCTGTCCCTCGACGGGAACGAGTACACCCTGCCCGTCGTGGAAGGCAGCGAAGGCGAGCGCGGAATCGATATCGGCCGTCTGCGCGCCGAGACCGGACACATCACGCTGGATCCCGGCTACGGGAACACCGGTAGCTGCACCAGCGCGATCACCTTCATTGATGGCGATGCAGGCATCCTCCGTTACCGGGGGATTCCGATCGAGCAGTTCGTGGACAGCCCGACATTCATCGAGGTTGCCTGGCTGCTGATCTTCGGACATCTGCCGAGCGAGACCGAGTACAAGGACTTTTCCGAGGACCTGACCCGCTTCGCGCACATCGACGAGAGCATGAAGCACCAGTTCGAGGGCTTCCCGCGCTCGGCGCCGCCGATGGCCACCCTGTCGGCAATGATCAACGCCCTGTCCTGCTATCACCTGGATCTGCATGAGCTGGAGGACGACGGCGAGCTGCGGCATGCGGCGGCACGCCTGATCAGCAAGATCCGCACGATTGCCGCCTATGCCTTCCGGCACTCGCGCGGGCTTCCCTACGTCTACCCCGACCCGGGCCTGCGCTACGTGCCCAACCTGCTGCACATGATGTTCTCGCAGCCCTACAGTCAGTACGTCTGTCCCATCCTCGTGCGCAAGGCCTTCAATCTCATCCTGATCCTGCACGCCGATCACGAACAGAACTGCTCGACCTCGACGGTCCGCATGGTGGGCTCGAGCGGAGCCAACCTGTTTGCATCCTGTGCCGCAGGAGTCTCTGCGCTGTGGGGACCTTTGCATGGCGGAGCCAATGTCGCGGTGCTGAACATGCTGGAGCAGATCCACCAGGGCAATATTACGCCCGAGGAGTACCTGCGACTGGCCAAGGACAAGGACAGCAACGTGCGGCTGATGGGTTTCGGCCATCGCGTGTACAAGAACTTCGACCCGCGCGCCCAGATGCTGCAGAAGGTGGCAGAGGAGCTGCTGCCGCAGATCTCGGGCGATGACCCGCTACTGAAGATCGCCCGCCAGCTGGAGGAGATCGCGCTGTCCGATCCCTATTTCGTCGAGCGCAAGCTGTACCCGAACGTGGACTTCTACAGTGGCATCCTGCTGCGCGCGATGGGGATCCCGACGAACATGTTCACGGTGATCTTCGCGATCGGCCGGCTGCCCGGCTGGATCGCCCACTGGTGGGAACAGCAGCAGACGCCGGGTGGCCGCATCGCGCGGCCCCGGCAGATCTACACCGGGAACGGGCTGACCGACTACCTCCCCATGGAGCGCCGCCCCTGACACGGCCTCGCGGGAGCGGCCTCGTGGGAGCGGCCTTTGTGGCAGCGGCTTCGTGGGAGCGGCCTTTGTGGGAGCGGCCTCTGGCCGCGATGGCCGTGGGCACTCACCACAACGCCGCATCGCGGCTGGAAGCCGCTCCTACGGATGTCCCCGGGGGCCGGGCGGGTCGACTGTCTCGCGCGGTCTACTTGATGAACGGCACGTCGGCGATGCTCTCGGGCGTGATCCGCTCCATGCAGTCCCGGATCTCGCCATCGGCATCCGCGCAGTTGAGCACATCGTTCAGCAGCACACGCCCGATGTCCCCGCAGGCGAGGCCGCTGATGGCGAATACCCGGACGCTGGTCCGGCCCGCCGCCAGGGGGGCAGCGTCCACCGCCAGCCGCCGGGCGATCACGCCGTCGGTGTCGAACATCACCAGGTCGAGCCGCAGCGCCTCGAAGGACTGCGCGCCGCGGTTCTCGAGCACGATGTAGGCGCGGCAGGCGTCGCCGTCCGGCTCCAGCTTGTTCAGCTGGATGTTCAGGGATCCGGCATCCTGGGCGAGCCCGGGGGCCGGAGCGAGCGCCCAGAGGACGATCAGCAGCAGCGGGAAGATGCCACGGCCGAGGCGGAAGGAGCGGTGTGACGCAATGGCAGGAAGCATGAGTGTTCTCCTTGCTCGTTGGATGTTCAGGTCGATGCGGTGAAACGGGCGGGACGCCGGTTGGTCCTTGGCGCATTCGGTTTCGTTTCGGGTCAGCGCTCGAGACGGAATTCTATCGGAACCCTCACCTCGAGCAGGTTGGTCCCCAACTCCGGCGGGATCGCCGGCAGCGGCTGCGCGCGTCGGATCAGGTGCTCGACGGTGTTGTCCAGTAGCGTGTGGCCGGAGCTTCGCACGATCGCGTGGTTCACCACCATGCCGTGGCGGTTCAGCGTGAATGCGAGCCATACGGTACCTTCCTCACCGCGTCGCTGGGCGATGCGCGGGTAGTCCTTGTGCCGGTCCAGCCAGTCCCTGAGCGCCGCAAAATACCGCTCCTCGGCTCCCGCGACCTCACGCGTCTCCGGGGCGGGTTCCTGCGCGGGTTGATCCGGTACCGCGCCCGCGTCGCGAGCGGGCGCGACCTCTGCCGCGGTCTCGGTCGGGGGCGAGATCTCCCGGGCGCCGGTCACGGTCTGCGGCGCCAGCTGGGCGCCTTCGAAAGACGGAATCGTTTCCGTGTTGGCGGTCGGGGGCATCACGGCGGCGGATTCCCGCGCGCCGATTGGAGCTGCCGCGAGCGGCACCGGATCCGCGGTCACCGGCGATGCCGCCCTGACGGGTACGTCAGCCGCGACGGCGGCCTCCGCGATATCCGCAGCCGCGGTGGTTTGCACGGGTTCCGCCGGCAGTGATTCCAACGGAGGCTCGGCAGCCGCGGACGCAGCCGCTGGCAACGGCTCGTCCGCGGACTCCGGCTCGTTCGCTGTGACCGACTCGACGGGAAAGGCGGGTGGCGCCAGCGCAGGCTCCGGTACCATCGGTGCGGCCCCGAGTTCCGGCTCCACGGCGGCGGCCGTCTCGACCGGCGACGGGGACAGGGAGGCCTCGGATGCGGTGGGCCGCGGCTGGACTGCGAGTTGAGGCTCGAGCGCGGGGAGCGTCTCGAGCGGCGCGGTGGAGGATCCGCCGGCGGGCCGGGCTGGCAGGTGTTGTGCCGCGGACGGTTGGAGGGTCAACGTAGTGTCGGTGGTGGGGAGGTGGGGTGTTGCGGCGGTTGCCGGCGGCGATGGTTCCGGTGCCGGACTCGCCCCCACCAGCTCGGCGACGGACTCCGTCTCGCGGGTGGGGGAGACCTCCCGAGGCGCCAGCGACGGCGCGGCCTCCACCGCGACCTGCGGGGCTGGTTCCGGGACGGGCACGGGGCTGGCCGTAGCCGCCGGCGCTGCCTCGGGCGGGGGATCCACAGACGGCACCGGGGCGGGCGGAGCCGGCACGGCAGCGCCTCCCGGCGCGGTCGGGTCCTCGGGCGCGATCGCCTGGATGGCCTCGCGAAACCCGGGAAACAGCGTGACCTCGAGGCCGGCGGGGTCGCCGGAGGCCGCCTCCCGCGATTGCTCTTGCAGCAGGCTCATCAGGATTGCGGCGAGGGCCAGGTGTGCCAGCAATGCGAAGACCAGGCCCGTCAGCCAGTGTCGAAGGCTGGGGCCGGTCATCGGTCGGGGAGGGTCAGCAGTTCCAGTCTTTCGATTCCCGACGCGCGCAGCCGCTCCATCACCTCGACGACTCGGATGGCCTCCGTGCGCCCGTCGGCCTGCAGACGGACACCCGGACCGTCGCCGGAGGCGGTTGGCCGGTTGCCGACCAGGACCTCCAGCTCTGGCAGAGTTACTGATTCTCCTTCGATCGCGAGACGGCCATCCGCCCCCATGAAGACGGTCAGGTCGTCGGTGTGCGGATGGCTGCCACTCGCGGACTGCACCGGCTCGAGTTCGAAGGGCGCCTGGATGCTCAGGTGTCCAGTGATCAGGAAGAAGATCAGCAGCAGAAACACGATGTTGATCAGCGGCAGCACACGGGCATCCTCGTCCGGGACCCGTTGCTGGCGGCGGAAGAAGCGGCCGTCGCCGATCACGGTTGCGCGTCCCGGACCAGGGAAAGGTTGACCGCGCCGGTCTCCGCCAGTCGGTCGAGCACGGCCACGGAGCGCTGGAGGCTTACGCCGGGCGCGGGTTTTACCAGGACCGCGGTGCCCGGCGCGGCGGCCACCCTGGCGGCCACCCGTTCGATGATGGTGGCTAGCGGGAGCGATTCCCCTGCGAACCGCAGACCGTCGGCACGCAGCTCCACCAGCAGGGCGCCTTCGACCGAGCCGCCCGCCCCGGCGGTGTCGGCAGACGGCGCCGCGAGCTCGATGGCACGCCAGTCCACGAAGCTGGAGGCCAGCATGAAGAAGACCAGCAGGATGAAGACGACGTCGATCAGTGGAGTCAACCCGATCAATGCGCGCCGGCGAGTCCCTTTGACGATCATGGCCATGCGCGCCGCCCCAGAGGAGGAAGATCGGTCACGTATCGCCCGCGCTCCCCAACCCTCCCGCGCAAGCGGGAAGGGAGTATTCCGTGCGCGCTGAGCGCGAGGTTCAGGCTAACTGTCATGGCGCGCGGCGGCGACCCCCGAGGATGAAGATGTGCGCCACGGAAGACCCGGAAGGCCACGGACAAGACGTGAATATGCTTCGTCCCATGAAGGCCCCTGCGCTTGCCGGGGAGAGGAGAAATGCGCGGCGTGCTAGCGGCCGGCGTTGGCATCGGCGAGCACCTCGTCCGTGGGCGGTGGTCCAGGCCTGCTGCGCACGGATCCGCGGGACAGGTCGTCCGTGAATACCCGGGTCACCAGGTCATCCATGCGGTGGCCCAGGCGCTCCACGCGTGCCTCCAGCCAGTTCAGCAATGCGACCACCGGGATTGCGACTGCGAGGCCCACCGCGGTGGTCAGCAGGGCCTCCCAGATACCCCCGGACAGCACCGCGGCGTCCACCTGAGTGCCCGCCAGTTCCAGGGCCTGAAAGGCCTTGATCATTCCCAGCACGGTACCGAACAGGCCCAGCAGGGGGGCCAGGGAAGCGATGACCTCCAGTGGCCGGAACCCGCTGCGCAGGCCCTGCAGCGCCACGTTGCCGTAACGGACCATCTCATCGCGCACCCTGGGTTCGGGCAGGCCCAGACGAACGCCGCGCAGGCCCCGGGCGAGAAGCTGTGACGCGGGATCGGGCGAGCGTTCCGCGCGTGTGATCGCTTCGTGCAGCCTGCCGTCGCGGTACAGGGCGAGGGCCTTCTCCGCCGTGCGCCGGTGGCCGACGCGCACGCTGGAGAAATGCGCCATCTTTGTCAGGATGATGGTGAGTGCCAGCACCGACATCCCCAGGAGGATAACGACCACGGGACCGCCCAGCTCCAGGAAGGTGAGCAACCGATCCCGGCCCCAGGCCAGTGCGGTGAACTGATCGAACATCACAAACCTCGCTTGTCAGCGTGCAAGACCGCGCCCTTGTGGCGCCGGCGCGAGAAGGGCCGGGAACGACGGCCGGGATCGGCGCCGCGTGCCCGCCCCGGACCTGCCCGGCAAGCGCGGGAGGGGGTGCATTGCGCGGGGCGGCGTGTATCGCGACGGTTGTGGCCCCCGCGCTACAGGCGCTGCCCGGACGGATCGACGGCAAGTTTATGGGTAACGGCCGGGACCAACAAATGGGCAGGCCGGTGCCTGCAGGCCCCTGTGGCACCCCGGGTCGCGGATTGCGCCAGGAGCAGCGCGAGACAGGCGACCGTGGAACGCCCGCACGCCGGATGGACTATCCTCCCGGGATGGCGAAGAGGTGGCCCGGTGTCTTCGGGGACGGCGCGCGCCGGCGCCTCGGACAGACTCCGGTCGGCGCGTTGGAGCGGGGGCGACGGTGGCATCATCCACAAACATGCCGCAGGGGGGGATGACCCGGATGGGCCGGATGGCCCGGGTGGTCGGCATCGGCGTGGTACTGGCCGGTGCGGCGCTTGCCTTCGCGGGAATGGGGCTGTTCATGTACCAGATGGGCCGGGACATGAGCGCGATGACGGAGGCCGTCGGCCAGATGGGTCGGGACGTGTCATCCATGACCGGCGACATGGAGTACATGGTCGGCGACATGGACCGGATGGCGGACAGCATGGTGCAGGGCCAGGCCAGCATCCTCGATGACCTGGGCCGGGTCCGCGTGCGCACCGAGCTGCTGGCGCGGGACATGCACGGGATTCAGACGGACATGCACGACATGACCATCAGCATTCGGGGGATGGCGATCGACATCCGGGGCATGGACGATTCGACCGGCCGCATGACGCGGGCGTCCGGCGTGATGTCGGACTCCATGAGCCGAATCTCGGTGGACATGGACCGGATGACGCGGCCGGAGAGCCTGCCGCCGATGTCGCCGTTCCGTTGAGGGGCTGCAGAACCCGCAGGGACGCAAGGGCCCATCAGCGGTCTTCGCGGGCGCTGGAGCGTCCATTCGCGGACTCGTGTGGCCAGGGTCGCCGGCTGAGCCATTCGGCGGCGCGGGCGTTCAGTGACCGCTGCCGGTCCCGGTGGCGGCGGTGGGCAGCGGGGTGAAATTCAGCACCGCCGCGAACTCCTCGGGCGTAAACAGGGAGGCCACCAGGGGCAGGAATTCCTCGTCCTCGAGCCGCGTGTGGTCGCGCAGTATCCGGGCAAAGGCGTCCAGGTCGTCCGCAGGGGTATCCGCGTGCATGCCGGTGGCGAGGGCCCGGAGCGCCCCGTGGTCCTTTCCGAGCCGCATGCACAGGGCGAAATGGGTCTTGTCGCGCTTGAGCAGGGGGGCGAACATCGTCTGCTCTTCGTGCTGAAGGTGTGCCTCCAGCTCCTGCGCGTAGTAGTCCCTGACCAGCCGGATGCCCTCGGCGCGGCTGGCGTCGCTTCCCTCGGCGGCCAGGGCCGCGATCCGCTCGGAAAGGGCCAGTGCCCGTTCGTGTTCCCGGTGCAGCATCTCAAGTTCGGGGCGATCGTCGGCCATGGGTTTCCTCCGCCAAAACTGCGATGATAGCAACTCGACCCGCCGCGGCGACCGCGGTCTCCGGATTCCCCGTGCACCCTCGGCACGATGCACTTCGTCAGACCCCTGGCCAGCCTGCGGTTGCTCGATGGACGCGGGGCGCCCGCCTGCGCTCCATCGGCATCGAGCGCCCCGCGTGCCCGGATAGCATCCTGCGTCGGCGACATCTGTGACACACATCAAGACGTAGCGACGTCCCCGCGCAAAGAATGAATCCACAGCCCATGGAGGCCTGAAGACATGCTGGATGTCAGTGACATCATGACACCGAGACAGAACCTGGTGGTCATGCGCCCCGAGTCAACCGTCGAGGAGGTCCGGCGGGCAATGGCCGCCAACAAGATCCGACACCTGCCGGTGCTGGACGGGGCCGGCACCCTGGTCGGTCTTGTGTCCCAGACCGACGTGCTGGTGGCCGGCAATGGCGAAGCCCGCGTGGTGCGGGAGATCATGATCCGGGATCCCGAAACCGTCGACGAACGCGAAAACGTACGGCATGCCGCGCTGCTGATGGTTCGCCGCAAGCGCAGCTGCCTGCCGGTCACCCGCGAGGGGGAGCTGCGCGGGATCGTGACCGACTCCGACTTCCTGGGTGTGGCGATCACCCTGATGGAACAGTCCGAGGCGGTGGAACCCGACGCCGAGGACTTCGAGAGCCCCGACGAGCTGTAGCCCTCCGCTGCCGGGAGGAGCCCGCATTCCCCGGCAGTTCGCCCGGGTTTATCCGCGGGGGACGCCGGTGCAGGCATCGCCCGGAGCCGCGCCAACCCACGGGAGTGGCAACGCGCAGAGATACCATCCGGGAGGGTATCCGGCGGGCCCTCCGCAGGACATGTGTTAGGGTATCAGCGCGTCCTGTCCCGAGCGCGGGCCATGTGGCGTACCTGTCAGGCAACAGAGGATGCTTGTAGCGTGATCCGTGCAGAGAACGTGACCAAGATCTTCGGGTCCGATCCCGAATCCGCAATCCCGCTCCTCGAAGAAAACAAGACCAAGGACGAGATCCGCGAACTGACCGGGCAGACGGTCGGTGTGAACAAGGCCAGCTTCGACATCCAGCAAGGCGAAGTCTTCGCAATCATGGGTCTGTCCGGATGCGGCAAGTCGACGCTTATCCGGTGCATCAACCGCATCATCGACCCCACCGCAGGCCATATCTTCTTCAAGCATCCGGAGCGCGGGGAGCTGGACATCACCGAACTCGACGAGGAGGGGCTGCGCGCGTTGCGCAAGGAGAACATGAGCATGGTGTTCCAGCACTTTGCCCTGCTCCCGCACCGCACCGTGCTCTCCAACGTCGGGTACGGACTGGAGATCCAGGGGCGCCACCGGCGGCAGCGGCGGGAGGCGGCGCAGCGCGTGCTCGACATGGTCGGACTGGGTCCGTGGGGCCGGAGCTATCCCTCCGAGCTCTCCGGTGGCATGCAACAGCGTGTCGGGCTCGCCCGGGGCTTGGCGACCGACGCCGAGGTGCTGCTGATGGACGAGCCCTTCTCGGCGCTGGACCCGCTGATCAAGGTCGACATGCAGCAGGAACTGACGCGAATACAGCGGGAGCTGCACCGGACCATCCTGTTCATCACCCACGATCTCGACGAGGCGATGCGCATCGGCGACCACATCGCGATCATGGAGGACGGGCAGATCGTGCAGATCGGCAGCCCCGAGCAGATCCTGGTCAACCCGCGCACCGAGTATGTGGCCAAGTTCGTGGAGCACGCCGATCCCACGGGCGTGATCACGGCCTCCACCATCGCCATGCCGCTGGACAGCGACGAGTTCCTGTCGGCGGGCGAGCGCGACGGGATTTCATATCTTCACAGGAAGGACCTCCCGCACGTCCGTTACGGAATGGACCGGGATAGGCGCCTGCACGATGTGCAGATGGATGAACAGGATGTGCCCGTGCGGCGTCTCGAGGAGGTCCTCGAGGATGAGGACGCGCGCCCGGCGGCGTCGGGACGGACCGGTGTGGCGCTGACCTGTGGCGAGGACACGGTTCTGCGCCAGATCCTGCGCAGTCGTCTCGTGTCAACCCTGCCCGTGGTGGTGACCAACGGGGACGGGCGTGTCCTCGGGCTGATCGACGACCCTGAGCTGATCAACGGGATCCTCGAAAAGCGCGGGCAGATATCCTGAAAACCGCGACCGGGGGCTTCAGCGTAGCCGCGATCCGGACGCCGCCGTCGGTATTCGACGCCGATCATTCAGCAGACCATAGGCAGCCATCGCATGGGTGAACTGTTTGAATTCCTGCACGCGTTAATGAACGACCCGTTCGGGTTCATCGACCTGCCGATACGCCAGGCCATCACGGACGGCGTGAACTGGATCGTCGCCACATTCCGGGACTTCTCCCGCACCTACATCAGTCCGCCGGTGCGAGGCGTGATGAATGGCGTGCAGTGGGCCCTGGATTCGGTGCCGCCGGGGATCTTCATGCTGGCGACCTTCATCCTCGGCTGGTGGGCCGCCTCCTGGCGGGTGGGCGTCTTCGGCGTGGTCGCCTTCGCGCTGATCGGCTTCATGGGCGTGTGGGACCAGATGATCATCACCCTGTCGCTGGTCGTGACCGCGGTCTTCTTCTGCGTACTGCTCGGTCTTCCACTGGGGATCCTGAGTTCGCGCAGCGACCGGTTCTACGCCTTCATGCGCCCGGTGCTCGACATCATGCAGACCACGCCGCCCTTCGTGTATCTGGTGCCGGCGGTGATGCTGTTCAGCATCGGCAACGTGCCCGGACTGATCGCGACCATCGTGTTCGCGATGCCGCCCGTGATCCGCCTGACCAATCTGGGCATCCGCCACGTAAATTCGGAGTTCATCGAGGCGGCGCTGGCCTTCGGTTCCACGAAACGCCAGATCCTGTGGAAGGTGCAGTTCCCGCTGGCGATGCCGACGATCATGGCCGGGTTGAACCAGACCATCATGCTGTCGCTGTCGATGGTGGTCATCGCGGCCATCATCGGTGCCGGCGGGCTTGGGCTGGAGGTGTACGCAGGCCTCGAGCGGCTGAACATCGGCCAGGCCTTTGTCGGAGGTATCGGCATCGTGCTTCTGGCGATGGTGCTGGACCGGATCACCCAGGGGTTCGGGGAGAAGGCACCGGGCGTGGGCGACCGCGACTGAAGGCCGGATCCCGGAGCCCGCAATCCAACAACCACCCGCTGCAAGGAGGTGATTGCCACCGCTGAGTCCATCCGGAGAACGCGCCCGTTCCGGGCCGCGTGTCATGCCTCCCCAGGAGGTACAGCGGAAACCGTCAGATTCGCACAATAATGGAGAACCCAATGATGCAACCAGAACAACGCAAAGCCCGCGGTGTGGGCGTACTCGCGGCGGCCGGCGCCCTGACCCTCGCCACCGCCATGAACATCGGCGTAGCGGCAGCGGACGAGCATCCCGGCGAAGGCGTCACGGTCCAGCCGGCAGTGGCGTCGTGGACCTCGGCAGTCCCGGTCAGCTGGGTGTTTGTCGAACTGCTCGAGGAATTGGGCTACGACGTGCAGAACCCCATCTCGCTGTCCAACCCGGTGGCCTATCTTGCCATCTCCGAAGGGGACGCCCATTACTGGCCGAACGGCTGGTTCCCACTGCACGAGCCGCAACTGCCCGAAAACTTCGGCGATGAGGCCACCCTGTTTGATGCCCACTGCCCGGCCTGTGGCGTCCAGGGATACCTGGCCGACAAGGCATCGGTCGAGGAATTCGGCATTACCGGAATCGACGACTTCAAGCGCGAAGAAGTGCGCGCCGCCTTCGATGCGACCGGCGACGGCAAGGCCGATCTCTTCGGGTGCCCGCCGGGATGGGGTTGCCACGAGGGGATCAACGCAATGCTCGACAAGTTCGAGCTGCACGACTTCGTGAACCACGTGGATGCCGGTTACGCGGCGAACTTTGCCGAGGCCCTGTCGCGCATCGAGGCGGGAGACTCCGCGCTGTACTACACCTGGGGCCCGAGTGCCTGGTTGCTGTCGTTGGTGCCCGGTGAGGACGTGATGTGGATCAACGCGCCCGGGATCGTCGAGGACGAGGCGGAGCTTGCCGAGGACATCGCTGGTGCGGTGACGGATCCGATCTACATGGGATACGTGGCGGCGGATATCCAGGTCGCCGCGAACAACGACTTCCTCGAGGACAATCCGGCGGCCGCGGAACTGTTCCGCCAGGTCTCGCTCCCGCTGGTCTGGGTCAGCGAGGTGGACCAGCGGATGGACGCGGAGGATCTCTCCGATCCGATGGTCCGGCCCCTGGCTCAGGAATGGATCGAGGCCAATCGTGAAACCGTCGATGGCTGGCTCGAGGCCGCTCGCGCAGCAGCGGACTGAGTAACCCCGAGTCCTGCAAAGAGCTCCGGGCGATCGTGCCCGGGGCTCTTCTTTTTTGGGCCCTGCAGACGCGGTGGCGTCGTGCGGCCTGCGCCGGCGCGCCGCCGCCCGGAGGCGCTTCCGCTCGGGCTGGTCGGGGTTCTCAACCATCATGGGCGCGGCGGGGCGGCCGCCACTGCTGGACCACGTTCCCGGCGATGATGAGCACCAGACCGAGCAGCGTAGCCGGCAGGACGGTTTCGCCGACCAGGAAATGGATGAACACCAGCGACAGGAACGGGGCCAGGAAGATCAGGTTGCCGACCCGGGCCGTGGTCGCGGACAATCGCAGGGCGTGCAGCCAGAAGACGAAGGCCAGTCCCATCTCGAAGGTGCCCACCCAGGCCGCCCCCAGCCAGCCCTGCCAGCTCGGCCAGGTCAGTTCCGAGAACAGCAGGGTGGTGATCAGCACCAGCGGCAGGCTGAAGGCAAAGCCGATCAGCAGTGCAGCGACCGGGTCTCCCCGGTGGCGCGTGTTGTAGATCCAGTACAGCGCCCAGATGATGGTGCTGCCCAGCGCCAGCAGGACTCCCGGAAGGCTGGTGAACGCCATGTCCAGCGGGCGGCCCTCCGTGGCGATCACCACCACGCCCGCGTAACTGACCAGCAGTGCGATAAACCCTCTCGTGCCGATCCGCTGTCCCAGCAGCGGGATGGACAGGATCGCCAGGGTGATGGCCCAGGTGTAGTTGAGGGCCTGCGCCTGCTGCGCCGGCAACAGGTCGTAGGCCTGGAACAGTACGATGTAATAGAGGAAGGGGTTGAGCACCCCCAGCCCCGCAAGACGCCACCATGCAGTTGCGGTCTGCTCGCGCAGACGGTCAATGCGCCCCTGTACCGCGAGAACCGTGAACAGGACCAGGACCGATACGGCATTCGAGAAGAGCAGGAGCTGGAGCGGGTCCAGATACTGCAGCGACAGCTTGAACGCCGACGCAACCGTCGACCACAGCAGCACCGCCGCGCCGGCATAGGCATAGGCAAGCCCCTGGCGGGTCACCGCATCGGCTGCCTGCAGGCCGGCAAGGTCCCTGCGCTCGCGATTATTCCGCGGTCAAGCGGCGGGACTGCGCGAACTGCTGCTCGACCTCGACCGGGGGACGGCCCGTCAGCTGGCTGACCACGACGATCGCGACGGTTGCAAAAATGAAACCCGGAAGCAGTTCGTAGACATCGAAGACACCGCCGGACAGCTCCTTCCAGACGATGACCGTCAGCGCACCCACCACCATGCCGGCCAGGGCGCCGTTGCGGTTCATGCGCGACCAATAGAGGGACAGGATGATCACCGGCCCGAAGGCCGCGCCAAAGCCACCCCAGGCGTAGGACACCAGGTCCAGGACCCCGGCCTCGGGATCCATCGCCAGAAGCAGGGCGATGACCGAGACGCCGATGACCGCCGCCCGGCTGATCCAGACCAGTTCCGCCGCGCCGGCGTTGCTGCGCACCATGCCGCGATAGAAGTCATTGGTGATGGCACTGGCCGAGACGATCAGCTGCGAGTCGATGGTGCTCATGATGGCGGCGAGGATTGCGGCCATCAGCACGCCGGCCACCCAGGGATTGAACAGCGCCCGGATCAGCTCAATGAGCACGGTCTCGCCATCGGCGAGCGGCGCATCGGCGAAGTAGGCGATTCCCAGATAACCCGTCGCGACGGCACCGGCCAGTGCCAGCACCATCCAGCTCATGCCGATCAGGGTGGCGCGCGGGACGTCCCGCTCGGAGCGCAGGGCCATGAAGCGCGCGAGGATGTGCGGCTGACCGAAATAGCCGAGACCCCAGGCCAGCAGGGAGATCATGCCCATGAAGGTCATGCCCTGGAGGATCGCCGTGTGGCTCGGGTCGACCCCGACCACCTCGCTCTGGACGCTGCCCCAGCCGCCGACCAGCACGACCACGAACATGGGCACGACCAGCAGTGTCAGGAACATCAGGATGCCCTGCGCGAAATCGGTCCAGCTGACCGCGAGAAAGCCGCCCAGGAAGGTGTAGCTGATGATCACGATGGCACCGACCCAGACTGCGGTCTGGTATTCCATCCCGAAGGAGCTCTGGAACAGCAGGCCACCGCCGACCAGACCCGCCGAGATGTAAAGGGTGAAGAACACCAGGATGACCACTGCGGAGATGATGCGCAGCAGCCGGGTGCGGTCCTCGAAGCGGTGTTCGAGGAAGTCCGGGATGGTGAGGGAGTCATGCGCGAGGGCGGTGAAGCGGCGGAGCCGCCCGGCGACGAACACCCAGTTGAGGAAGGCACCCACGACCAGACCCACCCCGATCCAGAGTTCGCTCAGCCCGGAGACGTAGACTGCACCGGGCAGGCCCAGCAGCAGCCAGCCGCTCATGTCCGACGCCCCGGCACTGAGCGCCGCGACCCCCGGGCCGAGGCTGCGCCCGCCGAGCACATAATCCGAGAGATTGGTCGTGCTGCGGTAGGCGATGATTCCGAGGGCCAGCATCGCTGCCAGGTAGGCGGCAAAGGTGGCGAGCGTTGGCAAGGGCATGTTCATGAGGGAATTCCTTGAAAGGGGCCTGCAGCGCGTGTGTGAATGAGTCGGGAGTCATGCAACAGGCACCCTCCACCCAGGAAAACACACTAGTGGCATCCACTTCCGCCGGCAAGTCAGGGCGCCTGGTCGGCAGCCGCGAGCAGGCTGGCGTTGCCACCCGCCGCCGTGGTGTCGATGCACAGGTGGCGCTCGACCACGTAGCGTTCCGGCGCGATCAACGTGGTCTCCAGCGGCACGATGGGCCCCGGCCGCCCTGCGAGGGCGATGCGCAGGGCGCGGGTCCAGGCTTCGGGACCGGCAGCCGCGACGGCCAACACCCCGGTCATGCCGGTGAGGGCATCGGTGGCGACTGTGCCGTCCAGCCCCGTCACGGGAGCCCCGGCATCGATCAGGGGTTGTGCCGCAGCCTGCGCACGCGGCGCGGCGATGACCACCGGGCAGCCCGCTCTCAGGGCCTGCACCGCCTGGGCCATTGCGGCTTCGATGCCGGCCCCCAGGCACAGCACCAGGCCCTTCGGATGCAGGCCGAGGCGGTTGCTCTCGCCGGTCGGGCCTGGCAGGGTCTGCGGTTCCGTGTCGAAGGCCGTTGCTGCCGCGAGGGCCTGATGCAGCAGGCCCTCGCGTCCGGGCAGGGACCGTCGCAGGACATCGACGCGGTCCGTGCGCGCCGCCCAGTTGCGCCCATCCAGGCGCTCGATCGCTGACTGCAAGGCCGTTGCGCGGATGACCGGGTCCTGCGGTGCCTGCGTCGGGGCCGGTGGTGTGACCCGGCGTCCGAAGCGCGTGAGGTACAGCGGTCCGCCGGCCTTGGGACCGGTCCCGGACAAGCCCTCGCCGCCAAAGGGCTGGGAGCCGACGACGGCGCCGATCTGGTTGCGGTTCACGTAGATGTTGCCGGCCCGGATACGGTCCACGACCTGCTGCACGCGGTCATCGATGCGCGTATGCAGTCCGAAGGTGAGGCCGTAGCCGCGGGCGTTGATGGCATCCACCACGCGATCGAGGTCGCGCGCCCGGAAGCGGGCCACGTGCAGCACGGGTCCGAAGACCTCGCGCTCGAGGTCGTCGATGCCGTCGACCCGAACCAGCGCCGGTGCCACGAAACGGCCGGTCGCGGGCACCGGCAGCGCCTTGATCAGCCTCCCGGCCCGCGCCTGCGCATGGACGTAGCCTGCGATATCCTCCTCGGCCGCCGCGTCGATCACCGGCGACACATCGGTGTCGGTCTGCCACGGATCCCCGATGACCAGGGCATCCATCGCCCCCTGCAGCATCTCCAGCAACCGCTCCTCGGCCTCCTCCTGGACATACAGCATGCGCAGGGCGGAACAGCGTTGACCCGCGGACTGGAAGGCCGAGAGCAGGATGTCACGCACCGCCTGTTCGGTCAGGGCCGTACTGTCGACGATCATGGCATTGAGCCCGCCGGTCTCGGCGATCAGTACGGCGTCCGGTCCCGCATTCCCGGCAAGGCTGCGATGGATGATCTGCGCGACCTCGGTCGACCCCGTGAAGCAGACCCCGGCGATGCGTGGATCGGCCGTCAGTGGGCCGCCGACACCGGGGCCATCCCCGGGCAACAGCTGCAGTGCCGCCTCCGGCAATCCCGCCCGCCGCATCAGCTCGACCGCCCGGGCGGCGATCAGCGGTGTCTGCTCCGCAGGCTTCGCCAATACCGCGTTGCCCATCGCCAGGGCGGCAGCGATCTGGCCGGTGAAGATCGCCAGCGGGAAGTTCCACGGGCTGATGCACACGAACACGCCGCGTCCGTGATGCGGATCGTCCGCTTCCAGTCGGTCGGCCTCGGCGGCGTAGTAGCGCAGGAAATCCACCGCCTCGCGGACCTCGGCGATGCCGTCCTGGAGGGTCTTGCCGGCCTCGCGGCTGGCGATGGCGATCAGCTCCGCAACGTCTTCCTCGTAGAGATCGGCGACCCGCCGCAGGATGGCGGAGCGTTCTGCGACCGGCCGCGCCGACCAGTCCGCGAAACCGGCCTGCGCCGCCTCCAGGGCGCAGGCAACCTCGTCCGCGGTTGCATCGTGGACCGTGCCCACGATCCGGGCGGGATCGGCCGGCGCCACCGCGACGCGCTCCGCGCCCGCCGGTGGGCCGGCGCTTGCAAGCATCGGGCCGGCCTCCCAATGGGCGTCCGCGAAGGCATCGCGTGCGGCGATCAGCGGCCCGCTGGAGGCGGGTTCCTGGATGCGGTAGCCGCGGGAATTGCGTCGCTGCGGCGCGAACAGATCGATTGGCTGACGAATGGCCGGATTGCTCACCGCGCCACCCAGGGCCCGCAGCTCGCCTACCGGATCGCGGGCGATCTCGGCAGGAGTGATGCTGGTATCGACCACCTGGTTGACGAAGGAGCTGTTGGCGCCGTTCTCAAGCAGTCGGCGCACCAGATAGGCGAGCAGGTCGCGATGTGCCCCCACCGGCGCGTAGATGCGGCAGTGCGCGCCGTGCCCGTCGCGCACGCTGGCGTGCAGCGACTCACCCATGCCGTGCAGGCGCTGGAATTCGAAGCTGTCCGGGTCGTCGCCGGCCATAGCCAGTACAGCCGCGCAGGTATGGGCGTTGTGGGTCGCGAACTGCGGGTAGATGCGGTCGCTC
>JAABTX010000237.1 GCA_011389655.1 Thioalkalivibrio sp.
GTCGGAGACTTCGCGGGTCAGACTTTTGCGCGCGGCGATTCGCCGGCTCATGATCGAGGAGTAGCTGCGGATCGCACCGGGGCCGCAGCGGGCGGCCTCGATCATGGCGGACATGGCGGCGCGGAGCTGGTCGGGGGGGTCGGGTTCGGTCAGGCGCGCGACAAGGCAGAAGCCGACCGAGGCGGTCAGGTAGAGAAACGTGCCGTCGACCTCGAGTGGTTCGGACAGGGCCTGCTGCAGGCGTGCGGCGTATTGCAGCGCCGATTCCAGGGTCGGGGGCCGGTCCGCAGGCATGGCAATGGCGAAGGAGGGCCCTTCGAGCCGCACGAGAAGATCCGCGGAATCGACCGTTTCCTGCAACCGCTCGGCGCAGAATCTTATCGTGATTTCAATGGCCTGCCGATCCATCTGCTCTTCCACAAGCTTGAAGTCGTCGATCTCGACCACGAGGATGCAGGAGGCCGTGGAGGGGTCGATCGCATCCCGCTGGGCGAGGCCGGTCAGGACATCGCGATGCGGGCGGCCATGGGCCAGGACGGCCTGCAGGCCCAGATACAGCAGGGTGCCCAGGGTCGGCAGGGCGCCGAAGGCGATCTGCGGGCCGAGAAACGGCAGGGCCAGCGCAGAGAGCGAGATCGCGCCGGCGAGGGCCCAGAGACCCGGGCGGGACTGTATTCGGGCAGCGCGGTGGGTCATGCCCGCAAGCTAGGCTGCGGGGCCTGAATCAACCGTTAGTCGCGCGGATCCGTGTCTGTCGAATTGTCCCCATCCGTGGGTGCCGTCCGAAAAAGCCCTTGGAAATCAAAGATTTTCGGGTCGAGCAGATGGGAGGGGCGGGTGTTCATCAGGGCCCGGAACATCTTTTGGCGTCGGCCGGGATGAGACGCCTCCCAGCCGTCGAGAATCGCCTTGACCTGCTGACGCTGCAATCCGTCCTGGGAGCCGCAGAGATCGCAGGGGATGATGGGGTAACCCATTGATGCGGCGAACTTTTCGCAATCGGCCTCGGCCACGTGGGCAAGCGGGCGATACACGAACAAATCGCCATCTTCGTTAACGAGCTTGGGCGGCATGGTGGCCAGACGCGCGCCGTGGAAGAGGTTCATGAAGAACGTCTCGAGGATGTCGTCGCGGTGGTGGCCGAGGACCACGGCGCTGCAGCCTTCCTCGCGGGCGATGCGGTAGAGGTTGCCCCGCCGCAGCCGCGAGCAGAGGGCGCAGAAGGTCCGGCCCTGGGGGATCTTGTCCATGACGATGGAATAGGTGTCCTGGTATTCGATCCGGTGGGGCACGCCCATTTTCTCAAGGAATTCAGGCAGAACGGTGGCCGGAAACCCGGGCTGGCCCTGATCGAGATTGCAGGCCAGAAGCTCGACCGGGAGCAGGCCGCGCCATTGCAGCTCGTGCAGGACGGCAAGCAGCGTGTAGCTGTCCTTGCCGCCCGAGAGACAGACCAGCCAGCGGGCGCCTTTCTCGATCATGCCATACTGCTCGATCGCCTCGCGGGTGTGCTGAACGATGCGTTTACGCAGTTTGCGAAATTCCGTTGTTTTCGGCGCGCCATGGAACAGCGGATGGATATCGTCGGCCTTGTCCAGCATGGTCCCCGCCTAGCCAAATCGGAAGGTTAAGCCAAGAAAAACCCTATGCACCGGGCGTGCACAGCCCGTGCACAGCCCGTGCACCGCCGCGAACCGATCCGGGATCGTGCCGGGTGCGTATGACAGGGTAAGCATTTTGAAAGGACATCCGATGCGCCGTCTTGCCCTTGCCGCCTGCCTGCTGACCGCCGCCTGCACCGGAAAGCCGTCCTTCGACGATGCGGCGCTGACCGACCGGGAGTTCGAGCTGCAGGAGTTCTTTGACGGCCATGTCCGGGCCACCGGCCAGTTCCAGGACGTGCTGGGCACGGCGCGGCGCAGCTTCACCGTGGACATCCGCGGCGACTGGGACGGGGAGCGGCTGCGGCTGGTGGAGGATTTCCTCTACGAGGACGGCTCGACCGAGCGGCGCGTCTGGACCCTGCGCCAGACCGGCCCCGAGACGTGGGAGGGCACGGCCCCCGGGGTGATCGGCACCGCGACCGGGCGCGAGGACGGGGACCGGTTCAACTGGGTCTACGAGATCGACCTGCCGATCCCGTCGGCCAGCGGCGAGACCGAGACCCTGCGCGTGACCTTCGACGACTGGATGTGGCAGCTGGACGAGGACCGCGTCTTCAACCGCGCCTATGTGAAACGCTTCGGCTTCGATATCGGAGACGTGTCGATCATGTTCGAAAAGCAGTAGGCGGGCGCCGGGGATTGCCCGACCGCGGGGGGGCGATGGCCGGGTTCGGCTGCAGCGATTTATGGTGACGATAACCTCGGACGGGGCCGCTGCCTCTCGCGGTTCGAGGATCGCCCGCCCGGGGGGCGGCCCTGCGATGCCCGGCGGTGCTGCGCACCTTGATTCCGGGCGGGGGTTCGGCCCTGGCTAGTCGCCCGTCTTGTGCGGATGCGTGTGCGACTGGCCGTGGCGCAGGTGGCGGGCCTCGGAGATGCCTTCGCTGAAGGCGCCGGCGAGGATGCCGGTGGGCAGCGCCACGAGGCCGACTCCTGTCAGCGCTGTGAGCGAGGCGAAGATGCGCCCGATCGCGGTGATCGGCACGGTGTCGCCATAGCCCACGGTGGTGAGCGTCGCCACGGCCCACCAGAGGGCGCGGGGGATCGAGCCGAACGCCTCGGGCTGGGCGGTCCGTTCGGCCAGGTGCAGGGCGGTGGCCGACAGCAGCATCAGGCTGAGACCGATCACCAGGGACACGATCAGCTCGTGCCGCCGGTCGGCCACGCTTTTCGAGATCTGCTGGATCGCGAGGGAGTACTTGCCCAGCCTGGCCAGGCGAAAGATCCGCAGCGCCCGGAACAGGCGGAGCAGCGCAGCTTCGAGCCCCAGGACGGGGAGCAGGAAGGACAGCAGGACCAGCAGGTCGACGAGGGAGGCGAGGGTGAGCGCGTAACGAAACGGCGAGCGATAGCGCGGATTCTCGGAGGCGGCGTAGAGGCGCAGCACGTATTCCACCAGGAACACCGCGAAGAGCAGCGCGTTCGCGGCGGTAAAATAGGG
>JAABTX010000238.1 GCA_011389655.1 Thioalkalivibrio sp.
CGCGGCCGGCTGGTCGATTTGGTGAGCGATCCGGGCAGCACCCGGTACACGGCCGTCACCTCGTTGAGGTACTTGAAGCGCGTCATGTGGCACAGTTCCAGCCACATCGGCGTGTCGCCCATCGGGAAGCGCCTCTTGCGGGGCTGCTTGTTGCGGATGAGGTCGTGTCGGTAGAGCACAGTGGCGGTGCGGACCTTGTACTCCAGGCTGAGCAGTTTGTAGAACAGCTCTTTCGGTCCGGACGGCTCAATGTGGTTCTGGCTGTCCCGGTTGGCGTTGCGCACCCAGGTGCCGGAGCGCTGCAGGTACTTGTCGCAGTCGCTGTGGACCAGTCCGTATTCGGGGTTTTCCTCCAGGAACAGGACCTGCTTCTGCAGCTTGAGCGGGTCGGACCAGTAGTCGTCGCCTTCGCAGATGGCCAGGTACTTGCCGGTCAGGTGTTCCTTGACGATGAGCGAGGGGCGGTTGCCCTGCGAGTACTGGTTCTCGGTCTGGCAGATGCTGCGGATGATATGCGGGTACCGGCGCTGGTATTCGCGCACGATATCGGCGGTGCCGTCGGTCGAGGCGTCGTCGTGGATGAACACCTCCACCCGGAAGGTCGTCCGCTGGCTCAGGAACCCCTCGATCGCCTCGCGGATGTAGGGTTCGTGGTTGTAGGTGATGCAGGCCACGCTCACCATGACCTCGACCTCCTCTGCCCACTGCTGCTCCCGCACCGGCACCGGCCCGCCCAGGAACGGGTAGGGCCCGGGGCGGTCCAGTTCGGCCTGGGCTCGCGGCCTGCTGTCCATCCTACTGTCCATCCGCCCGTCGTTCGCGCGCCACGCGCGCCATGTCCACTTCGTACTGCTCCATGAACTGCTCCCGCAGGGCCGAATACTGCACCATGTTCTGGAAGCCGCCGCCCTTGTACACGGCGTTGCGCAGCAGGCCCTCGTTGACGAACCCGAATTTCTCGAGCATGCGGCGCGAGGAGCGGTTGCCCTCCAGCACCCGGGCCGAGATGCGTTCCAGCCCCAGCTCGATGAAACAGTATTCGAAGAGCAGGTAGCCGGCCTCGATCACGTAGCCGATGCCGCGGTGCTTGTCCCCGCCGATCATGATGCCGAAGGCGGCGTTGCGGTTGACCATGTCGATGTCCAGGATCTGCATCATCCCGATAAGTTCGTCGTTGCGTTTCAGGCACAGGCCGAAGCGCACGTGCTTCAGGTTTTCATGGTCGCGGATGGCCTGGTCGATCCACCGCCGTTCGGTATCCAGCGACACATAGCGCGTGGTGGAGGTCACCCCGCGGCGGTAGGTTTCGTCGTTGCGCCATTTGTGGGTGGTCTCGGCGTCCCCGGGCTCCAGGGCCCGCAGGTAGACGCTGAATCTCTCCTTGTTGAACCCTTTCGACCGGTCGGTCAGCTGTTTGTCCAGAATGCCGGACGGTTTGCCGGCCTGTCCGCCCTGCCCTGCGCTGCCACCCTGCTCTGCCCTGGCGCCCGGCCCTTCTTTGGCGGGGTGCTGCCCCGGAGCGGCCTGCGGCCCTTTGCCGGCCTGCTCCCCCTGGCCTGCCGTGCGTGATGCGTCGTTATCCTGTGCCATATGGTGTTTCCTCTTAATCAGTATTGGATGTCACCCGGGCCGGTGCGGGGGCGTCGGCGCACTGCCGCCGTACCGCCCCTTTGTGCCGGACGGGCATGGTCATGTTTCTTCCCTTGCCTGACCTGCAACCCTGCTGCGCCATGCTTCCCGCTTTTTCATGAACTCCTCGCGGAGCATGGAGTAGGCGATCAGGTCCTGGAAGGATCCCTCCTTGTAGATCCGCCGGCGCAGCACGCCTTCCTTCACGTAGCCGAAGCGTTCGGCGGACCGGATCGATGCGGTGTTGGACGCCAGGATGCGCGTAGATATGCACTGCAGTCCCAGCTCCATGAAGCCGTATTCAAACAGCAGGAAGCGGGCTTCGGCGACGTAGCCCTTGCCGCGGTGGCGCGGCTCGCCGATGAGGCTGCCCACGTTGGCATGCCGGCTAACGTGGTCGATATTGCTCAGGTGCACCATGCCGATGAGCTCGTCGGTGGCCTTGAGCACGATGCCCAGCCGGACCACCCGCTTCTCCTCATGGTTCCGGATGGCCTGGTGGATCCACCGCTTTTCGGTTTCTGTCGAGATATAGCGTTTAATCGACTCCACCCCGCTGAGGTAGCCCGGGTCGTTGCGCCAGCGATATATACCCGGGGCGTCTTCGGGCTCCAGGGCCCGCAGCCATACACGGAACGGGTCGGCGGGGGCGTCCATCGGGTGGGGCATGTGTTCGGGGATGTTCATCGGGTCTTGCGGCGAGTGTTCGGGGGCGTCCATCGGGTGTGGATCCGGTAGATTGCGTGGCTCAGGCATCAATGCTTTCCCTGGGGGCGGGTTCCATATCCACCCGGTAAAAATCCCGGTTGCGGGCGATGACCCGCTCCATCTGTCCGCGGTCACCGAATTTCAGCAGCAGCGTGCCCACGGCGGTCTGTGAGGTGGTGCCGCTGCCGAGCTGGTCGCCGCGGTGTTTGTACAGGTGTTTTTCCAGCAGGAACGGTTCGAGTTCGGGCGAGAGCTGCACGCCGGTGTAGCGGCCCGGGCGCGGGGCGTAGAGCACCAGGTTGGTGAACCAGCCCTGCGGGTGCGGGGATGGCCGGAGCGGTGCGGGTGTGCATGGGGCGCCGAGGCAGGTGTCGACCGACAGCGATACGAAATCGAAGCCGGTCGCGTGGGTGATGATGTCGGGCGTGAAGTGTCCGCCGTTGCGCGGGCCGATCTCGATGATGTGGAACGGCTCGCGGTCCCCGTCCAGGCGCGCCTCGATGTTGATGCCGCCCTGCCGGAAGCCGGCCAGGTCGAGGAAGCGCTGCGTTTCGGCCTGGATGCGGGCGATGAGATCGGCGGGGTAGCGCGACGGGTAGAGCGTGGAGCTGTTGAGCACCCCGGCGGCCTGGTGGTCGCCCAGGCAGGAGAAGACGAGCTTGCCGTCACAAACGAATCCGTCGCCGTGCAACTGGTGCCCGTCGATGCACTGCTCGACGATGACACGGCCGGCGCGCGACAAGGGCAG
>JAABTX010000239.1 GCA_011389655.1 Thioalkalivibrio sp.
TCTTGCAGCAAATAGCACTATTTGCTATTTATAGAGGGTAAGCAGAATCGGAGAAAGCTATGAATAGGACCATCTCAGTTTCGACGGCGGTTTTCGCGGCTATCTGGGCGCAGCGACAGGCGGGGGAGGACACAGAGGACGCCATCCTCAACCGTTTGCTCAAATGCGGCGAGCCCGTCCCTGAGCCGAGCAAAGTCACACCGAAGGGGCACGGCATCACCGATGGGCGAAGCGGTGTCCACTTCGCGGAAGGGTTCGAGGTGTTTCGCACCTACAAGCGCAAGCACTACACGGGCGTGGTCGAAGGCGGACAGTGGGTCAGGCCAGATACCGGAGAACGCTTCCCCACGCTCAACCAGCTCAACCAGTCGATAGTGGACGGCAACGAAAACGTCTGGAATGGCAACTGGAAGTTCCTCGGGTCAGATGGCACCCAGCGATCAATCGCAGAACTGCGATAAGCGCAGGCCACCCTCTTGCCGGTCGCTCCGGGGGTGGCCTTCGGGGCGGGAATAAACGCCTGCGGCTATGGGCTTTCAGGCGGCCAGATCGCGCGACCCTTGCGGGGTGGCCATTGCCCAGCAAGATCAGGCCAAGGGGATCGCGGATCAGGAGGGGTAGGCAACGGGTTCGGGCATGGCCTTTTAGGAGCGGCGCACAACGCGGGTTTCGGTGTTTCACCAACGGGTCATCCGGCCATCTCAGGGGTTTCAGGGGTTTCAGGGCTTTCTCCCCCCGGCGCGGACGATTCACAGACGTGAACAGTAAATCCCGGTATCCGTAAGTCGCGGAGCCCGGCAGAGCCCCCCGGATACGCTTCAAACGAAGCGCCGCGCGCGGCGGGGGGTAGGAAACCCCCGGAACCCCTGAAACCCTGCCGTCAGCCACCGACCACCTCCAGCCGGTAGGCGAGCATGTTGTCCTCGCGCCCCACCGCCACGATCCGCCGCCCCCGGATCACGCGCCCCTTCACCTTCTTGAGATACCAGCCGACCGTCTTGGGGCTCGCCCCCCTCGGGCACGCGGCGTCTAGGGCCAGCATGAGGCCATCCCCACCGGGCCGCGTGGCAGCCTCCTCGCCCGCCTTCCTCACCAGCTCGCCCGCCGTCACCACGACGCCGACGCCAATCAGGTCCTCCCAAGCCTCGATCAGGCTCGAAAGCTCCTCGCGCACTGAGTCCACCGCCGCCACCTCGGCGCGGGTGTCGCAGGGGTCGGCTTCACCACACCAGACCAGCGCGCCGCGCACAAGGTCGGACCAGTCCTCGAAGCTGCCGAAGGGGGTCAGCCTGTCGAGCCCGGGGCGTCCAGCCACCACGAATGCGCGCAGCACCGTCAGCGCCGCCGGGACCAGCGCACCGCGCCGCCTCGGCACCTCCACCTTGAGGTCCACGTCAAAGGGGCGCTCCTCGGGGTTCTCCATGCCCGCGTCCATCGTGCAGAGGATCGCGCGGCGGCTCATGTCCTCGCGGAACTCAAGGTTGTTGCCGTTCGCCAGCCACAGCGTCCGCGTCGAGACGTGGCCCTGGTCGTTGCCGCCCAGCAGCCGGTCCTGCCACGTCTCCTGCGTCAGGATCGAACACATCCGCGCGCCCGACATGGGGCGGTCGATGTTGTCGATCACCACCACGGGGTCGCCCTGCATCAGGATCGACATGAGCCGCTTGCGCTCCTCCTCTCCGTCGCCGTCGCTTGTCTGGTTCAGGACGGTCGCGGGCCGACCCATCGCCATCATCGCAACTGAGTCGGTCAGCAGGCTCTTGCCCGTGCCACGCGTCGGCGCGGTGAAGCCGTGCATGGGGGCCGTGCGAAGGGACCGGCGGCACACCGCCGTCAGCATCGCGGACAGGGCCACCGAGCGCGAGGCGTCGTCCACGAAGGGGAAGCCTGCGAGGACCCACTTCAGCTTGTCGAGCGCCGCCAGCGCATCCCCGCGCGTCGGCTCCTCCGGCACCGGGTCGAAGGCCGCGCCGCCGGTGTCAAGGATCAGGCCCGTCGCCCGGTCATACCCGTCCTCAGACAGGATCGTGCCGTCAGGCCGCAGCGTCGGGCACTCCACGATGCCACGCAGGACCGGCAGCCGCCCGCCGCCCTCGCGCACCCTCTGGATGTAGGCCAGCGCCATCGACACGGGCGGGCCGACAGGCTTGTCCTCCGTGCCCTCCTTGGTCTCGACCACGCGCACGAAGTTTGCCACGCGGGTCATCAGGTCGCGGAGGCTGTGGGGCTGCACGTCGCGCACGACAAGCGCGCCCTCCTGCCGCACAATGGCGCCACCGTCCTCGCCCTCGGGCTCATCGAGCCGGACGGCCCGGACCAGCCGTCCCATCTGCTGGTAGACCGGCAGCCCGGCGCTGAGCATCGCGGCCTCCGCCGCGTCCTGCGTCTCGTGCAGCCGGTTCTCCGATAACACCACCCGGGTCCGCCCGTCCTCGCGCGCGGCGATGCCCAGCCAGAGCCGGAACCGCTTCCCGACCGCCTCGGGCAGGCCCAGCATCTCGACCACGCGGGGGATGCCCGTCGCGGCCTCGCCCGCCTCCACCTTCGCGGCGGTCTGGCCTGCCTTGCGGCGCTTGCCCGCCTCCTCGTCGCCTGCCACCTCGGCCACCCGGACAACGCACCTGTCCGCCTCCTCGGTGGAGAGGCCAGCCGCCAGCAGCGCGCCCGCGAGCGCCATGCAGAAGTCATCGCGCGAGCCCTGCGCAGGGTAGAACCGGGCCGCCACCGACAGGAACGCCAGCAGCCCGGCCCGCTGGTAGATGCCCTTGGCCGTGTCCTCAAGCAGGGCACTGTCGCGCTCCCACGTCACGGCCTCGCCGCTCGGGTGGATCGAAGGCGGGGCCATCGTGTGCCTGCTGGCCCTGACCTCCAAGACGCACACGGCGTGTTCGTCCGGCAGGCCCTCCACGCCCTTCAACTCCGGCATGTCGAACTTCTTGGACGCCACCGCATCTGAGCCGCGCAGCAGGTAGTGCGAGCCGCGCGCGCCCTCGCGCCCGAACCGGGCGAAGCGGTCCAGCAGCAGGCCCCCGAGCCGCCGGGCCTCGGGCCAGTCAAGGTCGAAGTCCACCAGCCC
>JAABTX010000240.1 GCA_011389655.1 Thioalkalivibrio sp.
GGTGCGAAACTGACGCTCGCCACATCGCCGATACGCACATTGCCGGTGAGGACGATGTCCTCGATTTCGGATTCCGTCACCGCCGAGGCATCGGCGCGCACCAGCAGCTGCTGGTCACCGGTGCGGAAACTGCCCGCAGGCACGTCCAGCGGCACATTGCGCAGCACTTCGGCGACGTCGGTGACGGCGAGTCCATAGCTGGTAAGTCGCAGCGGATCCACGTTGATGCGCAGCACACGCTGGCGGGTGCCGAACAGGGGGACATCGGCAACCCCCGGCAGGGAAATGAAAGCGGGCACGATGTCCTGCTCGACAATCCGCGTCAGGGCTTCCTCGCTGTAGCGATTGCTGAGCACCGCGATGCGGACTATTTCCTCGGCGTCCTCGTCTGCCTTGTAGACCGCGAGCTGCTCGACGTCCGCGGGCAGCTCGCGGGTCACGCGACTGACCGCCTCGCGAACGTCTGCAGCGGCGCGGTCGACGTCGGATCCCGGCTGAAATTCAATGCGTATGCGCGAGTTGTTCTCCTCGCTGGAGGAGTTGATATCGCGCACGCCGGAGACCCGGGCAACCGCGCCCTCCAGCATGCTCGTGACCTCCGCGTCCATGGTCTCGGGGGAGGCCCCGGGGAGCTGGGCGCGCACGTTGATCATGGGCCGGTCGACATCGGGGAGCTCGCGGACTTCAACCGCCAGCAGGGCACCGATACCGGCAATCACGATCAGCAGGTTGATGACCGCGACCAGCCAGGGGCGCCTTACACCGAGTGCCGGCAGGTCGTTCCGGGCCGGTGTCCCGCTTTTCGTGGCCACCTCAGCTGCCGGAGCTGCTGTCGGACGAGTCGCGCACGTCCCGGGCGATGGCCCGCGCATCCATCACGCGCAGCGCCAGGCCCTCGCGCATGGACTGCACGCCCTCGCCGATAATCATGTCCCCCCGGGCCAGTTCACCCTCGACAAGGATGCGCCCCTTCAGTCGCTCGATCAGGCGCACCGGCACACGGCGGGCCTTGCTGTCCTCGGCGACCCAGACGTAGGGCCCTTCGGCGCCCCACTGTACGGCGACTTCCGAAACGGCGGGGAAGCGCCCCCGGTTCAGGGACAGCGCCACGCGGAAGCTCATGCCCGGGCGCAGCAGGTCGCCCTCGTTGCGCACGCGGGCACGGGCGCGGAACGCGCGGGAGACGGGATTGATACGCGAATCGACTTCAACCACCTGGCCCTCCACCGGGGCATCGTTGCCGCGCCAGGTGGTCACGGTGACCGGATCATTCACGGCAAGCTGCCCGACAAAGGATTCCGGGGCATCAAAGGTAACCTGCAGCGCGCTGCGATCGTCGAGGGTCGTGATGGCCACGGTGGTATCGATACGGTCACCCACCTCGACATCCGTGATGCCGACATGGCCCGAGAACGGGGCATTGACGAAGCGCCGCTCCAGCGCGACCTGAGCCAGGTCGCGTTCGATGCGCGCAGTCTCCAGCGCGGTACGCGCGGTGTCCACCGTGGTCTCGGGCACCGTCAGGTCGACACTGCGGTTGGCCCGGTCGTAGCGGTCGTACAGGCGACGGGTCTCCTCGAGGCGTACCTCGGCGAGCTCCAGGGCGAGTTTCTGGTCCCGCGACTCCAGCTCAAGCAGGGTATCCCCGCGCTCGACATGGTCTCCGGGCAGGAAATGCATGTCGACAACCTCACCGGCGGCCTCGGGGTAGAGGGTCACGCTCTTCAGGGCCTGCGAGGTGCCGACCGCCTCCAGGCGCGTGACGAGCTCCTCGTAGGCCAGGGGTGCCGCCGTGACCGGCACCGAGCGAGCGCGCTGGGACGAGGCGCCACCGTTCGTATCCGCTGTGTCGCTACACGCGGCCAGCAGGACGAGACATGCCAGTGCCGGTAGGCGGAGGCGGGTGCGTGTCGCGTTGTGCATGACGGACGGTCCACCGCAGGTCTGGGCGTCGCTGATCGCGAACGGATAACGGACGCCTGAGTATAGCGGGTTCCGCGTTGTGACCCCAGTCGTGTCAGTCCGCGTGTAGCGAAAAGTTGTCCGCGTCCAGATGGCCCGGGAAGCGTTCCCGGTAGGTGACCAGGGCCTCGCCCCCGAGCGGCACGCGGCGCACCTCGGCCCGGTCCTCGAGGTCGCCGAGGATCCTGCCCTGCGCGTCGAATACCAGGCTGTCGCCGCTGTAGCCGTGGCCGTTGGCGTCCTCGCCGACGCGGTTGACGCCGATCACGCAGGCGAGGTTCTCGATTGCCCGCGCCTTGAGCAGGCTGCGCCAGTGATCCCGGCGTACCGCAGGCCAGTTGGCCACGTACAGCGCCAGGTCATAGTCCTCCCGGTTGCGGCTGAACACCGGGAAGCGAAGGTCGTAGCAGACCTGCAGCAGAATCCGCCACCCGCGCCATTCGATGCAGACGCGCTCCTGTCCCGCGGCGTAGCGCTTGTGCTCCCCAGCCATGCGAAAGAGGTGACGCTTGTCGTAGTGCACGAGGCCATCCGGCGTGGCGAACAGCATGCGGTTGAAAACCTTGTCTCCATCGCGCACCGCGACACTGCCGGTAACGGCGCAGCCCAGCTGCGTGGCCTGTGACTGCAGCCACTGCGCGGTGTCGCCACCCGGGGGCTCGGCGTTGGCCAGGGCATTCATGGAGAACCCCGTGGTGAACATCTCCGGCAGGATGATGAGATCGGTATGGTCGCGCTCTTCGGCGATCAGGGATTCAATGTGCTGTCGGTTGTCGGCGGGAGACTCCCAGGCCAGCTCGCACTGTACAAGCGTTGCGGTCAGATCCTGCATAAACGCTCTGCTGCCTCCTCCAGCTGTGATGCCTGCTTGGCGAAGCAGAAGCGCAGAAGCCGCTGCTCCGGATCCGGTGACTGCGAAAACACGGAGACGGGAATGCCGGCCACGCCGTGCTCCCGGGCCCACTGTTCACACAGTACGGTATCAGGCTGGTCGCTGACGGCGCTGTAGTCAAGCAGCTGGAAATAGGTCCCGGCGCTCGGCCGCAGCGTGAAGCGCGATCCCGACAGTGCCGCGCAGAAGCGATCCCGCCGTGCCTGGTAGTCGTCCGCG
>JAABTX010000241.1 GCA_011389655.1 Thioalkalivibrio sp.
AGAACATCCACTTGCCCGGTGACGTTAATACGCTGAAAGCACAGTTGGCAGAGGCCGAACAACGCGCCGCCGTGGCCGAGGCACTGGCGGAAGAGAGGGGGAAGCACATCGAGGACTTGCGCCGGATGCTGCCTGCCCCGCAAGTGGCACAACGCCCTGGCTGGCGCTGGCCATGGAAAAGGTGAAAAAAGAGAATGGCAGATGAAACCGCGCCACCGCGCGTTGCGCCAACAGTCAAGAGTGCTCCGCGCATTCGTCAGGTGTATTGGTGCAAGCTACCCGACGACGCCCAGTTGCCCGAGTTCTGGAAAACACGGCCCGTGCTCATCATGTCGCTGAAAACGACCCTTCACGGCAAAGTCACAGTGCTGCCTTTCTCTACCAAGTCGCAGCCTGACAACCCACATGCTTACCCTATGCAGTCCCCGCTACAGGCGAAACAGGCGTGGGTGATCTGTGACCACCTGATGACGGTGGCCGTAAGCCGCCTAAGCCCACCTGGAAGAGTGATACCGCGCATTTCCGAAGCCGATTTCGAGCACATCAAAGAGCGCGCGCTCAAGAATCTCCCGTACTGAAAATCTTGACTCTGTGGCCACAGGATGCTACCTAAGAATCCAGATACGGCGCGGGCAACCGTGACCGCTTCCCTTAGGTGGGAAATAGATGCGAAGGGGTGGCTAGTCCGCCCCTTTCGTTTTTTTAAACCTTCACCTTCATGAAATATCTACCGTGTGAGCTTCGCCAACAACTGGGTGCGACGGAAGCAAGGGCATTGAGCGTGAAGACCTCAAATATCGGAACGCTCGATGCCCTTGCGGATTCAGTAAAGCAGCCGTTCATACAGAGCGCGGCGAAATCTGGCTCAGAGCCCGTGGCAGCCCTTGCGAGCCATGCCCCGCGCGGAATCAAGGGCGAAGCCCGCCGCGCATCGCCGACGCGCCCCGTCGCAGCGGCGATTTGGTTGAGGTCAGTGCATCGCTCGGATTTCGTGCGGATTTGGCAGGGATAAAGCTCCTTGGACATCGGTTGGAACGCGCCCGCGCGCGTCGGCAATGCACGGCTCGGCGACCGGAAAACCGAATAGGCGCTTTGTCCCGCACTGCGGTTATTCGTGAGCAGCGCAGCGAAGGTCTACAACCCGTAATCATGCCCTCGGTCGCGGCGGGCATGAACTTCACGCTCCTGCTCTTGTTCCAGTTCCTTGGTGCGCTGCCGTTCCTGCTCCTGCGCGACGTGCTGTTCCTCAGCCTCGCGGCCCTCGCGCAACGCGGAAACGCGATCTCCGAACGCCTCCCGGTCGATCCCGGCAGCCGCGGCCCGCAACCGCGCAGCCAGATCGTCCGGGGCTTCCCGTTCTGATATCTCGGCCTCCTGCCGCTCTCGGCCCTCCTTCCGGGCGTCCCATGCCTCGCGCAGCCGCGTGGCGAGATCGGGTTCCTGCTCCCGGCCCTCACGCCCCCCGGCAAGCGCCAGCTCGGATTGCTCCGGCCCGAGACGATCCAACACGCGATCCGCCGCACGGTCGAGCCAGTCGCGGACATGACCGGCCAGCTCGCGGGCAACCTCCATCACCTCGGCTGCACGGGCCTTGGCCTCGTGCCAGGCCCCGACGCGGCCGACCTCGATGCCGCGTTCCTTCATCTGCCACGCGCCGGGGGAAAGCTGGGGCAGCGGCGGGCGGTCCAGCTCGATAGCGCGCACGGTCTGCACCAGCTCCGCACCCTCGTCGCCGCGCTCCCGCGCCGCCGATGCTAGCTCAAGCGCCTCGTCCCGCTGTGCCTCCAAGGTCCGGTGATCCACGCGATCCTCGATGCCGGCGCGCTCAAGGGCGATGTTGCTGTCCCGCGCCCACGCCTCGCGCCAGCCCTCCAGAACCTCGACCTTGTTCCAGTCGCGGTTCTTGGTGGTGAAGCCGTCTGCATCCACCTCACGGGTGGTCAGCAGAATGTGGGCGTGATGGTTGCGTTCATCCCCCTCGCGCCCCGGCGCGTGCAGGGCGATATCCGCAATCATGCCACGGTCCACGAACTGTTCCTGGGCGAAGTCCCGAACCAGTTCGACACGCTGCGCATGGGTCAGCTCGGCAGGCAGGGCCACACGCACCTCGCGGGCGACCTGGCTGTTCTTGCGGGTCTCGGATTCCTCGACGCGGTTCCACAGCTCGGATCGGTCGCGGACCCAATCCGGCGCATGATCCGGCGCGAGGATTTCGGTGTGATCGACACCGCCCCGCGCCGCGTAATCGAAGGTCAGCCCGGTGCGGCGGTCTTCGATACGCTCCGCCACACGATAGGCGATAGCCGCCGTGGCGCTGCGGCCCTGACTGCGGGAAATCATCGAAGCTCGTAAATGATAGATCGCCATTCTGTGCCGCACTTCGCTTAGGGGTCGAGGGGAAACGCTAGTCTTCCCCGCCCACACAAACGTGCAGCGTTTGTATAAGTGGGCACTTCGTGTCTTGCACCTTGCCTCAACCTTTGCGAGAAATCAACAATTGTCAGGAGTGCGGAGGTCAGAATGGCGCGGAGTATTGATCAGCAAATTGCGGCAACCCAGGCAAAACTGGCCCGCCTTAAAACCCGCCAGAAGGCCAGCGAGACCCGGCGCAAAATCATCGTCGGGGCCATCGTGACCAATGCCGCTTTGAAAGACCCCAAGATTGCGCGATGGATGGCGGCAACCCTGCGCAAGAACGCCACCCGTGAAGTCGATCAGAAAGAGCTGGTCGGTCTGCTGGAAGAACTGGATCAGGAAGCGGCCAAGGCGGATCAGACATGAACAAGGATCCGTTTCAGGAACTGGTTGATGAACTGACGGCCCTTCGTCGCAGCATCGAGCATATCGCCCGCACCAGCCTCGACAAGGACGAGGCCAAAACCCTGAACCAAGCCGTGGCACAAGCCGCCTTGAAGATGGCAAAAGCAACCAAGGACGCGCCGGGGGAAATTCAGGAGGCTCTGGCATTTGACCGCGACCAGATGGCTCGCAGCGCCACACAGGCCGCAACCAGGGCCGCTGAGAGCGCCATGGCCGGAATCCAGCACGACCTCGACAATGA
>JAABTX010000242.1 GCA_011389655.1 Thioalkalivibrio sp.
GTGCTGACGGCGGCACCGGAAGGGGGGGTCTGGCTCGATAGTTCGATCTTCCAGACGCCCGGACAGGCCATCGCGGCGCTGCAGCCACGCTTTTCTTCCGCCCCGCTGGCGACCGGAGCGGTGATCGACCCGGCGCTGCTGTCCCGCGCGCTCTCCGGCGGCGAGAACCTCGACGACGCCGAGCGGCTGCGCGTCGGCCGCGCCCTGCTGACCGGCGTCGGCGCCCCGCTGGCGGCGGCCGAAGGTTTCTCGCTGGTCGAGCCGCTCGCCGCGGAGTGGAACGCGGAAGCGGCCGCGCTGGTGGCCGAGGCCAATGCCGCGAAGGGCAACATCGAGGCCGCCTATGCCGCCGCCCTTCGGGCGCAGGCCGGGAAAGTGGGAGGCGTCGCGGCCCTGGTCCCACGACTGGAGGGGCAGCTCTCTCCCGGCACCCTGTTGATGGTGCAGGAGCGGATCCTGTCGGAGTGGTCGGGGCGGGACGACTGGCGTGCGGCCCGCGACGCGGCCGAGGCGGAGGGCGACATCGCCATGCTGCGTCGCATGGCCTCGGACGTGACGGCTGGGCGCGGCATGCCCCGCAGCTATGTCCAGGGATACTATCTGGCTTCCCTGGCAGCCGCCGCAGGAGACCGGATCGGGCTGCGCCTGCGCGAGCGCATAGACGCCCGGTTCGAGGACGCGGCCGGCACGGGCTGGGAGGAGGCACGGTCCGCCGCTGCGGCTGCCGCGCTGGAGACCTGGACGTCCGGCGGACTGGCCGGGAGGGTGGTCGAGATGGCCGGCGGGCCGGAATGACCCGCCTCTCTTGAAACCGGGACCGGGCGCGGGCCGTCCCCATGGGGTGCGAGAATGCTGAAAACGGCGCAAGTCGCGCTTCTTGTCGGGCTGATCGTCGGGGCGGTGCCTTCGATGGTCGGCGCGTTCGATTACCGGGCCCTTCACCTGCTGGAGGATCGCAACACGCACGCGATCATCCGCGTCTCGGAACCGCCGGAGGGCGGTGACCCGCCGGAACGCGGTCGCGCCGACTGCTCCTCGCTCTCGGTCCTGTCACGGCGCGGCAGGAACGTGGCTATGGCGTTCGGGCGGACGTTCCAGCGTTCGGGCATTCACATCGACACGATCCTGACGAGCCGCGTGTGTCGCAACATCGAGGCGGCGCGCCTGCTGCAGATCGGCTCCGTGACGCGGACCGATCTGCTCGACCCCGCGCCGGACGCGGCTGCGGCGCAGCGGCAGGCCGACGATGTTCTCGGTCTGCTCGACGGATTGCGGTCGAGCGAGACAGCGCTGCTGATCACTCACCCCGACATCATCGAGGCCCTCACCGGCGAGACCCTGGCGCCCGGCGAGGGATTGATCTTCAGACTGCCACCGCTGGGCGAGCCGGAGGTGAGCGGCCGGCTCGATCTGCCTCCGCTTTGAGAACGGCGCCCGGACCGGGCCTGCCAAGATATGGGGTCGATCGCTCCCCCCTACACAAGACTTGCGGGCCGTTCTATAATGGTGCTTTCGTGGGACAGGAGGACCCGATGCGCTGCCCCTTCTGCGGTAACACCGAAACGCAGGTGAAGGACTCACGTCCTGCGGAGGACCATGCCTCGATCCGGCGCCGGCGGAGTTGCCCGTCCTGTGCCGGCCGGTTCACCACCTATGAGCGGGTCCAGTTGCGTGACCTCGTCGTGGTCAAGAAAAACGGGCGCCGCCAGGACTTCGACCGCGACAAGCTCGCGCGGTCGATCCGCACCGCCCTTCAGAAACGCCCCGTCGAGCCCGACCGTGTCGAGCAGATGATCAACGGCATTGTCCGGCGGCTCGAAAGCCTCGGCGACAGCGACATCGCCTCGGACACGATCGGGGAGATCGTGATGGAAAGCCTCGCGCGGATCGACACGGTCGCGTATGTGCGCTTTGCCAGCGTCTACAAGAACTTCCAGGAGGTCGCCGATTTCGAGGATTTCGTCTCGGAACTTCGTCCGCAGAAACCACCCCGAGGCTGACGCGTGACCGAGGCCGCGGATCGGCGCTGGATGCGCGTGGCGCTCGGCCTCGCGGCGCGCGGGGTGGGGCGTGTGGCGCCGAACCCTTCGGTCGGGGCGCTGATCCTGCGGAACCAGCGGGTGCTGGGGCGCGGGGTCACCGGTGCCGGCGGGCGTCCCCACGCCGAGGGACGGGCGATCGAGCAGGCTCGGGCGCGCTATGGCGACGCGGCGCTGGTGGGTGCGACGGCCTATGTGACGCTCGAACCCTGTGCCCATCAGGGGCTGACGCCGCCGTGTGCCGCGACGCTGGTCACCGCCGGGATCGCCCGCGTGGTCGCGCCCATCGAGGACCCTGACCCACGCGTTTCGGGCCGGGGATTCGCGCTGTTGCGCGAGGCGGGCGTGGCGGTGCGCACCGGAGTCATGGCTGACGAGGCGCGGGAGTTGAATGCCGGGTTCCTGTCCCGGCTGCTGCATGGGCGGCCGCATCTGACGCTGAAGCTGGCCACCACGCTCGACGGGCGCATCGCGACCTCCGAGGGGGAGAGCCGGTGGATCACCGGGCCCGAGGCGCGCAGGCACGCGCACCTGATGCGCGCCCGCGCCGACGCCCTGCTGATCGGGGTCGGCACCGCGCGGGCCGACGACCCCATGCTGGATGTGCGCGGGTTCGGCGCGGGCGCTTCGCAGCCCGTACGGATCGTGGCCGATAGCGGCCTGTCGCTGCCGCTCACCGGCCGGCTCGTGTCGACGGCGCGGCGGGTTCCGCTGTGGGTCCTGCATCGCGCGGGGGCGGATCCCGACAGATGCGCGGCGCTCGAAAGCGCGGGGGTGCGTCTGATCGCGGTTCCCACGGCCGCGGACGGCCGCCTCGACATGGCCGCGGCGCTCGACCGGCTGGCGGCAGAGGGGCTGACCCGCGTCCTGTGCGAGGGTGGCGGGCAAATCGCCGCGGCCCTGATCGCGGCGGATCGCGTCGACGAGATCGCCGCCTTCACGGCCGGCGCTATCATCGGGGGTGACGGGCGGGACAGCGTTGCGGGATTCGGCCTCGACCGCCTCG
>JAABTX010000243.1 GCA_011389655.1 Thioalkalivibrio sp.
TGAAATCGACATGCCGGGTCGCCGCACAATTCGGGATGAGCGCGACCGGCATCGAGGCGGCATGGGTCGGCGCAGTCGCGATCTTGACGTCGAGCGCGGTGGTGATCCCCCCGAGGCCCTGCGCCCCGATCCCGAGCGCGTTGACGCGATCCAAGATGTCCAGCCGGATCTCCTCTGTCCGCGTGCGCGGTCCGCGCGCGCGCAGATCGGTGATGTCGATCGGCTGGTTCAGCGCGGCCTTGGCGAGAGCCATGGCGGTGTCGACGCTTCCGCCCACGCCGATCCCCAGCAGGCCCGGTGGACACCAGCCCGCGCCCATCCCGGCGACCCGGGACACCACCCAGTCGGCCACGCTGGCCGACGGGTTCAGCACCGCGAACTGCGTCTTGTTCTCGGATCCGCCGCCCTTCGAGGACACTGTCACGTGCACATCGCTGCCCGCGACAAGCTGGGTCTGGATCATCGCCGGCGTGTTGTCGCCGCTGTTTCGGCGACTGTCGAGCGGGTCGACCACGACCGAGGCGCGCAGCGGGTTCTCGTCCATCTGCCAGGCCCGGCGCACGGCATCGTCGATCATGTCCTGCAAGGACCGGGTCCAGTCGGTCCGCGCCTCGACGCCGACCTCAACGAAGACATTGACGACGCCCGTATCCTGGCAGATCGGGCGGTGTCCCGTGGCGCACATCCTCGAATTGACGAGGATCTGCGCAATGGCGGCCCGGGCAGAGGGGCTTTGCTCGCGCCTGTAGGCGTCCGCCATGGCCGCGATGAAATCCGGCGGATGGTAGTATGAGATGTATTGCAGCGCGTCGCAGACGCTATCGACGAGGTGCGACTCGAGGATCCTCCCGGTCATGGCGCGGCCCCCTGAGCGCGGGTCGCGGGCCCCTTCGGCAGGCGAACGGATGGTCTCGTCAGGTCTGGAGCGGGCATCGGAGCCTCTGGTCTCTGGTTCGAGCCCTACGCTACAGCGCGCACCGTATGACCACCAGTCAACTCCGCATCGCAGGTCCGCCGGCCATTGTGCCTGCCTATGACATTCGTCTCGGGGGCCTATTTCACCGGCGCAGCCGGTCAAGGCATAATAAAACCGTATACGTGGGAGCAACCTGGAGAAAGGCGTCGGCATGGCAAAGGATCTCGAAGGCGTGATGGTCGTTTCGGTCGAACAGGCAGTGGCGGCGCCTTATCTCTCCGGGCGTCTTGCCGAGGCAGGTGCGCGCGTGATCAAGGTTGAACGTCCCGAGGGCGATTTCGCGCGCGGCTATGATCATCTGGTTCATGGCGAGAGCGCGTATTTCGTCTGGCTGAACCGGGGCAAGGAATCGATCTGCCTCGACCTGCGCGATCCGGCGGACAAGGCGCTGTTGGAGCGCATGCTGGCGACGGCGGACGTGTTCATCCAGAACCTCGCACCAGGGGCGATCGCGCGGCTGGGATTCGACCAAGCACAGCTTCGCTCCCGCTACCCGCGCCTGATAACCGTGGCCATTTCCGGCTACGGCGAGGACGGGCCGATGAAGGGTCTGAAGGCCTATGACCTTCTTGTGCAGGCCGAGAGCGGGCTGTCGCAGATTACCGGGACCGAGGACAGCATGGCACGCGTGGGCGTGTCGGTCTGCGACATTGCAGCCGGAATGACGGGCTTCCAGGCAGTGCTTCAGGCGCTGATCGGCCGCGGCGTCACGGGACAGGGGCGGCACCTGTCGGTTTCTCTGTTTCACGCGCTCGCCGACTGGATGAATGTTCCTTATCTGCAATATGCCTACGGCGGCAAGACGCCGGTGCGCAGCGGCCTGAACCATCCGACCATCGCGCCCTACGGAGCCTATAGGTGCGCGGATGGCAGGGAGGTGCTGTTCTCGATCCAGAACGAGCGTGAATGGAAGGTCTTCTGTTCCGATCTCCTGAACCGGCCGGAGGTGGCCCATGACCCGCGCTTCGATACCAATTCGCACCGCGTGAAGAACCGCGAGGCGCTTGACGAGGTGCTGCGCCCGATGTTCGCCGGGGCGCCCCGGGACGAGATGGCAAAGCGGTTGGAGGCCGCTCGTATCGCGTACGGCCGTGTCAGCACGATGGACGACCTGACACATCACCCGCAGAACCGATATGTCGAGGTAGATAGCCCCACGGGCCCGGTCCGGATGCTGGCAACGGGTGCGCTCGTCGATGACCGCGTGTCGCAGCCAGGCCCCGTTCCGGCGCTCGGCCAGCATACCGACGCGGTGCGCGCCGAGTTCGGCGACTGAGACCGTTTCTCGAGGCCCCCGCGCGGCCCGGTGCCTCCCGGCAACACTGCGACGGGACCCAAAGCCGGGTATTTGGTCCCGGAATGTGGTTGATCCGGTTCGGAAGGAACCTGTCCCGCGCGGATGGCTGGGTGAGGCCACCGAAGACCCCGCCCTTCCTTGAGGCGGCCATGTCGCGCTCACCGCTCGAAGACCTTGGGCGCGTCCGGACGGTATGGGATCCAGCAGCCAGCCGCCTCATCCATCACGTGCCAGTGCAAGGCGCTGCTCTGCGGTTTCCTCCAGCGCGCCGGCAAAGGAATCGAGCCCGGCTGAGAACATCCGCACGCGGTCGGCCCGCCAGCCACCATCCGCGCCGAACTCGAAATAACGCGTGTATTCTGCGTCCGGCTCGGTCTCCGGGGTGAAGCTGAACGCGAAGCGATCCCCGGACAGGAACATCAGGGCCGCTTGCAGCGCGTGTCCGACCTCCGCATCCTGCCAGAAGGGAAGGTCGCGCACCGGCATCTCGACGACAAAGCGCCTGTGCCGGAGCGCGCCCATCCGCGCATCCGCCGGTCCGCCCCTGCCGACCCCTGCATCGACGCCATGGACCATCGCCGCAAGTTCCAGAAGGTCCGGCGCCCGGTCGGGAAGGCCGGCGACCAGACGCCGGCTCAACTGGCCAACGCGCAAGGCGACACCGACCTCGGAGCGTTAATCCTGAAACGCAGGTCTTTGTCCCCGCCACTGCGCGTGCGCGCGGGCAGGCAACGGACC
>JAABTX010000244.1 GCA_011389655.1 Thioalkalivibrio sp.
ACCGGACAACGGCAACTGCTCGACGGTATGGTCGACGGGGCGCGGCTCTTTCTGGAAAAGTACGTGGGGCCGGACGGCACCCTGAAACGCCACGGCAAGCTCGACGACGACTACGAATGCTTCACTGCCTGGCCGCTGGTCTACGCGATGGGCGGCGACGAAGAGCTGATCGACGCCGGCCTGGCATGCTGGAACGGTATCACACGGCAGTGGACCGAGAGCGGTAGCGTGCGCGATGAGATGACGCGCCGATACGATATGTTGCACTTGAGCGAGGGATACGTGGGCCTGCAGAACTCGGCTCTCGCCGACCCATCCATCGCCGAGAACGTCGAACGCGCCTGCCGTTTTGCCGACTTCTACGTGGACCCGAGGCACGGCAACTACGATCCGGTTCTCCGCCTGATTCGCTCGCCCATCACCGGCAGCGACGGCCCGGCGTTCAGCGCGCCGTGCGACTACTTTCTCAGCTACGGCCACGCATCGCTGCACCCGGTGGTCCCGGACCTGGAGCCGGGATGGGATAAGGACGAGGCCCGACACGCTGAAATCCAACGCCTCTACGACGAGATAGTGGTGCGCGGCGACGTACCCATGAACCTCGCGATCACCGGACTCGTTGCCCATGCGTACATCCTTTCCGGCGAGGCGCGTTACCGCGACTGGGTCCTGGAATACGTGGATGCCTGGATTGAGAGGGCCGCGACGAACGGCGGGATAGTGCCGGACAACGTGGGGCTCAGTGGCCGCATAGGCGAGACCCGCGGCGGACAGTGGTGGGGCGGCTTCTTCGGCTGGTCGGGTCGCTACGGCGTCTGGATGATCTTCCACGCTCTGGCGACCGCGATCGAGGCAGCGTGGCTCTTGAGCCGGGATCCAAAGTACCTGGACTTCTACCGGTCGCAGATCGACTACCTGCTCGACCGGGCGGTCGAGCGCGACGGCGACCTGCTGGTGCCCTACAAGATGGGGCCGGATGGCTGGCACGACTTCCGTCCCCTCGATCCCTACGTGGTTGGTCACCTCTGGCACCTGTCGATGGACCCCCGTGACTGGGCCCGCGTTCGTCGTATCCTCGGCGGCGCGACCCACGGACCACACGCATACCACTACGCCGAATCCCCCAATCCGCCGGCGCCCGGTGCCGAAGCGTGGCGGCCCGACGGCCCGGCTGATTGGCACCAGGTGCGCGACGACCTGGTAGGAAACAAGTTTGTTCAGAACGAGGCGCCGCATCTTTGCTGGCTCGCCGGGGATTTCCCCGAATGGCCCGACGCGGCTGTGCGGGCTACGCAGCGCCAGGTGGCAACTGCCAGCGAACGGCTTCGCAGTGCCGACTACGAGCACGCCTGGCGCAGCCAGACCGTCCTCGCGCAGAACCCGGTGCACGCGGGGGTCCTGGGGCAGATGGCGGCGGGAGCGCCGTTCCAGAGTTACAACGGGGGGCTATGGATCGCGCGCCTGCGCTATTTTGATCCGGTACGCCGACGCCCCGGATTGCCACATGGCGTTGCGGCGCTGGTAGAACAGCTCTCTGCCGATGGAACGGTGGTGCAGCTTGCCAACGCGGACTCCGACAACGACCGTGAGGTCATCATCCAGGGCGGTGCCTACGGCGAGCACGGTTTCACCGGGGTGCGGGTTGACGGCGGTGCCACCATACCGCTCGCCGGAAACCGCTTCGCTGTGCTCCTGGCGGCGCGGTCGACGGCGCGCCTCGAGATCGACACGGCCCCATACTCCCACGCGCCGACGTACGAGTTGCCCTGGTAGCGAGGCAGCCCGCCGACGAGGAACTGATCGGCGAGCACGCGCTGATGGAGCGAACCGTTCCCCCACCCATGCGTTCAGGTCACTCCTCTGAGATCGATCAGATTGACCTCTGGCGAGGCACGACGCACTCGTGCTAAGCTCCGTCGCGCACGTGAGGTAACCCATGATCGATTTTCCAGTAACCGGCGACCCGCTCTGCGACCGACTCGGTTTCGGGACAGGCCGCCTTGCCCGGGGGAGCCTCGCGAATGCCGAAGCCACGATCCGCTTCGCGTACGACCTCGGTATCCGGTACTTCGACTCTTCGATCGCATACGACCACGGCGCCGCTCACGGTGCCCTGGGACGCTTGGTTCGGAACGTCCCCGCGGATGATCTGTTCATCAGCACGAAGATCGGACTATTCGCCGAGACCTACCCCGGTTGCTTGGAACTCTACCGTGACGCCGGTGCGCTGCGCGGTGTTGTACATGAGTGCTACCGATCACTCCACGGAAAAGTGGACCTGCTTCAGATCCACGAGGCGGATAGCATTGTCTGGTGGGATGACCACCCCGGCGCGTACGACGAGGACTACATCACGCCGGTTACCCGAGTGATACCGGGCGATGCGCCGGTGATGGACGTCTTGCTGGAAGCGAAGCGACTCGGTGTGTGCACCTCGATCGGCGTCACGGCAGTTACCGCGCGTCCGCTCGCGGAGACAGTGCGGCACCTGCCGGTCGACAGCGTGATGTGCGCATACAATCTGGACCCGGTGTTCCGCGGGGCTCTTGAACACGTTCTGCCGGCAGCCCGCGAGCGGGGTGCCTCGTTACTGGCTGCTGGTGTCCTGCAGGGCGGCGCGTACATCAGTAGAGACAATGTTGATGCTCGACTGCTGGATTGGCCGGCCATTCCCGAGCGGCTTAACGCGCTCGGCAGGATTGCTGCGGAGTCCGGGCTCGCTATCGTGGAGCTACTGCTCCGGTGGGCGCTCTCGGTCAACGGTGTGGACCGATGGGTACTCGGCGCGGAGAATCCCGAACAGCTCGAAGAGACGATAGGGATTCTTCGTCGGGGACCGCTGCCTCGGGACCTGCAGGCCGCACTCGACGAACTGGCCGTGCCCGGGATCGAAAGCGGCCATGAGGCCAAGAGATGGTTGGCCGGACTGGATTGAATACGTATTCGAAAGGTAGCCTGATGGCATCAGCACAGGACGAAGAACAGCATGAGCTTATCAACGTAAC
>JAABTX010000245.1 GCA_011389655.1 Thioalkalivibrio sp.
GCCGGGTAATCGGCACGCAGCCATGCGGAGATCGACGCGCTGATGAGCACCTTCGCCAAGACGAGCTTAAGGCGTCACGCTCGCCCGCAGTGACGCCAGCCTGTCGAACAACTCCGGAACCTGCGGGCCTGTCCCGCCCGCCCCGACCGACACGTGATCCTGGACGGCTGACCGGCGGGGTCCGTCGAGGACCTGCGTTGGATCCTGGTTTTTTCGTCCTCGAACGTTAAGATCCCCCGACGCGTGTCAGGTCCGCCAGACCGTACGAAAAACCCGAGCGCCGCGGGTCTGGGATGGAGCCGAAGCTTGGCCGCAACGACCGATGTGATCGACGACCTGAGCCAGCCGCCGCCACTGGCGCGCAACGGCGCCGCGTGGCAGTTGATTGCCGACCGTGTCATGGGCGGGGTCTCGAACGGCACGATGCGCCGCGAGATCGTCCGCGGCCGTGAGGCCATCCGCATGCAGGGCGACGTGAGCCTCGAGAACAACGGCGGCTTCATCCAGATCGCGCTGGACCTCGCGCCCGACGGCGCCCCCATCGATGCAGGCCGATGGGCGGGCATCGAGATCGACGTCATCGGCAACGGCGAGAGCTACAACCTGCACCTGCGCACGGCCGACGTGCGCCGCCCCTGGCAGTCCTACCGTGCCGGCTTCGTCGCGGAGCCGGAGTGGCGGACGCGTCGGCTGCCCTTCGCGGAGTTCGAGCCGCACCGGATCGACGCCCCGCTCGACCGGTCGACCCTCCGGCGTATAGGCATTGTCGCGATCGGACGTGCCTTTCATGCCGACTTCGCGATCGGGGGCGTTCGCTTCCATGCCTGATCAGGCAGCGGAGCTTTGCACGTTCCTCGACCGGTTCTGCGTGATCCGGACAGGGTTCCGGCCGGACCGATCCGTCCGGCGGGCCGGAATTTCGCAAATTCGAGGGAGCGCAAGATCAGCGAACGGGTTGTCGGGGGTCGTCATCCCGTCATGATGTCGGGTGACCGGGTGCCGATCTCCTCGCGGAACAGCGCGGTCCGGCATCGCAGAGACTGGAGGATGACAGCAATGAGGCTCAACGAGATCCGTTTTTCCGATCAGCGCCCGATCGACGGATACGGGCCCGGTGGCTTTCGTATAGGAGGAGAGTGGCACGAGGGCTCGCTGCTGCTGAGCCCGCAGGGCGTCGTGCCGATCGCGATGCCGCTGAACGCCGAGGCCCTGCCACCGGTGCTGGCTCTCGCGCCGGAGGTGGATGTCGTGCTCGTGGGGCAGGGAGCCGACATCGCGCCGCTGCCGGTTCGTCTGCGCATCCTGTTCGAGGAAGCCGGGATCGGTGTCGAGATCATGGCGACTCCGCCGGCCTGTCGGACCTACAACGTCCTCTTGGCGGAGGATCGGCGTGTCGCCGCGGTGCTGACCGCCCTCTGACCTCTGCGCCCTTTTGTTGCGGTTGCGCCGGCATATATCGAGGGATGAGGGTACGGGCGCACAGACCCGTGCTCCGCGGACACCAGAGAGACAGACAGGAGAGATTCCCCATGGCCTTCACGCTCCCCGACCTTCCCTACTCCCACGACGCGCTCGCCGGAAGCGGCATGTCCGAGGAGACGTTGCAGTATCACCACGACCTGCACCACAACGCCTATGTCACCAAGGGCAACGAGCTGATTTCCGGCACCCCGTGGGAGGGAGCCGACAACGCCGCGCTCGCCACGATCATCCCCGAAATCTATGGCAAGGACGAGCATCAGGGCCTGTTCAATCAGGTCAGCCAGCACTGGAACCACAACCAGTTCTGGGAGATGATGGCTCCTGGCGGAACGGCGATGCCGGGCGAACTCGAAAAGCGCATCACGGACGCCTTCGGCTCGGTCGACGAGTTCAAGAAGGCGTTCGCCGCTGCCGGAGCCGCGCAGTTCGGCTCGGGCTGGGCGTGGCTCGTCATGGAGGACGGCAAGCTGAAGGTGACCAAGACGCCGAACGGCGTGAACCCCCTCTGCTTCGGTCAGACGGCCCTGCTGGGTTGCGATGTGTGGGAGCACTCCTACTACATCGACTACCGCAACAAGCGCCCGGCCTATCTGCAGAACTTCCTGGACAATCTGGTGAACTGGGAGAACGTCGCCTCCCGCATGGGGTGACGCAAGGCGTCCCCGCTCCGGGCCGCCTCGCTGGTCCGGAGCTGTCCGAGCGCCCGCGCGGAACCGCAAATGCTGCTGCGTTCTCCCGCTGAAACTGGAACCGGCGCCCCAGCCGGGTGCTCCTGCCATCAGGACGCAACGGGAACTGCCGGGTCGCTGTCGCCATGCGCAGCAGGCGACGCCGCAATCCGGGCATCCCCTCCTGATCGGGCCGCATCGGCGGCGCGGGGCAATTGCCCCGCGCCCCGGGCAGCGACCGCGAACCATCCCGGCCGACGGACCGATCTCCCCGCCCGATCCGCTGACCGGGATCGTGCGTGATGACAGCCCGTCCGTCGGTGACTGGGGCCGGTGGGGGCTGGGCCGAGACCGCGGATGCCAGGATGCCGGGAAGGGCTCGACATGTCAGCCGGAGGAAGGGACCGGCTGATAACCCGGATCGGACCGCCCCCAAAAACTCCGGATCGATCCGATCGACCCGGCTCACGCACTATCGTGGCTGTGCGAGAACCTCGCGCGTGTCGCGTGCAATCACGGCCTCTTCGTTTGCGGGAGTGATCAGGACAGGCTTGGAGGCCGGGGCGGAGAGGGTCCGCGCATTCCGGCCGTTGGCATCCGGGTCGATGGCCAGCCCCAGCCAGTCCAGCCGCTCCATGATCGCGGCCCGGATCGTGGCGGCGTTCTCTCCGACACCGCCCGTGAAGACGAACGCGTCGATCCCCCCGATCTCGGCCGCGATCGCCCCGATTTCGTGTACCGCACGATGCACGTAGACCTCGATCGCGAAGCGCGCCCTGGCCGTGTCCGAAGCCGCAAGCGCCCGCATGTCGTTGGACAGCCCCGAGAGGCCGAGCAGCCCGCTTTTCCGGAAG
>JAABTX010000026.1 GCA_011389655.1 Thioalkalivibrio sp.
GCGCGGAGGTGCGGCCGAGGTGGAGCGCCGCGTAGCGGAGATCGCCGCGCTGATCGCCGGGAATCCCCGGCCCACCCAATAGTCTGTAGGGTGGGCCAAGCGCAGCGGGCCCACCACTGTCCGGACGGTGGGCCCGCTCCGCTTGGCCCACCCTACGGGGTCTGAACGTGGAGACGCGCGGAGGTGCGGCCGAGGTGGAGCGCCGCGTAGCGGAGATCGCCGCGCTGATCGCCGGGAATCCCCGGCCCACCCTACAGGGTCCTGACCCCCCTCTCCCGACGGCGGGAGAGGGGGTGGTGAACAACGCAAACGGGGTGTGACAGTCATGGTGCATGCAGTGATTCTGGCCGGCGGCAATGGTACGCGGCTGTGGCCGCTGTCCCGGCGGCAGTTGCCCAAGCAGTTTCTGCGCATCGAGGGCGAGCGTTCGCTGCTGGAGGCGACGCTGGACCGGCTGCAGCCGGTGGTGGATGCGGCCAACGCGCTGATCGTCACCGGCGCGGAGCATGCACGCGGCGAGGCCTACCAGGCCCTGCACGACTTCCAGAAGCTGCTTGAACCCGTGGGCCGCAACACCGCACCGGCGATCGCGCTGGCGGCGGCCTGGCTGAGCCGCAACGGGGATGACCCGGTGATGGTGGTGTTGCCTGCGGACCACGTGATCCGCGACCGGCCGGCCTTCCACGAGGCCCTGAACCGCGCGATCTCGGCGGCCGAGGACGGCGCGCTGGTGACCTTCGGGATCCGCCCGACCGGTCCGGAGACCGGCTACGGGTACATCCGTGCAGTCACGGACGGCAGCGCCGTGGCGCCGGTGGAGCGCTTCACCGAGAAGCCGGACCTCGCGACGGCGGAGGGGTTTCTGGCCGATGGGAACTACTGGTGGAACTCCGGCATGTTCGTGTGGAAGGCATCCAGCATCCTCGCCGAGGTGCAGCGGCATTTGCCGGAGGTGCATGCGGTGCTGGAGCGCATCCGGTCGGAATGGGTGGATGCCGGTGGAGAAGATGCGCAGCCCGCGGTGGAGGCCCACTTCGATGCAATGCCCTCGATCTCGATCGACTACGGGGTGCTGGAACGCTCCGATCGGGTGCTGCTGGTCCCCTGCGACATCGGCTGGTCGGACGTCGGGAGCTGGGACGCGGTACACGATCTCGCGGTCCAGGATGAACACGGCAATGCGCTGCACGGCAACGCGCTCGCGATCGACTGCGAGAACACCATGGTGCACGGTGACCGGCGGCTGGTGGCCGCGGTGGGCGTGCGCGACCTGTGCGTGGTGGAGACGGCCGACGCGATCCTGGTCGCGCCCCGGGGGCAGACCCAGCGCGTGCGCGAGGTGGTGGACGAGCTCAGCCGCCGTGACGCCGCGGAGTGCCGCCTGCACCTGACCGTGCAGCGCCCCTGGGGGAGCTACACGGTGCTGGAGGATACGCCCGGATACAAGATGAAGCGCATCTCGGTCACGCCTGGCGCGAGCCTGAGCCTGCAGCGGCACCAGCACCGCTCGGAGCACTGGATCGTGGTGTCGGGGACCGCCACCGTGACCCGGGGCGAGGACCTCATCACCGTGGCCCCGAACGAGAGCACCTACATCCCGATCGGGGTGCGCCACCGGCTGGAAAACCGGGGCAGGATCCCGCTGCAGATCATCGAGGTGCAGGTCGGGGAGTACCTCGAAGAGGACGACATCGAGCGCTTCGAGGACGTGTACCGGCGCCAGTAGGAGGCGAGCCCTTCCGGCGGTCAGGAACCGGGGATGGTCGCCCGGGGCTGGCCTCCTTCGGTGCGCGCCCTTATTCAGGTAGAAGCGAGCCTGCTCGCGAACGCGCCGCAGGCGGGCCGAACGCCCGGGGGGCCATCTGGCGCTCATTCGCGTGCGAGGCACGCTCCTACACGGCCAGCCGAATCCCCATGTAGGAGCGAGCCTGCTCGCGAACGCGCCGCAGGCGCGCCGGACGCCGGGGGTTCCGCCCGGCGCCCATTCGCGTGCGAGGCACGCTCCTACGCGGGCGCCCGGGGCCTGCGGCGACGGCGTTGGGCGGGTCTTCGGTGGCCATGAAAGAACCCCGCCGGAGCGGGGTTCTTTCGGTGCGGCCTGGGAGGTGCTTACTGCAGCACGCTCTCGAGGATGGCCTCGTTCTCGCCGGTGGCCTCGGCCATCACGGAGGCGACGGTGCCGCCGAAGGCCTGGGCCATCAGGCTGGTGTTCATCCGCGACACGATCACGCGATCGTCGTCGGTCTCATAGACCGAGATCCGGCAGGGCATCATCGAGGTCACGACCTTCGCGCCGTCCTCGGCCAGGATCTTGCCGGCATGGTGCGGCTGGCACAGTTCCAGTACCGCGACGCGGCCGACCTCGTAGCCGTAGGGGGTGACGGCGTCATGGATCATGTGCACGGTCGGCACCTTCCAGTCCTGCTCGGCAGCGGTGGTCTTGATCATCTCCACCGTGTCCTCGAAGTTGTAGAGGCTCTCGTCCTCGACGACCATCAGCTTCGGCGCGGCCGAGAAGGCGGTCAGCATCATCGCCACGATTCCCACGAGGAATCCGCCGATGCCGGTCATGATGAAACGCTTGGTCATGGTGTGTCTCCAGTTCTCATGCAGTTAACGGGATCAGAGTCCAGCAAGATCAAATATATTAGCTAATCCTTATGTATGACCGGCATCATGCCACAGCCTCGTGCCGGCTTCAATCGCATTCTTTCGAAGGGCCTGCGGCCGGGCGGCCATAGCGGCGCGCCGGTCCTGGCTCCGTTTGACAAGCCCGGGCGGGAAACCGGTTAATGAGGCTTCATCTACAGGGAGGACAGGCGATGGAAATCCGTACGATGCCATTGAGCAGGGGATGGGGGCTGTTCAGGCGTGGCTGGAACAGCTTCACGAAGGACTGGGTGACCTGGGTCCTGAGCTTCGTGATCTTCTTCGTGATCAGTATCGTGTTGAACCTGGTACCCCTGATTGGCGGGCTGGTGATGGCGGTGATCACGCCCGCACTGGTGGCCGGGTTCATGAAGATCGCGCACGATCTCGAGGCGGGGGAGACCGTCGGTGTCGGCCACCTGTTCCAGCCGATTCAGGATCACGAACGACGGGTGCCGCTGCTGCTGCTCGGGCTGGTGGCGCTGCTGGCGTCGGTGGTGCTGGCGGTGGTGCTGGCGCTGTTCGTCGGCGGCGCCGCGCACATGGGCGGCGCGGCTGGCGGCATGGGCGAGCCGATGGTCTTCCCGCTGGCGGGGATCGGCTTCTTCGGGCTGATCGTGCTCCTCCTCCTGTACCTGGTGATCTTCGCGGTGCTCGCCTTTTCGATCCCGCTGGTCTACTTCCGCGGGCTGGAGATCGCGGAGGCGATTCCGGCAAGCGTGCGCGGGACGCTGTTGAACATCGGCCCGCTGGTGATCTTCAGCCTGATCTACTTCGTGCTCGCGTTTCTGGCGATGATCCCGCTGGCGCTGGGCTTCCTGGTGCTCGGCCCGGTGGTGCTTGCGGCCCTGTACGGGGCGTATGTCGAGATCTTCGGTGGAGAGGTCGGGGTGCTGGAGGCCGAGGAGGTCTGACGTCAGAGGCGGCCCCCTGGGATGCGAGCCCTCCCGGCGATTGGGCGCCGGGGATGCCGCCCAGGGGCTGGCCTCCTATAGCGCTCGCCCCGGCCCCTGTAGGAGCGAGCCTGCTCGCGAACGCGCCGCAGGCGCGCTGAACGCCGGGACCAATCCGACGCCGATTCGCGTGGCGGGGCACGCTCCTACACGCTCGGCCAGGGGGGTCTCAGCCGTTGCCGGGGGTTCGCGTCTCTTCGGTCGGCGGGGAGGCGCTCTTGTCCTCGGTCGCGGACCCGGCCTGCGCCTTCCGGGAGGCGCGCTCTTCGGTGCGGGTACGCTCTTCCTCTTCCAGGCGGTCGAGCTCGGCGTCCATCTCCTCGGGGCTGAGGGGGCGGAAGCCGGTCTCGGAGGCCTTTGCGGTCGTGGCGCCGGCGGTGGCCGCGCCGGACGCGGCGGCTCCGGCCGCGGGGCCGGCCCCGCTGGCCCCTCCGCCCGGACGCGGGGTCTGACCGCCCGGACCGCCCTTGGGTCGCGGTCCGGAACCGCCGCCGCCCGGACCGCCGCCGCGGGGGCCGTCGTCGTCGGACCCGCCGTCATCGGCCGCTTCCTGCGCGGCCCGCTCCGCGGCCTTGCGCCTCTCCATCATCCTCGACAGCTGCAGTCCGATCTCGAAGAGCACCCACATCGGCAGGGCCAGCAGGGTCTGCGAGATGATGTCCGGCGGGGTCAGCACCATGCCGATCACGAAGGTGCCGACGATCACGTAGGGCCGCTTGCGCGCCAGCTTCTCGGGCGTGGTGGCGCCCATCGACACCAGCAGGATGGTCGCGATCGGCACCTCGAAGGCGATGCCGAAGGCGATGAACAGCATGATCACGAAGTCGAGATAGCGCGAGATGTCGGTCATCACCGCGACGCCCTCGGGCGCGGTCGCGGTGAAGAAGGCGAAGATCAGCGGGAACACCACGAAGTAGGCAAAGGCCATCCCGAGGTAGAACAGCAGCGTCGAGGACAGTACCAGCGGTCCGGCGAGGCGCTTCTCGTGCTTGTACAGGCCGGGCGCGATGAAGGCCCAGAACTGGTAGAGGATGTACGGGATGGTCAGTACCACCGCCAGCAGCAGGACCAGCTTGAACGGGATCAGGAACGGCGCGGCCACCTCGATCGCGATCATGCTGGTGCCCTCGGGGAGGTGCGCCATCAGCGGCTTCGCGAGGAAGGTGTAGATCTGGTTCGCGAACGGGAACAGCGCGAGGAAGACGACCAGGATCGCCAGGAACATGCGCAGGATGCGATCGCGCAGTTCGACCAGATGGCTGAGCAGGGTTTCGGTGGCCTCCGGGGAGGGCTCGCCGGTGGTCTTGCCGTCGCTCATGCCTTGTTCGCGTTGCCGTCGGAATCGGTGCGGCCGTCTTCATCGCCTGCGGCGGTTGTCCGTTCCTCGCGGCGGGGCGGCTCGGTCAGCAGGTCCGCATCCAGGTTGCCCTGGACGGGGACGCGCTTGACGCTCGGGCGGGTGTCCTCGGGGCGGTCACCGGATGCCTTCCCGGAAGGGGATCCGGATCCGGGCCGTTCCTCGGGGTCGAGCTTCTTCTTGCGCTTGTGCTGATCGGAAGCGGGCTCGTCGCGCAGGGCCTTCTCGGTATCGCGCAGGTCCTCGCGCAGCGTCTCCTCGGTGTCCTGCATCATGCTCTTGAGTTCCTGGATCTCCCTTTCCTGACCCTTGACCATCTCGCGCAGCTCCTCGGTCTGCAGCTCCTGCTCGATGTCCGAGCGCACGCTGTTCACGAAGCGCCGCGTCTTGCCCACGAAGCGCCCGATTTCGCGGGCGAGGCCGGGCAGACGCTCCGGTCCGACCACCAGCAGCGCGATCAGGGTGATGATCAGGATTTCCCAGAAACCGATGTCAAACATGGGCTATCCGGCGGCAAGGGGGGCGGCGGTGGGGTGGCCGGGTCAGGAAGGGCGCTCGCCGCTGCGGCCGGACTCGGCCTCCTTGCGCGCCTCGGCGTCGATCACGCGGCCCTTCTGCTGGTCCTCGACCTTCGGGATCTCCTCGCCCTCGCCCTCGCCTTCTTCCTTGTCCTTGTCCGCCTCGTCCGACTCGCCGCCGTCCTTGACCGCCTTGCGGAAACTCTTGACCGCGGAGCCGATGTCTCCGCCCATGTTGCGCAGCTTCTTGGTGCCGAACAGGAGCACCACGATGAGCAGGATGATGAGAAGCTGCCAGATGCTGATACCGCCGATCCCCATGGGATGCCTCCGAATAACGCTGAAAATAACCCTAACGACCCCGGTGACCCGTGTCACCCCGAATGATGATCATCGCGGCGGCGGATCGCCCTCTTTGCCGTCTCTCCCGGCTCCCTTTCCAGGGTGGGAAAGAAGGAGACGGGAAGCGCGATGCGCGAATTCCATCAAGAAGCGGTAGACCCCGAATCAGTCCGAACGTTTGCCCGCCGTGACGCGGCCAGCCTTCTCGGCGATGCCGGAGAGGCCGAAGCGCCGGGCGAGTTCGTCCATCACGTCATCCGGGTGCAGTCCGCGCGCAGACAATACCACGAGTGCGTGGAACCAGAGGTCGGCCATCTCCGAGACGACGGCCCGATCGTCCGGATTCTTCGCGGCGATCACCGTCTCCGTGGTCTCCTCGCCGAGCTTCTTCAGCATCACGTCGAGGCCGCGGTGGTGCAGGGACGCGACGTAGGAGGTCTCGGGATCCGCCCCGCGCCGGGCATCGATCACCTCCGCGAGCTCGCTCAGGATGTCCCGGTTCACGCCGGGCCCTCGCGCGCCGGACGCACCGGCACCCCGGCCGCCGCCATCGCCGCCTTCGCCTCGGCCACGGTGTGCTGCCCGAAGTGGAAGATGCTCGCCGCGAGCACTGCGTCGGCGTGCCCCTCGACTACCCCGTCCACCAGGTGCGCGAGCTCGCCCACGCCGCCGGATGCGATCACCGGGATGGTCACCGCGTCGCTGATCGCGCGCGTCAGATCCAGGTCGAAGCCGATGCGGGTGCCGTCGCGGTCCATGCTGGTCAGCAGGATCTCGCCGGCCCCGAGCCGCGTCATCTTCTGCGCCCAGGCCACCGCGTCGAGGCCCGTGGGCCGCCGCCCGCCGTGGGTGTAGACCTCCCAGTGCGGGAATTCGGCGTCATCGTCGACCCGCTTGGCGTCGATGGCCACGACGATGCACTGGCTGCCGACCTTGTCGGCCGCCTCGGCCACCAGTTCCGGACGGTGCACGGCCGCGGTGTTGATCGAGACCTTGTCCGCGCCGGCATTCAGCAGCCGGCGGATGTCGGTGACCTCGCGAATACCGCCGCCGACGGTCAGCGGGATGAAGACCTGCTGCGCCACCTGCTCGACCACGTGCAGGATGGTCTCGCGCTCGTCACTGCTCGCGGTGATGTCGAGAAAGGTGATCTCGTCGGCGCCCTGCTGGTCGTAGCGGCGCGCCACCTCCACCGGGTCGCCGGCATCGCGGATCCCGACGAAGTTCACGCCCTTCACCACGCGGCCGGCGTCGACGTCGAGACAGGGGATGATGCGGCGGGCGAGCATGGTCACTCGCTGCCGCCCGCCACCGCAATCGCTTCCTGCAGCGTGAAGGCGCCCTCGTACAGCGCGCGGCCGACGATCACGCCGTCGACGCCGTCGTCCTCGATCTCCAGCAGGCGCCGGATGTCATCGACGGTGCTGACGCCACCGGATGCGATCACCGGAACGCGCACCTCGCGGGCCAGCCGCCCGGTCGCCTCCACATTGGCGCCCTGCATCATGCCGTCCCGGCTGATGTCGGTGTAGATGATCGCGACCACGCCGTCGGCCTCGAAGTGCTGCGCGAGATCGATCACGTCGTGGTGGGAGAGCTTGGACCATCCATCCACCGCGAGCTTGCCGTCGCGGGCGTCGAGGCCGACGATGATGCGCCCCGGGAATTCCAGGCACAGATCGTTCACGAAATGCGGTGCGCTGACCGCCTTGGTCCCCACGATCACGTATTCCACGCCGGCCTCGAGATAGGCCAGCACGGTGTCGTCGTCGCGGATGCCGCCGCCGACCTGGATGCGCAGGTCCGGATAGGCCTCGGCGATCGCGTGGATTACTTCCCCGTTCTTCGGCACGCCCGCGAAGGCGCCGTCGAGGTCCACGATGTGCAGCCGTTCTGCACCCGCATCCACCCAGCGCCCGGCCATTGCCACCGGATCGTCGCCGAAGACCGTGGATTCCTCCATCCGGCCCTGGCGCAGCCGGACGCACTTGCCTTCCTTGAGATCAATTGCGGGTATCACCAGCATCATCGACTCCGTTGCTAACGCTCATGTCCGTTCGCCGTTCCCGAGCATGAAACCATCGCCGGCCCGTGACTTCGGGCATGCTGCCCTCCGCCCGTCGGGCCCGCCTGCGGCGGTTCGAAGTCCGCTCCCCGGCCCCTGGCGGCCTTGTCCGCAAGCGGGAGAGGGAGGCGCGCGGCCTTTACGCTAACGCTCATCGCACGCCGCCGCCACTCCTGACCATCAATGGTTGCAGTGCCTTCACCAGCGACCGTCCCAACGCAGGAAGTTGTTCAGCAGGCGCAGCCCGTCGGAGGCGCTCTTTTCGGGATGGCACTGCATGGCGAACATCGAGTCGCGCGCGATCACCGAGGCGAAGGGCTGACCATAGTCGGTCTCGCCGACGACGTCCTCCCGCCGGGCCGCCAGCACGCGGTAGCTGTGCACGAAGTAGAACCAGGATTCCTCCGGCAGCCCGTGCCAGAGCGGGTGGTCCTGGATCCGGCGCACGACGTTCCAGCCCATGTGCGGAATCTTCAGCCGGCGCCCGTTGCCGTCGATCGCGCGCTCCGGAAAACGCTCCACAGTGCCGGGGATCACGCCGAGGAGGTCCACGCCGCCGTTTTCGGCGCTCCAGTCGAGCAGGATCTGCTGGCCGAGGCACATGCCCAGGAAGGGGCGCGTGGTGGCCAGTTCCGGCAGGACCCGGTCGAGCCCCAGCGCGCGCAGTTCGCGCATCGCGTCGGCGGCCGCCCCCTGTCCGGGGAAGACGAGACGGTCCGCCTCGCGGATCAGCGCGAGGTCACTGGTCAGCAGGACCTGCGTGTCGGGGGGCGCCTCGTGGCGGAGCGCGCGCTCCACCGAGTGCAGGTTGCCCATGCCGTAGTCGATTACGGCGACGCTTTGCATGCGGGAACGCCCCCTAGATTCCTTCCCCTTACAGGGCGCCCTTGGTGGACGGCGTGACTTCGGTCATGCGTGGATCCGGCTCTGCCGCCATGCGCAGCGCACGCCCGAAGGCCTTGAAGATGGTCTCCGCGACATGATGGGCATTGTTGCCCCGCAGGCCATCGATGTGCAGTGTCATCCGGGCATGGTTGACCAGTCCCTGGAAGAATTCGTGGAACAGATCGACGTCGAACTGGCCGATGTGCGAACGCCGGAAATCGGCGTGCATCTCCAGCCCCGGCCGCCCGGAGAAGTCGATCACCACCCGCGAGAGGGCCTCGTCCAGCGGCACGTAGGCATGTCCGTAGCGGCGGATGCCCGTCTTGTCGCCGAGCGCCTGGGCCAGCGCCTGGCCGATCGTGATGCCGATGTCCTCGACGGTGTGGTGCGCGTCGATCTGCAGGTCGCCCTCCGCCTGTACGTCGAGATCGACCACGCCGTGCCGGGCGACCTGGTCGAGCATGTGTTCCAGGAAGGGGATGCCGGTCACGAAACGGCCACTCCCGCTGCCATCGAGATTCAGCTCGACCCGGATCCGGGTCTCCAGTGTGTCGCGTTGAACGACCGCGGTACGCGCTCTCATGATTCCGATGCTATCGCAAAAACCCAGTTTGGCAAGCTTCTGTTCGACAAGAGGCCAACACCCGAGCGGATATCAACCCCAGTAGGAGCGGCTTCCAGCCACGATCCGGCGCCAGACCACCCAATCGCCTCCCGTAGGAGCGGCTTCCAGCCGCGATCAGGCGCCGGACCAGCCAATCGCCTCCCGTAGGAGCGGCTTCCAGCCGCGATCAGGCGCCGGACCAGCCAATCGCCTCCCGTAGGAGCGGCTTCCAGCCGCGATCAGGCGCCGGACCAGCCAATCGCCTCCCGTAGGAGCGGCTTCCAGCCGCGATCAGGCGCCGGACCAGCCAATCGCCTCCCGTAGGAGCGGCTTCCAGCCGCGATCCGGCGCCGGACCAGCCAATCGCCCTCGTAGGAGCGGCTTCCAGCCGCGATCAGGCGCCGGACCAGCCAATCGCCCTCGTAGGAGCGGCTTCCAGCCGCGATCAGGCGCCGGACCAGCCAATCGCGGCTGGAAGCCGCTCCTACGAGGATTCAGGAATCGGCCCTCTGGCCGATCAGCAGGGCCTCCGGTACCGCGCACTTGATGGCCGCGGGGATCTCGAGGCAGAGGCCGGGCTGCGCCTGAACCGACACCCAGAGCGTGTTGATGCGCAGGTTCATCTCGACGAAGGCAACGACCTCGCCATAACCCTCCAGAACCTCGTGGATTGCCTGCAGGCGCTGGCGGATCTCGGCGTCGCTGCGCCGCTTGAGCCCGGGGATCAGCATCATGAAGTCGGCCAGCCGGCGGCCACGCTCGTCGCGTTTGGGAAGCCGCCGCCACAGCGGCTCGATCGGCTGGAAGGCGCAGGCGGGCCGCACGCCGGCCCGGTCCGCCGGGACGGTGTCCGAGCCCAGCGGTTCGATTGCCCCGGTGGCCGGGACCGGCTTCGGGATCCTGGGCCTTTGCGGCATGGTGCGCTCCTGGATTCCTGGCGGGTGGGCCCACCAGGCCCCAACGGTTCGTCCTTTGCCCTCGACTCTACGTCGCCTTTGGCGCCCGCGAAAAGCAGGCACAAAAAAGCCGGGGACGTGCCCCGGCCTTGTTGGCCTTGTTGGTCTCGAGAGGCTCAGCCGACGGTGGTCTCGACGCTGTCGCTCTCACCCTTGTTGTCGGTCCACGAGAGCTTCAGGTTGTCGCCCGAGCTGCCCTCGAACTGGAACTGGAAGAAGGGGTTCCGGGAGATGGTGACGTTCCAGTAGGCGGTCATCACGGTGTTGCCCTCACTCTCCGCCAGCACGGTCTGGATGTGGTGGGGCGGGATCAGGTTGCCGGCGCTGTCCTTGGCGGTGCCGGTTTCCATCGGATGGGTCATCAGGGCGCGTACGGTGACGATGCCGTCGCGTTCCGCGGCACGAATGCGAATGCTCATTGTTCTACCTCCAGAAATTGGGAATGTCGGATGGGGTGTTCCGGACGCTTAGCCGCCGCAGCCACCGATGGTGACCTTCACTTCGCGGCTGGCCTTGTACCAGCTGCCGTTCGACTTCACGGTCGCGACCACGTCGGAGGACTCGCCCATCTTGATGCGGGTGGCGAACATCGGCACGGCGCCAGCCCCGAGGATGTACTTGGAGGTCAGGGGGGAGCCGTTCTCGACCACGAACAGGGCCATTTCGCTCACATCGGACATCCCGGTCTCCACGGTCACCGGCACGACCATGCCGTTCTCCGCGATTTCCGGGGCGGTGATTTCAATATCGCCTTCTTCCATTTCCGTAGTGCCGAGCGCGGCCTCCAGGGCGTCTTCATAACCGCGCGTCTCGAAGACGTCGGCCGGGAAGGCGGCCAGGAGCTTGCTGGGAGCCAGCAGGCCGGCTCCAACGGCGACGCCGACGGTGCCGGCGGCCAGGCTTCCTTTCAGAAAGACACGGCGCTTGTTGCTTGTCATGGAGTTCTCCTCTCATCTTTGGTTCGGTCCGGATCGTCCGGGGCGTCGGGATGGAAACGCCTGTGGTACGGACGAGCCTTCAGACAAATCTATTCCAACAGCGGTTCAGCGAAAACCCGCAGGCGCGACCCGCCGGGCGGCGCCGGGAGGCCGGAAGCCCCGGGGGACGCGCCTGAACGCCGCCATCTGGCAGCGAACCATGGAGTCTAGACCATACTCGAGGGGGTATGCGAAATGCAGCGCCCCGCTCTCCCCTTTACACTAGCACCACCAATCCCGTTGCGCCTGCCACCATGCCCTGCAAAGCCCAGCTCGTCTTCATCGCCGTGATCGTCGTCCTCGGGTCCCTGCAGATCCTTGCGAGCTGTGGTCAGAAGGGCGACCTGTACCTGCCGGAGGACGCCCCCGAGGAGCGCCGCTGATGGACCATTTCGCGCTGCACAACGACGTGCTGCACTGCGAGGGTGTGGCACTGGATACGCTGGCCGAGGTGGTCGGGACGCCCGCCTACGTCTATTCCCGTGCCACGCTGACCCGTCACTACCGGGCCTTCACCGCCGCGCTGGCGGACATTCCGCACCGCGTCTGCTTCGCGGTGAAGGCGAACTCCAGCCTCGCGGTGCTGAACGTGCTCGCCCGCCTGGGTTCGGGGTTCGACATCGTGTCCGGCGGCGAACTCGAGCGCGTGCTGCGCGCTGGCGGGTTGCCGGGCGGGATCGTCTTCTCCGGCGTCGGCAAGACCGCGGACGAGATGCGACGCGCGCTGCAGGTGGGCATCCACTGCTTCAACATCGAATCCGGGCCCGAACTGGCGCTGCTGAACCGCGTTGCCGGGGAGATGGAGCGGCGGGCGCCGATCTCGATCCGGGTGAACCCGGACGTGGACGCCGAGACCCATCCCTACATCGCCACCGGTCTGCGCGAGAACAAGTTCGGCGTGGACGGGGACGCGGCGCTGGCGCTCTACCGCGAGGCGGCTGCGCTGCCCAACGTGGCGATCCGCGGGGTCGGCTTCCACATCGGATCGCAGCTGACCCGCCTGACGCCCTTCACCGACGCGCTGGAGCGTGTCCTCGCGCTGGCTGACCGCCTGCGCGCGGAGGGGATCGCGCTGGAACACATCGATGTGGGCGGCGGTCTCGGCGTGCGCTACCGGGACGAGGCGCCGCCGGAACCGGCCGACTACGCGGCCGCGCTCAAGCAGGTGCTCGCGGGCCGGAACCTGCAGGTGCTGCTGGAGCCGGGGCGCGCGATCGCGGCGAACGCCGGCATCTTCCTGACGCGTGTGGAGTTCCTGAAGCACACCGAGCACAAGGACTTCGCGATCGTCGACGGGGCGATGAACGACCTGATCCGGCCCGCGCTTTACGGTGCCTGGCAGGAGATCGTGCCGGTCCGGCCGCGCGGCGGGCCCGGCCGCGTCTACGACGTGGTCGGCCCGGTCTGCGAGACCGGCGACTTCCTGGGCCGCGAGCGGGAACTGACGCTGGCCGAGGGGGATCTGCTGGCGGTGCGTTCCGCCGGCGCCTACGGCTTCGTGATGGCCGGAAACTACAACAGCCGCCCGCGGCCGCCGGAGGTCATGGTGGACGGCGACCGCTTCCAGATCGTGAACCGGCGCGAGCAGGTGGATCACCTGATGATGCGCGAGAGCATGCTTCCGGTGGATGCCTGATGGAGCGGCGGCCCGAACCGGAGCTGATGCTGGGGGAGGACCAGGCCCGCGCCTATGCCGAGGCCGACTTCAGCGAGCCGCACGAGCACTTCGTTGACCTGTTCGCCGAGCGTTTCCCAGAGCCGGTCAGCGGGACGGTCCTGGATCTCGGCTGCGGTCCCGGGGACGTGAGCCTGCGCTTCGCTGCGCGCTACCCCGCCTGCCTGGTCGACGGGATCGACGGATCGCCCGCGATGCTGGCCGCCGGGGCGGAGACGCGACGCCGCCATCCTGCCGGGCCCCGGGTCCGGCTGGGGCCGGGGCTGCTGCCCGCGGCCTGTGGTCCGGCGGCGCCCTATGACACGATCATCAGCAACAGCCTGTTGCACCACCTTCACGACCCGCGGGTCCTCTGGGCGGTGATCCTGCGCGACGGCGCGCCGGGCGCCCGCGTGTTCGTGATGGACCTGTGCCGCCCCGACACCCCGGAGCGGGCCGCGGCCCTGGTCGCCGCGCACGCGGAGGGCGAACCCGAGGTGCTGAGACGCGACTTCGAACACTCACTCTACGCGGCGTTCACGCCGGACGAGGTGCGCGGCCAGTTGCGGGAGGCGGGGCTCGACGCCCTCCGCGTGGAACAGGTCAGCGACCGGCACCTGCTGGTGTGGGGGCGCCTGTGAGCCCTGCACCGGGGGTGCCGCGATGACGGATCCCGGCCGTCGCCCCCCGGGCTCGGAAGCGGGCCTCAGGGGCCTGGCCTTTGCCAAGATGCACGGACTGGGCAACGACTTCGTGGTGATCGACGGTGTGCGCCAGCAGGTCGACCTGAGCCCGGACGACGTGCGCTTGCTGGCCGACCGGCACTTCGGCGTGGGCTGCGACCAGGTGCTGCTTGTCGAGCCACCTTCCGATCCGGCCACGGCGCTGTTTCGCTACCGTATCTACAATGCCGATGGCGGCGAGGTGGAGCAGTGTGGCAACGGCGCCCGCTGTTTCGCGGTCTTCGTGCGTGAGCAGGGGCTGACGCAGGCGGACACCATCGCGGTGGAGACGCGCGCCGGCCCGATCGTGCTGCAGGTGGAGCCGGACGGACAGGTCCGGGTGGACATGGGCCGGCCGTGCTTCGAGCCCGCGGACATCCCCTTCCTCGCGGAGGCGGCAGCCGAAGAATATGCCCTCGACGTGGACGGCACGATCCTGAGCATCGGAGCGGTCTCGATGGGCAACCCGCACGCGGTGATCCTGGTCGACGACGTCCGTACCGCCGCAGTGGGCCGACTCGGCCCGCTGATCGAGCACCATCCGCGGTTTCCGAACCGCGTGAACGCCGGTTTCGCGGCCATCCGCGACCGCGGGCGCATCGACCTGCGGGTGCACGAACGCGGCGTCGGCGAGACGCTGGCCTGCGGCACCGGCGCCTGCGCGGCAATGGCCGTCGCACGCCGCCGGGGGCTGGTCGATGCGCGGGCGCGGGTCCATCTGCCCGGCGGGAGCCTTGTGCTAAGCTGGACCGGACTGGGCACGGATCCCGTCTGGATGACCGGCCCGGCCACCACCGTATTCCAGGGTCGAATCAAGCCATGACTGCCAGTTCTCCGCGCACCGAACCCGATTTTCCCACCGAGGACGCCGTCGAGGCCTTCCTGCGCGAGCACCCCGATTTCTTCGAGCGTCACCTGTCGCTGCTCGACGTGCTGCGCCTGCCCCATCCGGCGGGTGGCTCGGTGTCGCTGATCGAGCGCCAGGTCTCGCTGCTGCGGGAAAAGAACCGCTACCTCGAGCAGCGCATGGCGGAACTGGTCGAGCGTGCCCGGGAGAACGAGCGCATGGGCCTGCACCTGCATCGGCTGGCGCGCACGCTGATGCACGCCGAGGGCCTGGACGCGGTCCTGGCGCTCACCCAGGAGGCGCTGCGCGACGAGCTGAAGGCCGAGCTGGTGAGTATCCGCCTGGCGGCGCAGGACAGCAGCGATCTGCACCGCCTCGCGCCCGTGGAACTCGAGCAGTTCGAGGAGCTGTTCGCGCGTGGCCGGGCGATATGCGGACGCCTGCCGCGTCCCGCACTCGAGGCGCTGTTCGGCGACGATGCCGCGGGCATTGGCTCGGCGATCCTGATGCCGCTGTCGGTCGATGGCCGCAAGATCGGAGTCCTCGGGCTGGGCAGCCGATCGCCCGAGCGTTTTCTTCCCGACATGGGCACCTATTTCGTCACCCACCTGGGTGAATTGCTGGCCGAGGCCATCTGTTGTCATGACGCCCGCTGCTGCGCCACCGGGTAGGACCGCCGGCGGATCGGAGCAGCCCCGGGACGCCACCGTCCAGGCCTTCCTCGATCATCTTCGCGACGAACGCGGGCTGTCCGTGCATACCGTGTCGGCCTACGGGCGTGACCTCGACCGCCTGCGCGCCGGGTTTACCGGTGGCTGGGAGGACCTCGATCCCGCGGTGCTGCGTCGGATCGCCGCGGGGTTGGCCCGCGCAGGACGCAACCCGCGCAGCATTCAGCGGTTTCTCTCGGCCGCGCGCAGCTTCGGCCGGTGGGCGGTGCGCGAGGGCCTGCTGGAGAGCAGCCCGGCCGCAGCGCTGCGCGGTCCCCGGCCCCGGCGGCCACTGCCGCGGGCCCTTGACGTGGACCAGGCCTCGAGTGCGATGCTGCAGCCCTCGGAGCGGACCCTGGACCGGCGCGACAGGGCGATGCTGGAGCTCCTCTACTCTTCAGGGCTGCGGCTTTCCGAGCTGACCGGGCTGGATCTCGGCCACCTGGACCTTGCGGGCGGGCTGGTGCGCGTGCTGGGCAAGGGCCGGCGCGAGCGCACCGTGCCGGTGGGACGCATGGCCGGCGCGGCCCTGCGCGACTGGCTCGCGGTGCGCCCCGAATGGGCCGGAGCCGCGGAGCCGGCGCTGTTCGTGTCGCGACGCGGGCGCAGGCTGGGCAACCGCGCGGTGCAGCGCCGACTGGCGCTGGCCGGACAGCGCGCGGGCCTCGGCGAGCGGCTGCACCCGCACCGGCTCCGGCATGCCTTCGCCAGTCACCTGCTGGAATCCAGCGGCGATCTGCGCGCGGTACAGGAGCTGCTGGGCCACGCGGATCTCGCGACCACGCAGATCTACACGCACCTGGATTTTCAGCACCTCGCGCAGGTCTACGATGGTGCCCATCCCCGGGCACGGCGCAAGACGCACAAGACCTAACGTGCGCAGAGCGGGGACTAGCCCGCGTAGGAGCGCGCCTTGCGCGCGAAGCTTTGAAACGGGGCCGGCCCCACCGGGCAGCCCGTGCTGGCAGGCGCGCGGTGCGCGCACAGGAGGTCGTACTTGGAACAGTTTCGCGGAACCACCATCGTCAGCGTGCGGCGCAACGGCGAGGTCACGCTCGGCGGTGACGGACAGGTGTCGCTGGGCAACACGGTGATGAAGGGCAACGCGCGCAAGGTGCGGCGCGTCCACCACGACCGGATCCTCGCGGGCTTCGCCGGCGGCACCGCCGACGCCTTCACGCTGTTCGAGCGCTTCGAGGGCATGCTGGAGAAGCACTCGGGGAACATGATGCGCGCTGCGGTGGAACTCGCGAAGGACTGGCGCATGGACCGGGCGCTGCGGCGGCTGGAGGCGCTGCTGGCGGTGGCCGACCGCGAGCACTCCTTCGTGATCTCCGGCAACGGCGACGTGATCGAGCCGGAGAACAGCCTGATCGCGATCGGCTCCGGCGGACCCTACGCCCAGGCGGCGGCGCGCGCGCTGCTGGAGAACACCGAACTGCCGGCGCGCGAGATCGTCGAACGGAGTCTGGGGATCGCGGCCGACATCTGCATCTACACCAACCACCAGATCACGATGGAACACCTCGGGCCGGAACAGCAGAAGGCCTGACGATCATGGCGATACGCGCCGACTCGAAGGATGCAGCCGGGTCGCCTGTCGCCGTGATCGTTCCGTCTCTCCCGCGCCCGCAGACGGGAACGCGAGACAGCGAGCACTGCGCGTGATTTTCACAGCAAGGATCCTTTGATGACTGACATGACCCCGCGCGAGATCGTCCAGGAGCTGGACCGCTACATCATCGGGCAGGACGAGGCCAAGCGCGCCGTCGCGGTGGCCCTGCGCAACCGCTGGCGCCGGCAGCAGCTGCCGGAGGCCCTGCGCCAGGAGGTCACGCCGAAGAACATCCTGATGATCGGCCCCACCGGCGTGGGCAAGACCGAGATCGCGCGCCGGCTCGCGCGCCTCGCGAGGGCCCCGTTCCTGAAGATCGAGGCGACCAAGTTCACCGAGGTCGGGTACGTCGGGCGGGATGTCGAGTCCATCGTCCGGGACCTCGCCGATGCAGCGATCAAGCAGCTGCGCGAGGAGGAGATGGACCAGCACCGTCAGGAGGCCGAGGATGCCGCCGAGGAACGGGTGCTGGATGCCCTGCTGCCGCGCCCGCGCGCGGCCGGCTACACCGAGCAGGAGCCGCCAGCGGCAGACAGCGAGACGCGCCAGAAGCTGCGCAAGCGCCTGCGCGAGGGCGCGCTGGACGACCGCGAGATCGACATCGAGGTGCGGGCGGTGCAGCCGGGTCTGGAGATCATGACGCCCCCGGGCATGGAGGAGATGGCCAGCCAGCTGCAGTCCATGTTCCAGAACCTGGGCGGCCAGCGCACGCGCAGCCGGCGCCTGAAGATCCGCGACGCGATGCGGCTGCTCGTGGACGAGGAGGCCGCGCGGCTGGTCAACGAGGACGAACTGAAGCTGAAGGCCGTGGAGCGCGTCGAGCAGAGCGGCATCGTCTTCGTCGACGAGATCGACAAGGTCGCAAAGCGCGGCGAGCACGGCGGCACCGAGGTGTCGCGCGAGGGCGTGCAGCGCGACCTGCTGCCGCTGGTCGAGGGCACCACGGTGAATACGAAGCTCGGGATGGTGCGGACCGATCACATCCTGTTCATTGCCTCCGGGGCCTTCCATCTCTCCAAGCCGTCCGACCTGATCCCCGAGCTGCAGGGGCGCCTGCCGATCCGGGTGGAACTCGAGGCGCTGTCGGTGGATGATTTCGTGCAGATCCTGACCGAGCCGACCGCCTCGCTGACCGAGCAGTACACCGCGCTGCTCCGGACCGAGCGGGTGACCGTTGAATTCCGGCCCGACGGCGTGCGCCGTATCGCCGAGATCGCCCACGACGTGAACGCGAGAACGGAGAACATCGGCGCCCGGCGCCTGCACACGGTGCTCGAACGGCTGCTGCAGCAGGTGGCCTTCGACGCGCCCGACGTGTCCGGCCCGGTGATCGTCGATGCGGGGATGGTGGAAGAGCGCCTGGGCGAACTGATTCAGGATGAGGACCTCTCCCGGTATATTCTTTGACGCAGGCCGGTTTTGTGCCGGACTGGAGAGGTTATTCTGCGGTGGAACGGAACATGGGTACGGTAGGGCAGGCGCCGCGGGCCTCATGGAGGTCGTGCGGTGGGTGCGCTGCGCTTCACCCACCCTACGCCCATGCCGCGAGACCCGTAGGGTGGGCCGCGCCGCGGGCCTCCCGGAGGTCGTGCGGTGGGTGCGCTGCGCTTCACCCACCCTACGCCCATGCCGCGAGGCCCGTAGGGTGGGCCGCGCCGCGGGCCTCCCGGAGGTCGTGCGGTGGGTGCGCTGCGCTTCACCCACCCTACGCCCATGTCGCGAGGCCCGTAGGGTGGGCCAAGCGCAGCGGGCCCACCGTTACGCCGCCAGGGAAATCCGCTGTCCGCCCCGTGCCAACCGACCCTTTCAGGAGCACCCGATGAGCGCCAAGCACCGCCCCACCGACATCCAGTTGCACCAGAAATCCCGCGTCCTCGAGATCGGCTATGCCGATGGCACCAATCTGCGCCTGCCCTGCGAGTTACTGCGCGTGTATTCGCCCTCCGCGGAGGTGCGCGGCCACGGTCCGGGACAGGGGACGCTGCAGGTCGGCAAGGAGGACGTGAACATCACGGATATCGAGCCGGTCGGCAACTACGCGGTCAAGCTGGTATTTTCCGACGGGCACGATACCGGGATCTACGACTGGGATTACCTGTACAACCTGGGCATGGAACAGGATCAGCTCTGGCAGGAGTACCTCGACAAGCTGGCCGCTGCCGGTCACCAGCGCAAGTCGGACTGAAGGCTGTGATGACGGACGAAGAACGGCGCGGCGAGACCCACTTCGGTTACGAGACCGTCGCGGAAGAGGAGAAGGCCGCCCGGGTCGGACAGGTCTTCCACTCGGTCGCGCGGAAATACGACCTGATGAACGATGTAATGTCCATGGGCATCCACCGCCTGTGGAAGCGCCATACCGTGCAGCGCGCGGCGGTGCGCCCGGGCATGCGGGTGCTGGACCTCGCCGGCGGCACCGGGGACCTCGCGGCGGCCTTTGCGCCGCGCGTCGGCGCCCGCGGACACGTGACCGTCTGCGATATCAACGCGTCGATGCTGGTGGTGGGCCGTGACCGGCTGCTGGACCAGGGTCTGGCCGGGAACATCGACTTCGTGCAGGGCGACGCGGAGGCGCTGCCGTTTCCGGACGAACACTTCGACCGCATCACGATTGCCTTCGGGCTGCGCAACGTGACCCGCAAGGAGCGCGCGCTGGCGGACATGGGGCGGGTGCTGAAGCCCGGCGGCCGCCTGCTGGTGCTGGAGTTCTCGCAGCCCCTCGCGCCGCTGCGGCCATTCTACGACCTCTACTCCTTCCGGGTGATGCCGCTGATGGGACGGCTGATCGCCGGGGACGCGGACAGCTATCGCTATCTCGCGGAGAGCATCCGCGTGCATCCCGATCAGGAAGAGCTCGCCGGGATGATGCGCGACGCGGGCCTGGAGCGCGTGCAGTACGAGAACCTGACCGGTGGCGTGGTCGCGCTGCACCGGGCCACGAGGCTGTGACCTGATGAACGATGCTGACAGAGATACCGATCCCGATCCCGGTCCGGAGGACGCGGCGGTCCGGCCGCTGCCCACCTCGCTCGCCATCCCGCTGGAGCTCGCACTGAACGGGTTGCTGGCGGCCGCGCCGGAGTCGGCGGTGACGCGGCTGTCGGGGCGGTCCATCGCGGTGGTCGTGCAGCCGCCCGGTCTGGGCCTGGTCCTCCTGGGCGCCGCCGACCGGCTGCAGGTGCTCGGCTCCCTCGACGACGAGGATCCCGACGTGACGATCTCGGGATCCCCCGTGGCCCTGGCCGCGGCGATCGCCCGGCAGGACCGCTCCGGGGTCACGCTGCAGGGGGATGCCGCCGTGCTGACCGACCTGCAGCGGGCGCTCTCGGGCGTTTCCTTCGACTGGGCCGGGTGGCTCGAGTCGGTCGCCGGTGCCGGCGCCGCCGGACCGGTGCTCCGGGCCGGTGAGTCACTGCGCGGCCAGTTCCGCCGCCTGATGGACCGCAGCCTGGACGACTCCGCCGAGTATCTGCAGGAGGAGGCACGGTGGCTGCCGGCATCGGGCGAGTTCGAGGCGCTGACGGCCGATCTGGCCGACCTGCGCGACGACGTCGCACGCCTGGAGGCGCGCGTCGCGCGACTCGGGGGCGGCAACGGCGCCACGGTTCCCGGCGGCCCCGGATTGCCCCGGTCCGGATGATCAGGACCCTGAAACAGGGCCTGCGCCTGTGGGCCATCGGCCGTGTGCTGGTGCGTTACCGGCTGGACGCGATCCTGTTCACCCTGAAGCCTCTGCGGCCGCTCAGTTTCCTGCTGAACCTGCTGCCCTGGAACTGGTTCCGGCGAGCCGAGGGCACCCGTGGCGAGCGCATCCGCCGGTCGCTGGAGGACCTGGGCCCGATCTTCGTGAAGTTCGGGCAGATGCTGTCCACCCGGCGCGACCTGCTGCCGGATGACATCGCGCTGGAACTCGCCCGTCTCCAGGACCGCGTGCCGCCGTTTCCGGTCGAGCAGGCCCGGCTCGCGATCGAGATCGCGCTGGAGAAGCCGATCACCGAGGTCTTCGAACAGTTCGACGACGTGCCGCTGGCCTCGGCCTCGATCGCGCAGGTGCATGCGGCCAGGCTGCTGGACGGCCGTTCGGTCGTCGTGAAGGTGGTGCGGCCGGGCATCGTCCGCACCATCCGCGCCGATCTCGAGATCCTGCATCTGATCGCCTATCTCGCGGACCGCTACTGGTCGGAGGGACGGCGATTGCGCCCGCGCGAGGTGGTCTCCGAGTACGAGAAGACCGTAATCGACGAGCTGGACCTGGTGCGCGAGGGCGCGAACGCGATCACCATCCGCCGCAACTTCGAAGGCAGCCCGCTGCTGTACATCCCGGAGGTGATCTGGGACTACACCCGGACCAACGTAATGGTGATGGAGCGCATCAGGGGCGTCCCGATCGCGAACATCGACGCCCTGCGCGCCCGCGGCGTCGATCTCAAGGTGCTGGCCGAACGCGGCGTGGAGATCTTCTTCACCCAGGTCTTCCGCCACAACTTCTTCCACGCCGACATGCACCCCGGCAACATCTTCGTGGATGCGACCAACCCATCGGAGCCGAGTTACCTCGCGGTCGACTTCGGCATCGTGGGCACCCTGCTGGAGTCGGATCAGCACTATCTGGCCGAGAACTTCCACGCCTTCTTCAGCCGCGACTACCGGCGCGTCGCGGAGCTCTACGTGGAGTCGGGCTGGGTGCCGGAGGGCACCCGGGTGGATGAGTTCGAGGCCGCGATACGCTCCGTCTGCGAGCCGATCTTCCAGAGGCCGCTGGACGAGATCTCCTTCGGACACGTGCTGCTGCGGCTCTTCCAGACCGCACGGCGCTTCGACATGGAGGTGCAGCCCCAGCTGGTGCTGCTGCAGAAGACACTGCTGAACATCGAGGGGCTGGGGCGCCAGCTGTATCCGCAGCTGGATCTGTGGACCACGGCAAAGCCGTTCATCGAGCGCTGGATGTCGGAACAGGTGGGGGTGCGCGCCTTTCTGCGCAGTGCCGAGCGCCACCTGCCGAAGATGCTGGTTCAGCTCCCGGAGCTGCCGATCCGGCTGCAGGAGGCGCTCGACGCGGAGCGTCAGCGCGCCCGGCGCGATGCAGCGCTGCGGGCGGAGGTGCAGGAACTGCGACGGCTGCTGCAGCGGGACGCGCGCAGGCGCCTGGAGGCCTTCGCGGGTCTCGGTCTGCTCCTGGGCGCGGGCGTGATGACGCAGATGCAGGCGGTGCCGCAGTGGCTGGGGCTGGCCTGGCCGGCATGGCCCCTGGGCCTCGCGGGGATCGGCCTGCTGCTGTTCAGCCTGCGCCGCGGCGACGGCATGCTGCGCCGGATCCGCGGCGGCGATCGTTCCCGCCTCGATTGATCCGTGGAGTGCGGGGGCCTGCTCCCGCGGCAGGGGGCGAGCCTCCTTCGGGCACAGCGGCGACGAGCCACCACAGTCGAAAAGCGGGTCGTGTATCCTTTGCAGGCCTCCGCTGATTGTGCCGCGGGGCGTGACGCACAGGAGTATGGCCATGTTTGAAGCGGCGGAACTGGGTCGCACACTCGACAAGAGCGATTACAAGGAGATCGTCCCCGAGCTTCGCACCAGTCTGCTCGACCTGCAGCAGGAACTGGGCAACTGCGATTTCCCGGTGATCCTGCTGATCTCGGGGGCCGACGGCGCCGGGAAGAGCGAGACCGTGAACATACTGAACCAGTGGATGGATCCCCGATGGATCGAGACCACGGCCTTCGACGAGATGACCGACGAGGAGCGCGAGCGCCCGGCCTTCTGGCGTTTCTGGCGCGCGCTGCCGCCGAAGGGCAGGATCGGTGTGCTGTTCGGATCCTGGTACAGCTGTCCGATCCAGCAGCGCATCGAGGACCGATTCGACGACAGCGAGCTCGACCTGATGCTGAGACGCATCAACATCTTCGAGAAGATGCTGGTGGACGATGGCGCGCTGCTGATCAAGCTCTGGTTCCATCTCGGCAAGGAGATGCAGGTCAAGCGCATCAAGAAGCTGCGCAAGAACCCGGCGACCCGCTGGCGGGTGGGAGAGCGCGATCTCGCGGCGCTGAAGTCCTACGACCGCTTCCGTGAGGTGGCCGAGCACGTGCTGCGCCAGACCAGCACGGGCGAGGCCCCGTGGATGATCATCGAGGGCTATGACGAGCGCCACCGCAACGTGACCACGGCGAACCACATCCTCGAGGTGGTGCGCAAGCGAATGACGCTGGACCCGATGACCCTGCGCGGGACGACCTCGGCCTGGAGGATGCCGCACGAGCGCGACAAGACCATCCTCGACTTCCTGGACCTGTCGAAGAGCCTGGAGAAGAAGCGCTACCGCAAGGAACTGGCCGAACTTCAGGGACGGCTGAGCGTGCTCTCGCGCAAGGCGCGGCAACGCAAGGTCAGCACCATCGTGCTGCTCGAGGGCTGGGACGCGGCCGGCAAGGGCGGGATCATCCGGCGCATCACCGGTGCGGTCGATGCCCGGAGCTACCGCGTGATCCCGATCGGCAGCCCCACCGATGAGGAGCGTGCGCAGCACTACCTGTGGCGCTTCTGGCGGCACCTCCCCAGGGCCGGGCGCTTCACGATCTACGACCGCTCCTGGTACGGGCGCGTGCTGGTGGAGCGGGTTGAGGGCTTCGCCTGCGAGGACGAGTGGGTGCGGGCCTACCGCGAGATCAACGAGTTCGAGGAGGAGCTCACCGAGCACGGCATCGTGCTGGTGAAGTTCTGGGTGCACATCGACAAGGACGAGCAGCTCGCCCGCTTCAAGGCGCGCGAGGAGACGAGCTTCAAGCAGCACAAGCTCACCGAGGAGGACTGGCGCAACCGCGAGAAGTGGGACGACTACGCCCACGCGGTGAACGACATGGTCGAGCGGACCAGCACCGAATTCGCGCCGTGGAACCTGATCGAGGGCAACGACAAGCGCTGGGCCCGGGTGCAGGCACTCAGGATCCTCTGTGAACGGCTGGAGCAGGCCCTGTAGGGAGCGCGCCCTGTCGCCGATCCGGCGCCGGGAGAGGGCTGGCCTTGTAGGAGCGGCCTCTGGCCGCGATGGCCCCGGGCAATCAACGCAACGGCCGGATCGCGGCTGGAAGCCGCTCCCACGAGCCCTTGTGGCGGCGCGCCTTCTCGCCGATCCGGCGCCGGGAGAGGGCTGGCCTTGTAGGAGCGGTCTCTGGCCGCGATGGCCTTGGGTACTCAACGCAACGCCGGATCGCGGCTGGAAGCCGCTCCCACGAGGCCTCGCATCGCGGCTGGAAGCCGCTCCCACAACCGCTTGTGGCGGGGCGCCCTCTCGGTGATTGGTGTCCTCAGACGATGCTCAGGCCGTAGATCGCGAGCAGTGCGAGGATCAGGACGAAGAGCAGCGGGGCGTCCCGCCGCCACAGGTGAACGGTGGCGCGGCCCACGCGGTGATCGGCGCGGCGGTAGCGGTCAAGGGCGAGCGCCTGCAGATGGCGCAGCACGCGCTGGATCGCCGGGCCGGTGACGCCGAGGGCCTGGCCGGCGCGCAGTACCAGGCCCGGCAACGGCGTCAGCAGCACCAGCACGTCCGCGGGCGGGATCGGCCACGGTCTCAGCCAGCGCCACGCGAGCACCGCCAGCACCAGTCCCGCGGCCACCGGCCACAGTGCATTGGGAAGCCCCGCCAGCGCGCCCATCCAGTCGGGCCGGATGCCCCACAGCGGTAACATGAAGACGCCGAGAACGGTGGCGGCGGTGATCAGCGCCCAACCGTGCCAGGCCGCCGGCGGCGCATCGTCGCGCCCCGCCTCCAGACGCAGCAGCCAGAGGTGGCGCGCCATCAGCGCCGTGGTGCCGGTCGCGGCAAGGCCCAGCAGCAGCGGCAGGCTGCTCCACATCTCCGGCATTGTGCTGCCGGCGGTGAGCGCGGCCTTCAGGGTCGTCTTGGTCAGCAGACCGCTCGGCATCAGGCCGACCAGGCCGAGGGCCGGAATGCCCAGGCCGATCCAGAGCCAGATTACCGGTCGCCGGGTGCGGTGCCGAACGACCTCGGTGCCGAGGAACAGCGCCGCCTTCGCCAGCGCGTGGTGCAGCGCAAAGACGGTGATCGCCACCGCCAGCAGGGGGCCGAGTTCCGGGACGGAGAGCCAGGCCCCGATGGCCACGGAGACCATCCCCATCTGGCTGATGCTGGAATAGGCAAGCACCAAGCGCGGCCGGGTCTGGTTCACCCCGATCAGCGCGCCGCCGAAGGCCGCCACCAGCCCCGCCGCGATCACGATCGTGCCCCAGTCCTGCAGACCGGCCTGGCCCAGCGGCAGGGTCACCAGCCAGCCGAGGAGCCCGGCCTTGATCATCGCGCCCGCCAGGGCCGCCGCCACCGGAACCGGCGCCGCCGCGTAGGCCAGCGGCAGGCTGAAGTGCAGCAGTGGCAGTCCGGCCTTCACCCCGAAGCCGAGCCAAAGGCTGGCAATGATCAGATCGCGCTCCGGCGCCACGGCAATCGCCCGGGGCAGATCGACCAGCATCGGCACCAGCGGCGCGTCGGTCAACCGCGCCGCCAGGATCAGGCCGATCAGGATCAGGGACTCGCCCAGTACCGCCAGCACCAGGTACACGCGGCCCGCACGCAGTGCGGCGCGACTGCCGTCGTGCACGATCAGGCCGTAGGCAGCGAAGGACATCAGCGCGAAGCTGGTGTAGAAGAGCGCGACGTCCAGCGCCAGGATCAGGCCGATATTGCCCGTGAGCGTGAGCAGCCAGAACACGCAGAAGCGCTCGCAGTGATCGTCCTTGCTCAGGTGTCCGCGCCCATGGATGCCGGCGGCGAACCAGATCAGTGCGGTGAAGAACAGGAAGACCTGAGTGGTCCCCGTCATGCCGATCTGTGCGCCGAACAGCAGCCAGGCGAGTTCCACCGTGGCGCCGGGCTGCCCGAACAGCGCAAGCAGCAGTGCCGGAACCGCGGCCCAGGGTGCGAGGGGGCCGATGTGCCGGCGCAGCCGCGGGAAGCTCCAGAGCACGGCCAGCGCCAGCGGTACGCCGGGTGCCAGAAGCAGTGCCACCAGTCCGACGATGCCGCTCATTGCAGATACTCACGGCTGACGATCAGTTCCGCCCAGTACAGGGGGCTGAAGGGCATGCCGGCGAGCAGGCCGGCGATCAGCGCGAAGGCGGCGGTGGCCAGGGTCGGGAACAGCAGCCATCCCGAGGTCTCGAACCAGCCCAGGGCCTTGCCTTCGCACCACACGCGGTCACGCTTGCGGAACCAGATCCGGTACAGGATCGGCAGGAAATAGGCGGCATTCAGCAGGCTGCTGAGGATCAGCACCGCCAGCACCCAGTTCATTCCGGCGCTCAGCGCGCCGATGCCCAGGTACCATTTGCTGACGAACCCGGCCAGCGGCGGGATGCCGATCATGCCCAGCGCGCCCAGCGTGAAGGCGACGCTGGTCGCGGGCATGCGCTCGCCCGCCCCGTCCAGCTCGCTGATCTTGTGCACCCCGAGGGTCTCGGCATAGTTCCCGGCGCAGAAGAACAGCGTGATCTTCATCAGCCCCTGGTGGAGCAGGTGCACCAGTCCCCCGATGGTGCCCACCGGACCGAACAGGCTGATCCCGAGGATGATGTAGGAGACCTGGCTGATGGTCGAGAAGGCCAGCCGCTTCTTCAGGTCGTCCTGGGTCAGCGCGCGCAGCGAGCCGTAGACGATGGTGATGGACGCGGCCACGGCCAGCGGTCCGAGCAGGCCCAGCGAGTAGGCAAATTCGATCCCGTAGACATCGTAGACGACACGCGCGATGCCGAAGGCCCCGGCCTTGACCACGGCCACCGCATGCAGCAGTGCGCTGACCGGCGCCGGCGCGACCATCGCCATCGGCAGCCAGGCGTGCAGGGGGAAAAGCGCCGCCTTCACGCCCAGCCCGACCACCATCATCAGGAAGATCCCGATCAGCAGCGGATGCAGCGACGGATCGATTCCGGACAGGCTGCCTCCCGGCACGAATTCGGTATCGCCGACGAGCACGTGCAGTGCCACCACGCCGAACAGAAGCAGCGCGCCGCCCCCCAGCGTGTAGTACAGGTAGACCTGGCCCGCGCGCAGGGACTCGCGGGTGCCGCGATGCACCACCAACGGGTAAGTGGAGAGCGTCAGCAGCTCGTAGAACAGCAGGAATGTGAACAGGTTGCCGGCCAGTGCGATCCCGACGGTGCTGGCTACGCAAAGGCTGAAGAAGCCGAAGAAGCGGCTTCGGTTCGGGGCCCTTTCCAGGTAGCCGATCGCGTAGATGGTGGTGAATAGCCAGAGCAGCGACGACAGGCCGACGAACATGATCCCCAGGGCGTCCGCGCGGAGGATGAAGTCCACGCCCTCGATGATCGTGAAGCGCAGTTCGTAATCGACGTTGCGATAGACGCCGAGGATGATCCAGAGGACCAGCAGAAGCTTGAGTACCGCGGCGGCGAGGTTGAACACGCTTCGCAGCACCACCCGCGATTCCGCGAGCAGCAGGATGACCCCCGAGGCGACCAGTGAGGTCGCCAGCACGCTCAGCAGGACCAGTCCGTTCCAATCCATCAGACTGCTCCGAAGACCATGCCCACGCGCAGCCAGTGCAGCGGCACGTGGGCGGTCAGCCCGATCAGGATCGCGCTGGCCGCGAGCAGCAGCGCGATCATGTCCAGCGTCAGCGGCGGTGTGACCGAGCGGTCGATCTGGGGGCCCTCGCGGAAGGACATGCGGAAGACCTTGAAGATGTAGGCCGCGCTGAGCAGTCCGCCCAGGAAGAGCACGATCAGCCACCACCATTGACCGCTGAGGAGTGCGCTGTGCAGCAGCAGCCACTTGCCGGTGAATCCGCCGCTGGGGGGCAGACCCATCAGGCTGACGCCGGCGAGGCCGAAGCTGAACAGGGACATCGGCCGGAAGCGGCTGATCCCGATCAGATGGCTGATCTGCGGACTGCCCACCGCCAGGATCAGGTTGCCGGCACTGAGGAACAGTGCGGCCTTCGCCAGCGCGTGCGAAAACAGCATCATCAGTGTGCCGTCCCAGGCCAGTCGCGCGGCCTCGGGACCGGTATTGGTGACCAGCGGGAAGAACAGGAACAGATAGCCGATCTGGGCCACGGTGGAGTAGGCGACCAGCTGCTTCAGGTGATGTTGGCGCCAGGCCATCCAGCCGCCGTAGAACACGGCGCCCGCACCGAGCACGCCGAGGAGCCCGGCGGTGAAATCCGGCGTGACTTCCGGCCCCAGCACCAGCCATATCCGCAGCAGGATGTAGAACGAGGCCTTGATCACCAGCGCCGAGAGCAGCGCGCTCACCGGAGTCAGCGCACCGCCGTGGGCCGGCGGCAGCCAGGCATGGAGGGGAAAGAGGGCGGTCTTCAGCAGCAGGCCGACGATGATCAGCGCGAGCGCGACCTGGGTGGTGGCGTTGGCAGCGGCCGCCTCCTGCAGGCCGGCCATCGACAGCGTGCCGTAGGCACCGTAGAGAAGCGCCACGCCGAGCAGGTAGGCCAGCGAGCCGAGCAGGGCGGCGAGCAGGTAGCGCATCGCTGCGGCCAGGGCCGGGGGCGTGGCCCGCAGCGCGACCATGCCCACGGCGGCCAGCCCCATCACCTCGAGTCCCACGTAGAGGTTGAAGATGTCCTCGGCCAGCCAGATGCCGTTCATCCCGGTCCAGAGAAACCACAGCAGCGGCCAGAAGAAGCTGGTCGAGGGGGGGTGATCGCGCAGGTAGACCCGGGCGTAGAGCGCGCAGAGTCCCGTGACCAGCGTGGTGATCAGGATCATGCCCACCGCGAGGCCGTCGGCCACCAGGTTGATGCCGAGCGGCGCGATCCAGTCTCCCAGCCGGTACACCTGAGGGCCGGAGATCACCAGGCCTGCCAGCATGTCCAGGCTGGCCGCGGCCATCAGCGGCAGCCCGACGAAGATCAGGCGCGGCCGCCATGCCGGCACCGCGAGCAGGCTGAGGATCCCCAGTGCCAGCGGCAGCGCGAACAGCAGCGGGAGGGACCACAGGCCGATCACGTGTCCTCCGGCAGATCGGTGCGCCCGCTCGCCCGGTACCAGCGTCGGAAGACCACCAGTGCGAGGGCCGTGGAGGCCACCGCCACCACGATTCCGGTGATCACCATCGCGTGCGGAACGGGATCCACGCCACGCCCGTCCTGGGCCAGACCGACAAGGACAAGGAACGCGCCGCTGCCCATGATGTTGAAGGCCAGCAGCCGCCGGACAATGTGCCGGTGGGCGACGAACCCGAACAGCCCGAGCCCGAACAGCAGCACGCCGGACCAGGCGAACACCAGGTATCCGCTGAGCGCTCCGCTCACGGTTTCGGCGCCTCCTGCGTGCGGGAATCGTCCGGATCGTCGGCGTAGGGCGGGTTCAGCCGGAACAGGCTGAGCAGGGTGAGGCCGATGGACAGGGTCAGGGTCAGTTCGATCACCAGGATCAGCGTGCCGGCATGTGCGGCCGGGTAGGTCAGGAAGGGGACACCCGCCAGCATCACCAGCATGCCGATGCCGAGGAAGGTCAGGAGCCCGAGTGCGAGCCCGGCGCGCACCAGCACCGCGTTGTCGAGCCAGCCGGCGGACACCCCGGCCAGGCGCAGCAGCACCCCGGCCGCGGCCAGCACCGAACCGGCCTGGAACGCGCCTCCGGGCTGGTAGGCGCCGGCCCACAGCAGAAAGCCGGCGACGATCAGCATCAGCGGCAGCAGCCAGGCCATCACCGCCCGCAGCAGCGGATTGTCCAGGCCCATCTGCTCCGGGCGGTCGGGCTGGGCCTCGCGCAGGGCGAGGGCCACCACCACGGCCAGCAGCAGCACCGCAATCTCGAGCAGGGTGTCGTAGCTGCGGAAGTTCAGCAGTACCGCCGTGATCGGGTGCTCGACGCCGCTCTCGGGCATCGCCGAGGCGACGCGCTCCGGGAGATTCTCCACGGGCATCGGCCGTTCGAGCACGGCCCAGCCCAGGGCCGCGGTGACACCCAGGCACAGCAGGCCCGCGAAGACCACGCGCCGGATCACGAGCGGTCTTCCGGGTCGTCGACGCGGCTCCCGAACGGGCGGCGGAGGTAGCCGAGGGTATCGAGCAGCAGCACGCCAGTCAGGCCCGCACCGATCGCAGCCTCGGCCAGTGCGATGTCGGGCGCCTGCAGACGGACCCAGGCCACCGCCATCAGCAGCCCGAAGACGATGAACATGATCACCGCGCGGAACATGTCCCGGGCGATCAGGGCCAGCCCCGCGGTGATGCAGAGCGTGAACCCGAGAAGCAGATCGAGCCAGGGCATCAGCCTTTCTCCCAGTTCCGTGCCCGCCACGGGCGCACGCCCCTGCGGCGCGCGGCCCGGGCCACGAGGTAGCCGGCCGTGGCACTGGCGATCAGCGCGAGGCCCCAGACCAGCAGCAGTTTCAGTGCCACCGGCACGGAGTCGGCCCCCAGCAGCAGACCGAAGACGATCAGGCCGAGCCCGAGGTTATCGGCCTTGGTCAGTGCATGGACGCGCGTATAGACGTCGGGAAACCGCAGGATGCCGAGCGTGCCCACCAGAAAGAAGCCGACGCCCGCAAGCAGCAGCACTGCCTGCAGCAGTTCGATCAGGATCATGCCGGCGGGTCCTCCTCGGTGCCGTCTTCGGGATCCCGTCGCCATACCCGGGCGACGAAGGCCAGTACCGCCATCACCGCCAGCAGGGCCAGCACCAGCGCGACGTCGCGCAGCGCGGCGATCTGCTGCAGCTCCGCGAGCACCAGCAGCAGGCCCACGCCAGTGGTGCCGAACAGCTGGGCCGCGAGCATGCGGTCGGCGATGGTCGGGCCCCGCCAGATACGGATCAGGCCCAGCACGAGGGTCACCAGCAGCAGCAGCGCAACGGCCTCGAGCAGCCCGTTCATTGCCGACGCCCGTCTTCCGTCGGCAGCAGCTGCACCCCGAACAGCCGAGCGAGATGTGCCTCCGTCTCGCGCACGCTGCCGGCGACATCCAGCCGGGCGTCCAGGCAATGCACCTCCAGCACGCGCTGCCGGCTCAGCCGGACACTCAGGGTGCCGGGCAGCAGGGTGATGGTCAGCATCAGCCACCAGGTCGGGGCGCCCGGCGGCAGCGCCATCGGCAGGCGCAGAATCTCGGGCTGCAGAGGCAGTGACGGACTCAGGGTGCGCCTGGCCACGTCCCAGCCGGCCAGCAGGGACTGCCACAGGAAGAATCCGGCGAACTGCGGGATCTGGTGCGGCCGCAGCAGGAAGCGGGCCGGAGGGGCCAGCCACAGGCTCAGGGCCGCGGCGACCATCGCCAGCGGGAGTCCGAACCACCAGTCACTGTGACTGCCGCTGACGATCCACCATACCGCCAGCAGGATCCCGAGTCGCAGCACGTAGACGCTGACCCGGGAAGAGCGGTCCACCGCATGCCTTTGCTCCGTCATCGCGCTCCATCGTGCAGGGCCGCCCGCCATTATCCAACAGATTGCGCATATCGGCCTAGTGGGCCATGCGGAAGCTTCGGTACAGATCGCTGCGCCAGACACGCCGGCGCTGCGTTGGGCAAGCCTGAAATAGCGTGGCCATTCCTGCACTTGCCCGCCGTGCTCCGGCGTGTCTGGCTGTGCTCCGTGGTTAGCGAACCTCCCGCCCGGCCCACTGGTGGTCCATGCGCGAATAGCATCGTGGGGTGCGATGGATCATGAAACCGGTCGGGTTCCTGACACAGAATCGATGCCCCAAGCCTCGGGAAATCAACCGCCTAATCAGGAGCACTCCATGCGCACTGCGATCATCGGCGCCGGCATCAGTGGATTGACGACGGCCTTTTACCTCCGGAAGGCCGATGCCGATCGGGAAATCCACCTGTTCGATGTTGAACCCATCCCTGGCGGCACCATGCGCACGGATACCCTCAGCGGCTTCCACTTCGAGGCGGGAGGCAACGGGTTCCTGACCAACAAGCCGCACAGCATGCAGCTGGTCAAGGACTCCGGAGCGGAGGAGCTGCTGCTGCCCAGTTCCGATGCGGCACGCAAGCGCTACATCTACACCGATCGGCTGCACCAGCTCCCCGAGGCGCCGCTGCCCTTCCTGCGCACGCGGCTGATCGGGATGGGGGCGAAGCTCAGGATGGCGGGCGAATTCTTCGTGCCGAAGCGGCGCGAGGAGGGCGAAGAGACCCTGCAGGCCTTCGGCTACCGGCGGGTGGGCAAGAAATTCACCGACGTCTTCCTGGATGCGATGACCGCGGGGATCTATGCGACCACGCCCGACAAGGTATCCGTGAACGCCGCCTTCCCGCTGGTGGTGAGCCTCGAGCGCGAACACGGGGGGCTGTTCAGGGGCATGATCGCCCGGCGCAAGAAGCAGGCGGGTCCGGGCGGAATCCTGATGAGCTTCAAGGGCGGGGTCGGCACCTTCATCGAACACCTGCAGCGGACCATCCCGGCCGAGTGGCACCTCGGGGCCCCCGTGACCGAGGTGGCCCGGGAGGATGGCGGCTACCGGGTGCGCGCGGGTGACTACGAGGATGTCTTCGAGCAGGTCGTGATCAGCACGCAGGCGCACGCGGCCGCCGCGATGCTGCAAGGGATGGACGGCGAGCTCGCGCAGCGCCTCGCCGGGATCGAATACTCGCCGGTCGCGGTGGTCGGCCTCGGCTGGAAACAGCTGGATCATCCGCTGGACGGATTCGGGCTGCTGACCACCACCAGTGCGAAGCTGCCGGTGCTGGGCGTGCTGTGGGACAGCAGCATCTTCCCGGATCGCGCGCCCGAGGGCTCGAAGAGCGTGCGGGTGATGATCGGCGGTCAGCGTGATCCCGGGCTGGTGCAGCAGGACGAGGCCGGGCTGATCGCGACCGCGCGCGACGGTGTGCGCATCACGATGGGGGTCGAGCAGGATCCGGACGTGACCTTCGTGCAGCGCTGGGACAACGGGATTCCGTCCTACCGGGTCGGGCACATCGCGTCGGTCGACGCGATATTCGAACACCTGGAGCGGTACCCGGGCCTGCATCTCGGCGGCAACGCCTACCGAGGGATCGCGATGAACGACTGCGTGCGCAACGGCCGCGAACTGGCGGAGAAGCTGGCCCAGGCTGAAGGGTAGCGTCCACGCGGCTGTCCTCGTGGGAGCGACCTCTGGTCGCGATTGGTCGTGGGCAATCGCGGCTGGAAGCCGCTCCTACGGCGAATTGGGGTGTTGGTGGGAGCGGCCTCCTGGCCGCGATTGGCGCTGGGCATCGCGGCTGGAAGCCGCTCCTACGGGGGCAGTGCCGTTGGTTTGTGGGAGCGGCTTCCTGGCCGCGATGATGTGGGGGCGGGGCAATCGCGGCTGGAAGCCGCTCCTACGGCGAATTGGGGTGTTGGTTGGAGCGGCCTCCTGGCCGCGATTGGTGCTGGGGATCGCGGCTGGAAGCCGCTCCTACGGGGGGCAGTGCCGTTGGTTTGTGGGAGCGGCCTCCTGGTCGCGATGATGTGCGGGCGGGGCAATCGCGGCTGGAAGCCGCTCCTACGGCGAATTGGGTGTTGGTGGGAGCGGCCTCCTGGCCGCGATTGGCGCTGGGCATCGCGGCTGGAAGCCGCTCCTGCGGGGGCGGCTGATCTGTTGATGCTCAGCGCTGGCAGCGGGGGCAGTAGGCGCTGGCGCGGTTGCCGATGCGGCGGTTGCGGATGGGGGTGGCGCAATCCAGGCAGGGCTGGCCTGCGCGGCCGTAGACGCGAAGCTGCTGGCGGAAGTAGCCGTGGGTGCCGTCCTCGCGCACGAAGTCGCGCAGCGTGGTGCCGCCCTGGGTGATGGCCTCGGTGAGCACGCTGCGGATCCGGCTGGCCAGGTCGCTGTATTCGCGGCGGTTCACCCGGCCGGCGGCCCGGCCCGGACGGATGCCTGCGAGAAACAGTGCCTCGCTCGCGTAGATGTTCCCGACGCCGACCACCACCTGCTGGTCCATGATGAAGGCCTTCACCGGCGCGCGCCGGCCGCGGCTCAGCCCGAACAGCCCAGCGCCGTGGAAGTCGTCGCCCAGGGGTTCGGGGCCCAGCGCCGCCAGCAGCGGGTGGACAGCCGGCGGTTCGGGAACCGGCAGGCAGCAGCCGAACCGGCGCGGGTCATGCAGTCGGACCTCGAAGCCGTCGTCGAGATGGAAGATCAGGTGGTCATGTGGCCGCAGTGGCGTGCCCGGCGCGCAGCGGCGCAGGCTGCCCGACATCCCGAGGTGCAACAGCAGCGCGGGGCCATCGGTCTCCAGCAGCAGGTATTTCGCGCGCCGCGTCAGGCCGCGGATGCGCCGTCCCCCGACCAGCGCGGGGAGGCCGGCCGGCACCGGCCAGCGCAGCCGTGGATCGCGCACCTCCAGCGCGCGGATGCGCCGCCCCGCGATGCAGGGCTCGAGTCCGCGCCGCGTGGTCTCGACCTCAGGCAGTTCGGGCATGCACGCCCTCGATCTCCAGCAGCAGCTCCCTGCGGCAGACGTCGCCGTGCACCCAGTGCAGCGCGGGCGGCTGCGGATAATGATCGGAGAGTATCCCGGCCACCAGCGGCTGGTCCTCGGGATGTCTGAGGTAGACCCGAAGCCAGGCCGGTGGCGGCAGGTCCTCGCCGGCGGCGGCGTGGAGTGCATCCAGGTTGGCGAGGATCTCGCGGGTCTGGGCGGCGCAATCCCCGATGTGGCGGCTCTCGTGGCCGGTGATGCTGGCGGTGCCGGAGAGCAGCAGTTGCGGCCCGATGCCGGTCTCGATCCGGGTGGCGCGGGCGAAGGTCGGGCTCTCCGGGCTGTAATGCTCCGGGTAGCGGTAGGAGCTGACCTGCCGTGGGTTCTCCACCGCGATTCCGGGTTCGCGCGCGGCGATCAGGTAGACGAACAGCCCGGGCGCCCGCGTGCCGATCGCGGTGGCCGCGGGCATGCCGTCCTCGGGCACGTCCATCTCGTCGAGGGCCCGGGCCCGGCCGATGCAGAAGGACTGGTAACGCTCGAGCCCGCACTCGTCGCCGTGAATGCGGCTGAAGTAGTTCCAGATCCGGATCGGATACCGGAATCCCCTTGCCCGGATCGCACGGAAGAGATCGACGTAGGCCTGCCGGGTGTGATCCGCCAGCCGGTCATCCGGGCGATGCCAGACCGCGAACAGCAGGTCCGCGTGCTCGACCAGGTGGATGGCGCCCTCGCGAGCGGACTGGCCGGGCCGGTCGCAGCTCCATTCTTCGACCACGCCGTGCCCGGCGACCGACTGCAGGCCTGGCGATATCACCAGGCCGTGGTCTTCGGACAGCTCCACGCCCGGCGGGTGATCCGCGCGGACGCGCAGACACGCGCCGGGAACGGCCTCGGGCGGACCACCCTGCGGGAGCAGTCGGGTTCTCAGCGGCAGCGCCATCATCGATCGTCAGCGGGCCCGTGCGGCGTGATGGGTGGGGCGGTGTCTACCGGATGCATGCATTGGTGGACACCGCTGGATCGCAAGCATAGGCCCTCTGACACTGCGCGCGAAGTACCGGGCACGCTTATGAGGGAGGCTGCGCCGGCCCGCGGGTGCCGTGTCGCGATCGGTGGGGGTCGGCTCGGACCACCGACCGCAGGCTGCCTGAGCCATCCGGGGGATCCGTCCGCTGGAGCCGGCGGGGATGCTCGGGCCGACGGGGTGGACCCGGGATCTGTGAGCCGGGCCCCCGGGTGTGCGACGATAGCCGGGGTCCGGGCAAGCGATCCCCCGGACGTGAGGCTGGAACGGGAAGAGGGCGAGGCATGGACTCTATCGAGGCACCCTTCGGCGAGGTCATTGAACTGCGCCAGATCATTCATGATTCCGGTGTGCCGCTGTTGCGGGTGCTGGTCCGCGACGGCGGGAGGTACACCAAGCTCGACCTGGACCCTGCGACCGCGCATCGATGGGGCGACACCATGGTCCGCTGGGCGCGGACGGCTGCGGAACAGGGAGAAGCGACCGGTTGAACCCACGGGCGGGGACGGATGGATGAATCCGTCCTCTGGCGTTGCCGGAACGACGCAGCGCCGCTGCCCGGCCCTCCCCCCCGCAACCGGGGTAGGGCGTGGTATCCGCTGACACCTTCGGCAGAGGTCCGCACGCCAGAAACTCGAAGGCCCGGTCGAAGCCGGGCCTTGCGGGTTCTGCCACCGGTCGGCAGGACCTACTTGATCTTCGCTTCCTTGTACATCACATGCTTGCGGATCACGGGATCGTACTTCTTGATCTGCATCTTCTCGGGCATGTTCCGCTTGTTCTTAGACGTGGTGTAGAAGTGCCCGGTACCGGCACTGGATACCAGCCTGATCTTGTCGCGTACGCCTTTCGCCATGTCGGTTCTCCGTCAGACCCGTTCGCCGCGGGCACGCAGGTCGGCCAGCACGGCGTCGATGCCTCGCTTGTCGATCACCCGCATCCCCTTGCTGCTGAGCCGCAGGCGCACGAAGCGCTGCTCGCTTTCCACCCAGAAGCGGTGGCTGTGCAGGTTCGGCAGGAAACGCCGGCGCGTCTTGTTGTTCGCATGGGAAACGTTGTTTCCCGTAGCCGGGCGCTTGCCCGTCACCTGGCAGACTCGTGCCATCGGAAGACTCCAGTAGGGATTCGGCCTGGATGAAAGGCGCTGAAAGTTACCAGAAGCCCGGGCGCTGCGCAAGGACCGCGATGGCGGGGGAACGGGCTGGGGCGGGAAAGGGGAAAGGGGGACAGATTCATAAATCTGTCCCCCGGGCAGGTTCGTCAGGTCCCCCGGGCAGGTTGGGGTTTCGGTCACATCCGTTCCGGCGCGAGGCCCCAGTGCTTTGGGGAGCGCCAGAGGCTGGAGAGCAGCAGTTCGCGCATGAAGATGAACTCCTTCGGCAGCTTGTCGTAGAGCTCCGAGAAGAGTTCGTCCTGCGAGTGCACCTCCTTCTTCCAGACCTCGCGGTCGATGGACATCAGGTGGTTGAACTCCTCCCGACTGA
>JAABTX010000246.1 GCA_011389655.1 Thioalkalivibrio sp.
AACCATATCGCTGGTTACTGCGTACTCAATGACCTGTCCGAGCGCACCTTTCAGCTTGAGCATTCCGGACAGTGGGTAAAGGGCAAGTCGGCGGATACTTTCGGCCCTGTGGGGCCCTACCTGGTGACCCGTGATGAAGTACCGGAACCCAACAACCTTCGCATCTGGCTCGAGGTCGATGGCAAGTGTTTTCAGGATGGCACGACCGCGAACATGATCTTTAAAGTGCCCTATCTGGTGAGCTATATCAGCCAGTTCATGACATTGATGCCTGGAGATATCATCGCCACCGGTACCCCGGCGGGCGTCGGAATGGGACAATCACCAAAAGTCTATCTACAGGAGGGGAATACCATGCGGCTGGGTGTTGAAGGCCTCGGGGAGCAGACTCAGCGTGTAGCGCGTCAATCTGGATGAGAAGCCGGCGACAATCTGGATGAGAAATCGGTGTCGCGGCCCCTTCTCTTTTTACCCTTCCTTGCCTGGTGCACAAGCTGTGTCATTCACGTCTGTGTCGCTGGGCGACACGGAGTGACTCGTCTTGAGTGTCGCGCGTGTTGGCGGTCGACCTCGTGAGCGCTTGTTGTCGATTGCCGTGCGGCGACGATAACTGTCGACGTTGAGCTCGAAGAGGGTGGCGTGGTGGACCAGGCGGTCGACGGCCGCCAGGGTCATGGCGGGATCGGGGAAGATCTTGCCCCACTCGCCAAACGGCTGGTTGGCGGTAATCAGCAACGAGCGTTGTTCATAGCGCGCACTGATCAGCTCGAACAGCACGCTGGTCTCGGCCTGGTCCTTGGTGACATATGCCAAGTCATCGAGGATGAGCAGGTGGTACTTGTCGAGCTTGGCGATGGCGGCCTCGAGGGTGAGCTCCCGACGGGCCACCTGGAGCCGCTGCACCAGGTCGGTGGTGCGGGTGTAGAGCACCCGATAGCCTGCCTCCACCAGGGCCAGGCCGATGGCTGCGGCCAGATGGCTCTTGCCTCCGCCGGGAGGGCCGAACAGGATCAGGTTGGCGCCTTCATCGAGCCAGCGGTCACCGCTGGTCAAGGCCATCACCTGAGCCTGGGAGACCATCGGTACCGCCGTGAAGTCGAAGCTGTCGAGGGTCTTGCCCGGCGGCAGACGGGCATCGGTCAAGTGGCGCTCGAGCCGGCGCCGGGCGCGCTCGGCGAGTTCGTGTTCGGCAAGCGTCGCCAGCAGCCTCGCCGCTGGCCAACCCTCCTGATCCGCTTGGTCGGCGAAGCGTGACCACATGGCCTTGATGGTCGGCAGGCGCAGGTCGTTAAGCATCTGGGTGAGCCGTGCGGCGTCGGTGATCGATGACGTGTTCATGCCACCCCCTCCATCGCCGGGCGATCCATCAACGCCTCATAATCCACCAACGACCCCAGTCGTACCTCGACGTGGGGCAGCTCGCTCGGGGCGGGACCGAAGCGTTCCCGCAGCGTGTCGAGGTGCGGCAATTCGCCGGCCTCGAGCAGCCCTTCCAGGTGCTGGGCGAGGGCCGCTTCACAGCCCCGCTCGTGGGCCAAGGCCAGCAGGCCGACCATGCAGCGGCAGGCCAAGCGGGCCTCTCCGCCGGCGAGCAAGGCGTCAAAAGTTCGCCGATACGCCTCGCGCGGGAACAGCTGGTCGCGGTAGACCAGGTTCAACAACGCCATCGGCTTGCGCCGCAGGGCATGAATGACGTGATGGTAGTTGACCACATGGCCATGCCGGCCGCCGCCCTGGGCGCGCCCGCGGGGTAGGGTCATCAGCACGCTGCCACCGATGAACACCTCAAGGCGATCGTCATACAGGCGCACCCGCAACTGATGGCCCACCAGCCGGGACGGCACCGAGTAGAACACCTTGCGCAGCGTGAAGCCGCCCGACGAGGTGACCCGCAACCGTACCTCTTCGTAGTCCTGGCTGCGTTGCCGGGGCAGTGGCTGCAGCATGGCGCGTTCGGCGTCGATGCGGGGTTGATGGCGGGCGTTATGTCGACTGATCAGTTCATCGATGAAGGCCCGATAGGTGGCCAGGTCATCGAAGTGATATGACCCGCGCAGCAGCAAGGCATCGCCGATCGCGCGCTTGAGGTGGCCATGGGCACTCTCGATACTGCCGTTCTCATGGGCCACGCCGGTGGTGTTGCGGGTTGCCGTCATGCCGTAGTCCCGGCACAGCGCCGCGTAGCGCTGGGTGAGGTCGTCCCGTGCTGCCTGCTCGAGGTTGCGGAAGGCCGCCGACAGACTGTCGGTACGGTGCTCCCGCGGGGCGCCGCCGAGGGCCCACAAGGCGTTCTGCAGGCCCTCCGCCAACGCAACAAAGCTCTCACCGCCCAACACCACATGGGCGTGCTGGAAGCCGCCGTAGACCATCCGGAAATGGTACAGCCGATGTTCCAGCGGGATCCCGGCCACCACGACGGGCAGGTCGGCCATGTCGGTGAAGTCGGACAGACCCAGGCGTCCCGGTTCATGGGTCTGGCGGAAGATGACCTCCTGCTCCGGCCCATGCACTGCCCGCCAGGCGCGCACCCGGCGTTCCAGGGTCCGGCGGATGCCGTGGTCGAGCTCGGGATGGCGACGGCGCAACTCGTCGAACACGGCAACCGAGCGCAGCCCCGGTGCCGCTTTTAGCAGGGGAACGACCTCCTCCTCGAAGAGACCGGCCAGCGGGTCCGGTCGACGTCGGGTGCGTGGCGTCGCCGTTTGCGACGGCAACCGAGGGTCATTCTCTAGGCGGTAGGCAGTGGCGGTGCTGAACGCGGCCTTGGCAGCGGCGGCGGTGGGACTATCACTACGGCGAAAAGTCATGTAAAGCCTCACTTGGTGATCGGTGATATGGCGTCCCGGCACGGGGTGATCCTCTTTGGCGAGAAGACCACTCTAAGCCGGGTTGGCCGCGATCACCCGGCGGGATCCCCTTGGGGATTCCGCCGTCCTTCGCTCGTCGCGGTCGGTCGGGCTACGCCCTCTCGACCGCGACGACACAAGGACTCGGCTTT
>JAABTX010000247.1 GCA_011389655.1 Thioalkalivibrio sp.
CATGGAGGCACTGGCGGAGATTTGCCAGAGGAACTCGCTGCGCCTTTTCGCCGATGCGGCGCAGGCGATGGGGGCCGAGTTGGACGGGCGACGCGACCTGATCGTGGGCGATGCATGCGCCCTGAGTTTTTATCCGACCAAGAATCTCGCGGCTCTCGGGGACGGGGGTGCCGTGGTGACCACCGACGGTCGCCTGGCCGAAACAATCGCCCTGACGCGAAATTACGGCATGCCGACACGCGATCAATGCGTGGCGCGCGGGATCAATGCCCGGATGGACGAGTTGCAGGCGGCGGTCTTGCGCGAGCGGCTGCGTCTGCTGACGGAGAGGAATCGACGGAGGCGTGCCATTGCGCGCCGCTACAATGCCGGGCTCGATGTGGCCCGAGCCGGCGGTGTGCTGCCGCTGGACCGGGAGGGGCATGCATGGCACGTGTTCTCGGTTCTGCTGCCCGGGGGGATGCGCGACTTCGTGGCGCGCCGCATGGCTGCGAAGGGGGTCGAGACGGCCCTGCACTATCCGATGGCACCGCACCAGACCGAGGCGTTCGCCAACCTGGTCGCTGGCTCATTGCCGGTCAGCGAGAGGGTTGCCGAGCAGAATCTAAGTCTCCCGCTGTGTCCTCTGATGACCGACGGGGAGGTCGATCGGGTCATTCGGAATTTCAATCGTTCCGTGTGAGGATCCCGAGCATTGGCTGGTTCGAAAGCGGCGCGGAATTGGCGACCTTGCGGTTGCGAAACCGGTCGATCGGGTGGAGGAAGTTGACGCGCGAGCCATCCCCCTTGGGCGCGGTTGCTCATCATGCTTACCCTCGAATCCATCGGCATTCAATTTGGCGGACGAACCCTCTTCAGCGATCTCAACCTAAGCGTCAAGGCCGGGCAGCGGATCGCCTTGGCGGGGCCGAACGGGGCGGGCAAATCAACCCTGCTGAAGATTGTGGCGGGGCTGCAGGCCCCGGATCAGGGCCGGGTGCGAAAGGCCCGTTCCGTGACCATCGGCTACCTGCCACAGGAGGGCGTCGAATTGAGGGGCAGGACATTGTACGCGGAAGCGGAGACCGCGTTCGCCGACGTGCTCGAACTGCAGCGCCAGCTGGACGAGGCGGGCGAGGCGCTGGCGCGCCTGGAAACCGGCTCGGCGGAGCACGACGAGGCTCTCGAGGTTTTCGGCGACCTCCAGATCCGGCTTGAGCATCACGACGTGAGCCGGATGCGGCCGCGCATTGAAACGGTCGTGACGGGGTTGGGTTTCTCCCACGACGATCTCGAGCGCCAGACCGGCGAGTTTTCGGGAGGCTGGCAGATGCGGATCGCGCTGGCCAAGCTGCTGTTGAAGGAGCCGAGCGTGCTGCTGCTCGACGAGCCGACCAACCATCTGGACATCGAAACGGTCCAGTGGCTGGAGCAGTATCTCCGCGGGTATCCGGGGGCCCTGATTCTGATCAGTCACGACCGGGCGTTCCTGGACCAGCTGACCAACCGCACCTACGCCTTCGAGTCCGGCAAGGTGGAGGTCTACAACGGAAACTTCAGCCATTATCTGCGCGAGCGACGCGAGCGAAGGGCGCAGCTGGAGCGACAACAGGCAAGCCAGCAGCGGGAGATCGAGAAAGCCAAACAGTTCATCGACCGGTTCCGCGCCAAGGCCACCAAGGCGCGCCAGGTGCAGAGCCGGATCAAGCAGCTGAACAAGGTCGAACTGATCGAACTGGACGACGAGGATGCGGAGATCGACTTCCGTTTTCCACAACCTCCGCCCAGCGGCCAGGCCGTGCTGCGGCTCGAGGGCGTGGGTAAGGAATACGAGACCGGGAAGCCGGTCCTGAGCGGGCTCGATTACACGGTCGAGAAAGGGGACAGGATCGCGATCGTCGGCGTCAACGGCGCCGGCAAGTCGACGTTTGCCAAGCTTCTTGCCGGTGTCATGCCGCCGACTGCGGGAACCCGGACCGAGGGGCACAAGGTCAGCATCGCCTACTACTCGCAGGACCATGCCGACTCGATGGATCCGGGTCGCAACGTGTTGCAGACGGCGGAACAGGGCATCACCGGGGCGGCGGCGGCGCAGATCCGGACGCTGCTGGGTTGCTTTCTGTTCCGCGGAGATGACGTGTTCAAGAGTGTTGGTGTTCTGTCAGGTGGCGAGCGGGGAAGGCTGGCGCTGGCGCGGCTGCTGCTGACACCGGCCAATTTCCTGATTCTCGACGAGCCAACCAACCACCTCGACATGCGATCGCAGGCGGTGCTCCAGCGCGCCCTTGCCGATTACAGCGGAAGCTACGTGATCATTTCGCATAACCGCGATTTTCTCGATCCGGTGGTCAACAAGGTGCTTGAATTCCTCCCGGACAAGCCGCCCCGCCTGTTTCTCGGAAACGTGAGCGATTACCTGGCCAAGAAGGCCGAGGAGAAGGCGGCGGCGGAGAATGCGCGGCCGGCGGACAGCGGATCACCCGCCGGGGGTGGTGGTGGGGAATCCGCCAGGGACCGGCGGCGGCGCGAGGCGCGTGAGCGGCAACAGCGGAGCCAGCGGTTGAAACCGTTGCAAGAGCAGCTGGCGGAGGTGGAGGGGACCATTTCCGCACTGGAGCGGGAAAAGGCGGAGCTGGCCGGGGTCTTCCAGAGGCCGGACGCCCAGGAGCATCCCGATCTTCTCAAGGAAACGACATTGCGCTTTCAGCAGGCCGAAAAGGAGCTGGAACAAGCCTATTCCAAGTGGAGCGAAGTCAGCACGGAGGTCGAGCGGCTGGAAGCGGCGGCTTCTTGAGCGTCCCGCATCACGGCAGCGGCTGCTTCTCGAGGGACGGTCCTTCCCCGGCGCACTGGTCCCGCCGGATGCGGTCGAGCACCCCGTTGACGAAGCTTGCCGATTCCGGCCCGCCGAAACGCTTGGCAATCTCGATGGCCTCGTTGAGGACGACTGCATCGGGCGTGTCACCGACGTAAAGCAACTCGTAAATGGCGAGGCGAAGCAGGTTGCGGTCGATTGAA
>JAABTX010000248.1 GCA_011389655.1 Thioalkalivibrio sp.
CTGGCTTCGGAAGCCAGGCTGTGCAGTTATCTGGGTATTGCGCGCGGACAGATCCCGACCGAACACTGGTTCCACCTCGGGCGTCAGCTCGCGCCGGGCGGCCGCGGCGCGGCACTTATCTCCTGGAGCGGTTCCATGTTCGAGTATCTCATGCCTCTGCTGCTCCTGCCCAACTTCGAGGCTACCCTGCTTGATCAATCGTGCAGTGAAGCTGTTGCCCGGCAAATTCGCCATGGCCGGCGGCATGGCATACCGTGGGGCGTCTCCGAAAGCGGCTACCATCAACTCGACGCGCAAAAGGCTTATCAGTACCGGGCCTTCGGCGTTCCGGGTCTGGGGCTCAAGCAGGGGCTGCGCGACGATCTGGTGGTGGCCCCATATGCCACGGTGCTGGCCCTGATGGTCGATCCGCAGGCCGCGTGCGCCAATCTGGAGATGATGGTCGCTCGTGGATTCCGGGGACGCTACGGGTTCTTCGAGGCGGCCGACTATACGCCCGGCCGGGTGCCTCCCGACCGTAAGTTTTCCCTGGTTTCAAGTCACATGGCTCACCACAGCGGCATGAGTATGCTGGCGCTTGATCAGGCGCTACTCGATAAGCCCATGCACGAACGGTTTCTTGGTGATCCGCGTATGCGCGCGTCTCTCCTGCTCTTGCAGGAGAGGATACCTCTGGCGGAGGTACGCACCAGGACCGATTTGACCCGTGCGTATCCGCATCCACCGCGTGAAGCGGAGTCAACCGATCCCACGACCCGCATCTTCAGGGCTGCGGACTCCGCGGTGCCGGAGGTTCATCTTCTTTCCAATGGCCGCTACCACGTTATGATTACGGCCGCCGGCAGCGGCTACAGCCGCTGGACTTCGGCTGGCGGCGGCGAGCCGCAGGATCTGGCCCTGACCCGCTGGCAGGAGGATTCCACGCGGGACAACTGGGGCACATTCCTCTACTTGCGCGACCGGGATTCCAGTGCAGTCTGGTCGGCAACCCCACAGCCTACGGGCTGCCGATTCGAGCGATTCGAGGCGCAATTCTCCCAGGGTGTCGCCGAGTTCCGCGCCATGCGTGACGAAATTCGAACGTATCTGCGCGTGGCCGTATCACCCGAAGAGGACGTTGAGCTGCGGCGTCTGGTCCTCTCCAACCAGTCGAGCAGGGAACGGAATATCGAGGTGGTGTCCTATGCCGAGGTTGCCATGCTCAACGGCCCGGGCGCTTCTGAACAACCGGCCTTCAACGGCCTCTTTTTCGAAGCGGAAGCCATCCCCGCCAGGGCCGCGGTCTTGTGCGTGCGCCGTACCCGGTCGCCGGATGAGCATTGGCCTGTATTCTTCCATGGTCTGATGGCTCATGGCCGGGCCCTTGACGAAGGCGTGACTTGCGAGACCGACCGGGCGCGCTTCCTTGGGCGCGGGCGGACGGCGGCAGATCCCGCCGCCATGGACGGTGTGGGGCCGGAAACTCCGGGCAGTCCTACACTCGATCCGGCGATGAGCGTACGGCGCGTCGTGCGTCTGGCGCCGGGCGAAACCGTAACGCTCGATGCCGTCTGGGGCGTCGCGCCGGATCGCGAGGCTGCATTCTTGCTGCTGGACCGCTATGGCGATCCGCACCTGGCCACGCGCGTTTTCGAACTGGCCCGGATGCACAGTCAAATTCTTCTGCACGAGTTGCAGGCTACGGAAGGTAACGCCCAGTTATTCGGACGTATGGCCTGTTCGCTGCTCTATCTCAATCCGCGTCTGCGCGTCCGTTCCGATCTGGCTGCCGGCAACCGCAAAGGTCAGTCCGCATTGTGGGCCTACGGTATTTCCGGCGATCTGCCCATCGTGCTGCTGCGGATTTCCGACCCCGCGTCCATGGATCTGACGCGACTCATGATCCAGGCGCATGCGTATTGGCGGCACAAAGGTCTGCCCGTGGATCTGGTGATACTGTCCGATGCCTATGACGGCTACCGGCATAGTCCCATGGACGCCGTTATTGGCCTGATCAACGTGGGCGCCGAAGCCAAGTCGCTCGATCAGCCGGCGGGCATATTTGTCCGGAATGTCTCCCAGGTTCCGGATGAGGATGCGCTCCTGCTTCAGTCGGTCAGCCGTATTGTGCTGAGCGACCGGGCCGGTACGCTCGCCGAGCAGTTGGATCGGGCAGTGCCGGTGAAAAAAGAGGCGGTTCAGCTCAAGCCGGTCCGCAAGCCTGATGATTCTGCACCTGAAGGGGCCGCTTCGCCGCGCCGCGAGCTGTTGTTCTCCAACGGCTTGGGTGGTTTTACGCCCGACGGCCGGGAGTATGTTGTTACACTCGAAGACGGCGCGGTAACGCCCGCGCCGTGGGTCAATGTTTTGGCCAATCCCCGTTTTGGTACGGTCGTCAGTGAGGCCGGGGCGGCCTACACCTGGTATCGCAACGCGCACGAGTTCCGGCTGACGCCATGGTACAACGACGCTGTCAGCGACGTCAGTGGAGAGTGTTTCTATCTGCGTGACGAGGAAAGCGGCGTATTCTGGTCGCCGACCCCGGGACCTGCGCGGGGACGTACGCCGTATGTGATCCGGCATGGACTGGGATATACGGCTTTCGAGCACGCTGAACAGGGGATCACCACCGAGAGCTATGTGTATGTGGCTCCGGAGGAATCTTTGAAATTCATGGCAGTTTCAATCCGCAATACGAGCGACCGTTCGCGCAGGCTCAGCCTCACCGGCTATGTCGAATGGGTTCTGGGTGAGAGCCGTCAGCGCAACGCCATGCACGTTGCGACCCGTCTCGATTCCAGAACCGGCGCGCTATTTGCCTCGAACGCCTACGGTCAGGACATGGCCGGAGCGGTGGCCTTTTTCCATTGCAGCAGCTCCGTGCGAACGGTCACCAGCCGTCGCACCGAATTTCTCGGCCGGAACGGATCGCCCGCTGCGCCCGCCGCTATGCGCCAGAAAGATCTCTCCAACAAGGTAGGCGGTGGCGACCCCTGCGCGGCG
>JAABTX010000249.1 GCA_011389655.1 Thioalkalivibrio sp.
GCCCCGATGGGCGAGCCGGTGGACGTGCGGACGCGGCCATCCTTCGACCAGTTCCTGCCGCCGCAGAATCGAATCGCCGCGATCGAGGTCTACCAGAGCACGGCCTTGGCGCCCGCCCGGTGGCGGTCCACGAACAACGAATGCGGCGTCGTCGTGGTCTGGACCGAGCGCTAGAAGGCTGTTGAAGAACTGGGGCGAGCCGCGTTGGGAGCGCCACGGGGCCAGATGCGAGGCGGAGCGACGAAGGCATAGCCGTGAGCTACGTCGAGGCGCTCCAACGAAGCAGGTGGCCCCGTGACGCCCCACCCCGCAGGGCGCCGGGGGCTTGCGGCACCATACGGCGTCAGGGCTCCTCCCCGATGCCACGGCATCGCGTCGTCGCCCTTCCTTGTCTGGCACTCGCAAGACCTCGGCGCGCGGCCGCACCCCAGTTCCTCGACAGCCTTCTAGAAGGCTGTGCAGAAGTTCTGCTGCCGTTCGCCGGCGCATGCATCCGCCCCGAGCGGGTGCCGAGGCCTGCACGAGGCACTCACCCGGAAGTTCGCTTGTCGGGACGTGACCCGCCCCGGCTGCTCGCGGACGGCTCGATCCCAGCCGGCAGCCACTGGTAGCGCCAGTTGTAACGAAAATATCCCAGAGGGTCGGAGGGTTGGATGAGCCGAGCCTGCCTTGTCTCTCCCGGCTGGAGCGTGATCCCGGGATCGTAGCGCGAGCACCCCCCTGCAACGTTCACGCACTCATACAACTCGATCGCCGTAACGCGAACCGGATCGTCCGATACATTGCGAAAATAGAGTGCGACACCGGGTTCGGATGGGAGGTCTTCAGTCCACGCGACCACCTTCTGTCCGGGTCGAGGAGAGGGTGCGAGGTCGGACCGGGACTGATTCGCCGCAACACATCCGGAAACCGAGACGGCAACCAGTGCGGCGGCCAGTGCGGTCGGGGCAGGGATCCCGGGCATACGCTTCACTGGCACTCCCCTTGACTCGAATGTGATTCCGGTGCGCCCCGGAAAGCGACACGCCACGCAGTATACTCGCTCTCCCCCGCAAGAACGCAAGCAAGGTCGCGCTGCCTGGTGATTCAGCCGCCCGGCACGTAACGAGGTCGTCCAGCGGGTGCACCGCAACCGCTGCCAGGGCGTCACGATGTGGACGCACTCGACCCAGCTCCCACGCCCAGCCTCTGCCCTGCGACACCGGGGTTCAGCCTTTGCCTGCGCACCACCCGCCCATCCTCTCGACGCACGCGCCCATCCGGCCCTGACGACGTTCGCCAGACCCTCGGGATCCCCACCGGCACCACGGGCCTTCACGCCATGTCCTGTACCTTCGGGTAGGCCACCCCCAGCGCGAAGGCCCGGTAGACCACGAAGAGGACGAAGGCGATCCAGAGACCGAGGTTCGCTAGCGACGGAATCAGCAGCAGCGACGTCCCGATGAAGGCCAGACACGACACCACGCTGGCGTTCCGCATCGCGCCCGTCTCCGTGGCGCCGATGAAGATTCCGTCGAGCTGGAAGGCCGCGAAGCTGAGCCCGATGTAGAGGGCGGTGAAGGGAAGGAACGCGCTGCTCGTCTCCCGTACGGGTTCGAGGTCCGTGAGGAGTCGGATCACCGAGGGGCCGGCGGTCAGGACGACCACAGCGAGGGCCAGCGCCGACACCCCGGCCATCTGAGTGGACAGGCGCACCGCACGGTCGAATCGGTCGCGGTCCCGCGCTCCCACCGCCCGCCCCACCAGGATCTCGGTGGCGTGTGCATACCCGTCGAGCAGATAGGCGCTCAGGCTGATCAGCTGCATCAGCACGTGGTTCGCGGCGAGGATGCGGTCGCCGAAGATCGCGCCCTGGTTCGTGAACCAGCCCATGCCCAGCAGCAGGAAGAGCGTGCGGATCATGATGTCGGCGTTCGCGCCCAGGGTGGCGCGCGCGGCTACGGGATCGAGGATGCGATCGCGCGGCCACCACGGCTCGTCGTCCGCGCGCTCCTCCCGGAGGACCCTCACCAGCAGCCAGCTTCCCAGCGCGAAGGTGCTCCACTCGGCGATCGCGGTGCCCAGCGCGATCCCCTCCACGCCCCACCCGAGCACTCCGGCGAAGACGATGTCGAGCACGATGTTCAGCCCGTTCATCCACAGCTGGGTGACGAGCACGGTGCGGGTCCGGCCCAGCCCGATCAGCACCCCGAGCACCACGAACACTCCGAGGCTCGCGGGGGCTGCCCAGATCCGGATGTCGAAGTAGGCCCGGGTGAGGTCCTCCACGTCCGCGGTCGCCCCGAGGATCTGCATCGAGGTCCAGCGGATGGGAAGCTGGAGCAGCAACAGCGTGGCTCCCAGCCCCAGCGCCAGAAGCAGAGCCCGCCCGAAGGTCGCCCGCACCTCCGCGGAGTCGCCGCGCCCCGCAGCCTGGGCGGTGAAGCCCGTCGTTCCCATCCGCAGGAACCCGAACCCCCAGAAGACGAAGCTGAAGATCAGCGCGCCGAGGCCGACCGCGCCGAGCTCCGCGACGGTACCGGTGTTGCCGATGACGGCGGTGTCGACGAGCCCGAGCAGGGGCACCGCCGAATTGGCGAGCACGATCGGCCACGCCAGATCGAGGATCCGGCGCCGGGTGATGAGGCGCGGGGATGGGCGAGGCGGGGGCGTCTCCGCCTCGGCGTCGGGGGAATCGGTCATGTGCCGAAGCTAGGGCCTGTTCACGCTACGGGGATATGCTCTGCCGGAGTCCATGTTTTCGTCTCGCAAGGCCGAGCGAGCGACGTGTAGCGTCGCTACATGAGGGAGCGAGAACGCCGCGAGGCGTCCGGTCGCTACATCGCCTCCGGCGGCAGGTTGGCGCTCGCGATTTCGCGCCAGATCCTCCAGCCGTTCCCGGCGGGGGGCACGATCATGGCGCCCTCGGCCAGCATCGGCCCGGCGATCGACATGTCGAGGGTGGAAACGAACTCCTCGAAGCCGTCGCGCAAGCGGT
>JAABTX010000250.1 GCA_011389655.1 Thioalkalivibrio sp.
ACCCACCACCCAAATCGCGCCCCCGGAACCCGGCGCCTGGCCCACCGCGCCACCAAGCCGCTACAATCAAGGATGAGGCCGATGGCATGGACCCATCGACCGGGAGACTCGCTTGAAGACCCTCGCGATCTACAACCTCAAGGGCGGCGTCGGCAAGACCGCGGCGGCCGTGAATCTCGGCTACCTGGCCGCTCAGTATGGCTGGAAGACCCTGCTCTGGGACCTGGATCCGCAGGCCGCCGCGACCTGGTACCTGGGCCAGGAGCCCGGCGTGCAGGACAGCCTGAAGAAGCTCGCCCGCGGCAAGCGGGACTTGCGGGATTCGATCCGCGAGACCCGGTGGCCGCGGCTGTCCTGCCTCCCGGCGGATTTCGACAACCGCAACCTGGACCAGTACCTGCGCAAGGCGGAACACCCCGAGTTCCAGGTGCGCCGGCTGCTGAAGGACTTCAAGTCGGAATTCGACCTCATCGTGCTGGACTGCCCGCCCAGCTTCTCCACCGTCACCGAGAACCTGTTTCATGCCTCCGACGTGATCGCGGTGCCGATCATCCCCTCGCAGCTGTCGATTCGCAGCTTCGAGCAGATGGTGCAGTTCCTGGAGGCGGAGAAGATCCGCCGGGTGAAGCTCTACCCCTTCCTGTCGATGGTCGACAACCGGCGCAAGCAGCATCGCGAGGCCGGGCTGCACCTGCGCACGGAGATGCCCAACCTGCTCGCCACGCCGATTCCCTACGCCGTGGCCGTGGAGGCAATGGGCCGTGATCGCGCCCCCCTGCCCGTCACCGCGCCGAGAGCCCGCGCCACCGCCGCCTTCGAGCAGCTCTGGCTGGAGATCGCGGAGAAGCTGCACCGGCAATCCTGACCGGCGGGTTCCGGCACACGCCGCATCGCGGCCGGAGGCCGCTCCTACGCAAGCCCCCGGTCTTGTGGGAGCGACCTCTGGTCGCGATCGGGCCTCGCCGGACCCACCGCCGCATCGCGGCCGGAGGCCGCTCCTACGCAAGCCCCGGGTCTTGTGGGAGCGACCTCTGGTCGCGATCGGGCGTCGTCAAGGCCTACCGCCGCATCGCGGCCGGAGGCCGCTCCTACGCAAGCCCCGGGTCTTGTGGGAGCGACCTCTGGTCGCGATCGGGCGTCGTCAAGGCCTACCGCCGCATCGCGGCCGGAGGCCGCTCCTACGCAAGCCCCGGGTCTTGTGGGAGCGACCTCTGGTCGCGATCGGGCGTCGCCGGACCCACCGCCGCATCGCGGCCGGAGGCCGCTCCTACGCGGGGGGTGGTCTGGGGCAATGGCGGATTTCAAACGTCTTCAGCGTCCATGCGCGACAGCATGCGCATCCCGCCGACCATGCACTGCAGCGCCTGCAGCGCAGCGGCCTCCACATCGGGACTGCCGGCCTGCGGCAACTCCCAGCGCTTGAGCCGGCAACTGACTGGCCGCTCCGCCGGAAACCTGCGGGCGGCCTCGCTATCCACCGCCACCAGCAGATCGGCCCATTCCAGGTCCTTCCGGCGGAGATCGTGCATGGATCGCGCGGGGCGCACCTCCAGCCATTCCGCCAGCGCCGGTTCCGCGGCCAGGTCCTTCACCACCTGCGCGCGGCCGTCATCGATGACGGCCGCGACCAGCAATCGTGCGGGACGCTTGTACATGGGTCAGAAGGCCGCCAGGCGGGGGCGGTCGGCCTCAGGCATCACCCAGGACGCGCTGCCGGTGAGCCGCCGCGAAATCCAGCATCCGCTGTGTCGCGGTCAGGGCCTTCACGCGTTCGTCTTCGTCCACGAAGATCTCGGCACCCCCCTGCTCCAGCGTGGTCGCAAGGCTGGTCAGGTCGTTCATCGCCATCCAGGGGCAGTGCGCACAGCTGCGGCAGGTCGCGCTATGGCCGCCGGTCGGGGCCTCGATCAGGCGTTTTTGCGGTGCCGCCTGCTGCATCTTGTAGAAGATGCGGTTGTCGGTCGCGACAATGAACTCGGATTCCGGCCGGTCCTTGACCGCCGCGATCAACTGGCTGGTGGAGCCGATCACGTCCGCCTGCAGGATCACGTCACGTGGTGACTCCGGGTGCACCAGCACCGCGGCCGCCGGATGCGCCTTGCGCAGCTTCTCCAGTTCCCGCGAACGGAACTCGTCGTGCACCACGCAGGAGCCGTCCCACAGCACCATGTCGGCGCCCGTCTCCCGGCGGATGTAGTCCCCGAGGTGACGATCCGGCGCCCAGAGGACCTTCTGCCCCTGGTCACGCAGCCATTCAATCAGCGGCACCGCAATGCTGGAGGTGACCACGTAGTCGGAAAGCGCCTTCACCGCCACCGAGGTGTTCGAATACACCACCGCTGTGCGGTCCGGATGCTGTTCCCGAAAGGCGCGGAAGGCATCGGCGGGGCAGCCGAGATCCAGCGAGCACTCCGCCTTCAGTGTCGGCATCAGCACGCGCTTCTCGGGACTCAGGATCTTCGCGGTCTCGCCCATGAAGCGCACGCCGGCCACGACCAGCGTGGACGCCGGATGCTCCTTGCCGAAGCGCGCCATCTCGAGCGAATCCGCGATGCAACCGCCGGTCTCCTCGGCGATGCGCTGCAGCGAGGAATCGACATAGTAGTGGGCCACCAGCACCGCGTCCTGCTCTTCCAGCAGCGTCTTGATACGGGCCGTCAGCGCTGCCTGCTCCGACGCGTCCAGATCCGGCCGCTCGGAGACGATCGTTGCCGTTTCCGGAACGGAATACTCGGCTTCTGCCAGTGCCATGGTCTACCTCGAAAATCCACGCAACCGGGAGCGGGCCTGGTGCGCCCACAGTGGTCGTGACCCCGGGTCAGGGGCTGCGCCCAATCGCTCCTTGAGGGATGCCCGGCCGAGATCCGGCGCATGATCCCGCGGATCATGCAATGCAACCGGGGGATGTTCCCATGCGCAGATCAGTGTCATCGCAAGTTCATGATACTACGACTCACCTGCATGGGCAGTGTTCC
>JAABTX010000251.1 GCA_011389655.1 Thioalkalivibrio sp.
ATCGAGACACGGATCGACCGACGCGCCCTTCTGACAGGCAGTGCCGGGCTTGCTGCTGCCGCCGCTGCCGGCATCGCGGCCCCCGCCCGTGCCAAGGCGCCGATGATGGGCGTTGCGCGGCCCATGCACTACCGTTTTGCCCTCGGGGCGTTCGAAGTGACGACCCTGCTCGACGGGGCAGTGCAGGTGCCGGGTCCGCACCCGATCTTCGGACAGAACGTCACGCAGGAGGACGTTGCCGCCCTGGCGGCGGAGACGTTCCTGCCGGCGGACAGGATGGAGATCCCGTTCACCGTCACGCTGGTCAACACGGGCGCCGAACTCATCCTGTTCGACACCGGCAACGGGGATATCGGCCGGCGTCCGGCCGCGGGCCTGCTTCGCGCCCGCCTGGCCGAGGCGGGCTATACGCCCGAACAGGTCGACGTCGTGGCCCTGACCCATTTCCACCCCGACCATATCGGCGGCATGACCGAGGAGGGGGAACGGGCTTTCCCCAACGCCCGGTATGTGATCCCTGCGCAGGAATACGATTTCTGGGCGCACGAGGATCGACTGTTCGATGCCGCGACCGCCGACAACGCGCAACTGGTTCAGCAAAAGGTCGTGCCGCTCGCCGAAACCGCGCGGATGATCGCGCCCGGCGACGCGGTCGTCTCGGGTATCGAGGCGCTTCGGGCCTGGGGGCACACGCCGGGCCATACCGCCTACCACGTCGAGAGCGAGGGGCAGCGCCTCGTGCTGATGGGCGACACGTGCAACCACTATGTCATGTCGATGCAGAAGCCCGAGTGGCACGTTCGCTTCGACATGGACAAGGAGATGGCCGTGGCCGCTCGCAAGGAGGTCCTGGGCATGGTCGCGGCCGACCGGATCCCGCTTGTCGGCTATCACATGCCGCCCCCGGCGGCGGGTTTTGTCGAGGCGACGGATGGCGGGTTCCGCTACGTTCCGGCGAGCTACCAGCTCAACCTCTGACCGGCTGCGATGCGGGCGGTTTCTCTGGTGCTTCGGTGGCGGCGGTGAGGACCTGACCGATCTTCCGGGTCGTTCATGGAGCGGGGATCTGCCAGCAGATCCCCGTCTTTCCGTGGCACCCCTCCCAGATTGCGCCGATACGAATTCAATCGGTTGTCAGGGGAAGCGCATCTGAGGTTTGACAAGTCCGAACCCGGTCAGAAGAAGTTTTTCGAGGTGGGCAGATTTCCGAGTTAGATATCGAACGGAAATTCATGGATTCGGGCGCTGAGATTGCGGCGGTCTTCGAGTGGCGCGGCTCCGGCTCCAAGCCGATGCCCAGCCATGCCATCCAGGACTGATCGGCTCCTCGCGACCGAACGGCGCATGGTGTCTGCAAAATGCTGCGGTCAGCGGTCCAGATGTCTTTTCCGAAACCTGTCGAACGGCTAGATCACGGCGATGTCATCAAATCCCCCCGAGCTTCGCCCCGACCGCGCTCCCGACCCTCGCCCGCTGCCGATGCCGGGGGCGGGACAGCCCCGGATCGGGATGGTTTCTCTGGGCTGTCCCAAGGCACTGGTCGACAGCGAGCGCATCCTGACGCGCCTGCGGGCCGAGGGATACGCCATCGCGCCCGATTATGCGGGGGCGGAGGCGGTGATCGTGAACACCTGCGGATTTCTCGATTCGGCCAAGGTCGAGAGCCTGGAGGCGATCGGCGAGGCGCTGGCCGAAAACGGCCGGGTCATCGTCACCGGCTGCCTGGGGGTGGAGGAGGACTATATCCGCGGCGCCCATCCCTCGGTGCTGGCGGTGACCGGGCCGCACCAGTACGAGCAGGTGCTGGATGCCGTTCACGCCGCCGTGCCGCCCGCCCCTGATCCGAAGATCGACCTGATCCCGGCACAGGGCATCCGGCTGACGCCGCGCCACTATGCCTATCTGAAGATCTCGGAAGGGTGCAATCACGCCTGCCGGTTCTGCATCATCCCGCAGATGCGCGGAAAGCTGGTGTCGCGCCCCGCCGGGGCCATCCTTCGCGAGGCGGAGCGCCTGGTCGCCGCCGGCGTGCGCGAACTGCTGGTGATTTCGCAGGACACCTCCGCCTACGGCGTGGATCTGCGCCATGCCGAGAGCGATTTTCACGGGCAGGCGGTGCGCGCGCATATAACAGACCTTGCGCGCGAGATCGGAAAATTCGGCGCCTGGGTCCGGCTGCACTATGTCTATCCCTATCCGCATGTCGACGCGCTGATCCCGCTGATGGCGGAGGGGTTGGTCGCGCCGTATCTGGATATCCCGTTCCAGCATGCGTCCCCGGACGTTCTGCGCGCCATGCGCCGCCCGGCGAACGAGGCGAAGGTGCTGGAGCGGATCCGGTCCTGGCGCGAGATCTGTCCGAACCTCACGATCCGATCGACCTTCATCGTCGGGTTCCCCGGAGAGACGGAGGCGGATTTCCGGTATCTGCTGGACTGGCTGGAGGAGGCGCAACTCGATCGGGTCGGGTGCTTCCAGTACGAGGACGTGGCCGGCGCCACCTCGAACGACCTGCCCGGCCACGTTCCTGCGGAGGTCAGGCAGGACCGGTGGGAACGGTTCATGCAGGCCGCGCAGCGCATCTCCGCCGCCCGTCTGGAAGCGAAGGTCGGCCGGCGCCTGCCCGTGATCGTGGACGAGGTCGACGACGAGGCCGCCACCTGCCGCACGCAGGGCGACGCCCCGGAGATCGACGGCAACCTGTTCATCGACGAGGATTTCGCCGGCCTCTCGCCGGGCGACATCGTCGAGGTCGAGGTGGACGAGGCGGGGGACTACGATCTCTGGGGCCGTCGCGTGTGATGACCGTTCCGGTTCTCACCACGCCGCGGCTGACGCTGCGCGGCTGGCGCGAAGCCGATCTCGCCCCGCTGGCGGCCATCCACCGCGACCCCGAGGTGATGCGCCACCTCGGCGGGCCGCTGCCGCGCCACGAGAGCGACCTGATCGTCGGCCGGTTTCTGGAAAAAT
>JAABTX010000252.1 GCA_011389655.1 Thioalkalivibrio sp.
CGAACATCGGCCTCGCCCGGAGAAGCGCCGGCCGCTGCAGTCACGGCGTCGATCACCAGCTTTATCAGGTACAGGGCCAGGACCGGGATCGCGGCCTGGAGGAGGACGAGCGCAAAGCTCGCGACCGTCCATCCCGGGGCTGCCTCCCAAACGAGGCGGAGCGCCCTGCGGATATGAAGGGCCGCCTTTGCCTTCTCGATCAGGCTCGGGTCTGCGCTGGCATTCAATGTTCGCGTCCGGGACGAAGAGCAGGGAACTCCATAATGCTTGAACCTAGGACGGTCGTATTTTGGCCGATAGATACAGGTTGCAATGCTACCGAAAACCGAGGCGGTTCGGGGCGCCCTGATGCTCGAATTTTTTTACACTCAGCCCGCCCGCTAGGTGGCATCATCGAGAGAAATCGCAACAAGACGCCGATGGCGGCTCGCGAGCCGCGCTTCCCTGCGCGCTAAGACAGACTGGATGGAGAGGGGGCCGGCTCGCCTGGCCGCTCTGCGCTACATGATCCTCTTGCTTCCGATCTCCGATTTCGGGCTCTCGAGACCCTCGCTGTCGATGGCGGTCACCGCGAAATACCAGGTGCCTGCGTCAAGGCTTCCGATGAATTGGCTGGTTTGGCCAACATCGGTGATCGGCACCATGTGCGTCAGCGACGCCTGGTCCTTGCCGTAGTACACCCGGTAGCCGGCGAGATCGGTCAGCGTACTGCCGTCGGTACGGGTGGTGGGCGGCTCCCACGACACGGTGGCGGTTCCGAGCGTCGGTTCGTCGACCTGAAGGGTGAAGGCGCTGAGGTAGGTCTCCGTCCTGCCATCGCTCACGGTGATGACGATGTCGGGGTGACTCCCCTTGGTCGTGGGCGTGCCCGAGATTTCTCCGGTCTGGGCATTGAAGCTGGCCCATTCCGGCTGGCGCTGGACGGAGAAGGTCAGCTTGTCCCCATCCGGGTCGGACGCGGCCGGCTTGAAGCTCCACGGCGTGCCGACAACCAGCGCGGTCTGGGGCGTACCGGAGATCGTCGGTGCCTTGTTGGGGCGCGGGGCAACCGGCTCACCGTCGTTACCCAGGAATTCTCCGGATTTGAGCGCCTGTTTGGTGATCCGATGCGGGCCGATCCAACCCTTCCAGCGTTGATCCGTCGCGTGGTCGACCCCGGCGATCAGCAAGTCACTGGTCGAGGTGAGTGTCCCGGTAACACCCGTGCGCGTGCCAATCAGCACATGGTCCACAAAGACACGGAACTCGTCGGCCAGGTCATCGAACACAAGCGCCAGATGCCGTTGCTGGCCGTCGAACAAACCATGACCGCTTGCGACGTAACTGCCAAGCCCGCTGATATAGATACTGAGCTCATCGGTATCCCTGCGTTTGCCGACGAAGAAACTCTCGGGATCAGCATCCGCGCCGAAGATCGGCGCCCAGGTCCGTGAAATCGAGCCCGTGTATTGGACAATGGCCTCCACGGTGAAGCTGCCGGATGAGAGTTCGGTTAGGGAGAGACCCGTATTCAGCAGGGAACCTTCGCCACCGTCAAACTGCAGCCACCCGTCATTGCTCCAGAACGTGACCGAGGTGTCGTCCAGCTGCCCTTCGTCTTCAGAGGTAACGGGGTCGGGGTCGGACGTGGTGCCGTCGCCCTGCTTCACCTCCTCCTCGATCACGGGATCGCTTGTGGCAGCGTCGTCGTCGTTCGCCTCTTCCTCGATCACGGGATCGGAGGTGGTGCCGTCGTCCTGCTTCACATCCTCCTCGATCACGGGATCCGGAGAACCCGTACTCACGACACCGTTGATCTCCTCGAGCTGAGTCTCGTCAAGGATATACGCTGTCTCGAGAACGGCGTCATTCAGCGGGTTGTGAAACCGGGAAGATAGGGTCTGGATCCCGGTAGAAGACAAGGCATCGAACTCCTTTGTGCCTGGCTTCGCTCCCGCGACCCGTTCGTAGATTTCGCTGATGCGAGCGTCCTTCTTCACAACCTTCGCCGCGCGCAGCGACCGGAGGCTCTGATCGAGGGCCTCTGCCGGAATCGACACGTTGCGCGTGCGGCTGCTGGCGGGGGCCAGGGGGCGGACCTGCCGGATCGCATTGTCCATGGCCCGGGTGGCGTCCACACCGTAGACGTGGAGGCGGTTGGCCATGGCCTCCACCATCACGGCGGCGCTGGCAACGTTCGCGACGGCCGCGATGCGCGGGTCGTGACCCTCCGCACCCTTCCCATCGATCCAGCCGTCGGTGAGGTCCGCGGCCAGGGCCTTCACCACGTCGTCTCCGTCGACGGAACGACCGCTGGTGACCAGGGCATCCCGGGTGCGCCGGATCATCTCGCCGAGGGTTTCACTCGCCTTCACGATCACGTGCACGTTGTCGTCGTCCACCGGGGTGGAGAGTGGATCCGGGACGAATTCCGTGCTCAGACCGAAGCCATAGCGGGTGACCACGGCCTCGGTCGCCTGCGCGATGGTCTCCTCGTCGATCTTGCCCATGTTCTGCGCGGCCTTGACGATCAGGGTGCTGTAGGGGTTGAGATTGACCGTCTCGCGGTTGCCCGGCTGCATGATCACGGAGGCGAGAGCGAAGTCGGGCACTGCATTCGTGACGATGTCGGTACCCTGGTCGGCCTTGATCGTGAGGGGGAAGTCGCGGCCTCGGGCCCTGACGGTGAGGTCGTAGTCTGCCGTGTTGTTGCTGCCGGCCTCGAGCAGCAGCTCGCCGGAATTGGTGAACACGCGAAGCCGGGCGTTCACGATCGGGCCGTCGCCGACACTGCCCGTCACCCGCGCGGTGAAAATCTCGTTCGAGGTACGCCAGACGTCGTTGCCTTCCGTGAAGGCGCTTTCAAATTCCCCGCATCCAGCGAGGCTCAGCAAGAAACTCAGTGCCAGAACGCTGAGCAGGATACCTTGTGCATTGCGACGGACCATGGCGAA
>JAABTX010000253.1 GCA_011389655.1 Thioalkalivibrio sp.
CGCGGACGGCTCCGCATGATCCTGACGCGCACCGCCATCGCCCGGCCCGTCACGACCGTGATGGTCTTCATCGCGCTGGCCCTGATCGGCGCGGTCTCGGCACGCCTGTTGCCGCTGGAAACCTTTCCCGACATCCAGTTTCCCGGCATTTTCGTCAATATCCCGTACCAGGGCTCCACGCCTGAAGAGGTGGAGCGGCTCATCACGCGCCCGGTGGAAGAAGCGCTGGCAACCCTGAGCGGCGTGGAGCGCATGCAGTCCACCTCGCGACAGGACAGCTCCCAGATCTTCCTGCAGTTCGGCTGGGACGAAGACGTGGCCGCCAAGGGCATCGAGGCCCGCGCCAAGGTGGATGCGATCCGCCACCAGTTGCCGGACGATATCCGCCGGATCCTCGTGTTCACGGGCTCACTGGGCGACCAGCCCATCCTCACGCTGCGCATCAGCAGTGAGCGAGACCTGTCCGACGCCTATCTCATGCTGGACCGGCAGCTCAAGCGCCGCATCGAGAGGCTGGAGGGCGTATCGCGGGTGGCCTTGTACGGCGTGGACCAGCACGAGATCCGCATCCTGCTGGATGCAGACCGGGTCGCCGCTCACGGGGTGGATTTGAACGAGCTTCGCAGCCTGCTGCAAAGAGCAAACTTCTCGGTGAGCGCCGGACGGCTGACGGATGGTCAGCGCCGCTTCAGCGTGCGCCCGATCGGCGAACTCACGTCGGTCGACGAATTGCGCAACCTGCTGGTACGCGAAAACCTGCGCCTGGGGGACATTGCAGACATCGAGCTGCGCAGCCCGGAACGGGAGAACGCGCGCCACCTGGACCGACGCTATTCCATCGGGCTGGATGTCTTCAAGCAGCCCGGCGCGAACCTGGTGGACGTTTCGCGGCGCGTGCAGCGCGAAGTGCGCAACGCCAGGGACAACCCCCAGATGCGCGGCATCCGCGTGTTCGCGCTGGGCGACCAGGCCAGGGGGGTGACCTCCTCGCTCTCTGACCTGCTGACCTCGGGGCTGATCGGTGCCCTGTTTGCTTTTGGCGTGCTCTACCTGTTCCTGCGCCAGGTCGCGACCACGCTGATCGTGGTAGCTTGCGTGCCCTTTTCCATACTCATCACGCTGGGCGTCATGTATTTTCTCGGCGTGAGCCTCAACATCCTCTCGATGATGGGGCTGATGCTGGCCGTCGGCATGCTGGTGGACAACGCGGTGGTGGTCACCGAGAGCGTCTTCCGGGAGCGGCAACTCGACCCGGACAACCCGCAGCAGGCCACCCTGCGGGGCGTGCGTGAAGTCGGCATGGCCGTCACGGCGGGCACCTTGACTTCCATCATCGTCTTCGTGCCGGTCCTGTTCGGCGTCCAGACCAACATCACGGTGTTTCTCGAGCACGTTGCGGTCAGCATCGTGGTGGCCATGACGGCTTCGCTCCTGATGGCCCAGACGGTCGTGCCGATGGTCGCGTCCCGCATTCCCGCCCCGCCCGCGTACAACGCTGCATCCTGGTCCAACCGCCTCGCAGAGCGCTACGGCCGCACCCTGGCCTGGACCCTGCGCCATCGCTGGTGGACCGCGCTGGGGGCAGTGCTGGTGGTCGCGAGCGCAGCCATCCCCGCCAAGTTTGTGAACTTCGACACCTTCCCCCAGGAGGCTGGCCGCCAGCTGTTGCTGAGTTACAACGTCAAGGAAAAATACCCGTTGCCGCAAATGAAGGAGGCCGTGGACCTCATCGAAGAATACCTTTACGACAACAAGGAACGCTTCGACCTGCGCCAGGTTTACAGCTTCTACGAAGAAGGCCGCGCCCAGAGCACCCTGCTCCTCAACGAGGGGGGCGAGGAAAGCGTGGCCACCGGCGAGGTGATCGAACGTGTCATGGCTGACCTGCCAGAAATCGTGATCGGGCAACCCAGCTTCGAGCTCAATTCTCAAGGTGGCGATGAAGGCTTCAGCCTGCAGATCTCCGGAGACTCCACCGAGGTGCTCAGCCAGCAAGCCCCGGAGATCGTTCGCCTGCTTTCCGCCGTCGAGGGCCTGCGCGATGTGCGCGCCGACATCGGCTCCGGTGACCGCGAGGTCCGGATCCGCGTCGATCGTGAGCGCGCTGCAAACCTGGGCCTCAGCCCGCAGGCCGTCGCATCTTCCGTGTCGGTCGCCTTGCGCGGTCAGCAGCTGCGGGATTTCCGCGGCAAGGACGGCGAGGTCACGGTCCGGCTCGCCTTCCGTGAAGATGACCGCCAGAGCATCGAGCAACTGGCCGACCTGCCCCTTTACACGCCGGACGGGCAGCGCGTAACGCTGGGCTCGGTGGCCCGCCTCGAGGTGGGCCGCGCGCACGATGAGATACGGCGAGTGAATCGCAGCACGGCAGTAACGATCAGTGCGAACCTGGAAGACAAGTCCCTCGAGGACGTGCGCCCGGAGGTCAAGGCGCTCCTGGATGCCTACCGGTTGCCGCCGGGCTACGAGTGGGGCTTCGGGCGAGGTTTCCAGCAGGCCGACCAGACCCAGCAGATCATGGCGCAGAACATCCTGCTGGCGATCGCGCTGATATTCCTGGTGATGGCCGCCCTCTTCGAGTCGACCGTCTACCCGCTCTCGATCATCGGGTCCATCGGCTTCTCGATCATCGGCGTGTTCTGGTTCTTCATGCTCACGGGCACCACCTTCACTTTCATGGCCACGATCGGGATCATGATCCTGGTGGGCGTGGTGGTGAACAACGGCATCGTCCTGGTTGACCATGTCAACAATCTGCGCCGCGGCGGGCTGGCGCGCGACGCCGCCCTGGTGCAGGCTGGCCGCGATCGGCTGCGACCGATCCTGATGACGGTCGCCACGACGATACTCGGATTGCTGCCGCTGGCACTGAGCGCCACCAAGGTGGGTGGCGACGACGTGGGCGCCCCGGCGTATTTTCCCAT
>JAABTX010000254.1 GCA_011389655.1 Thioalkalivibrio sp.
GCGCCTCCGCAAGGCCGCGGCCCGGGTCGGGCATCACCGCCACGATCAAATGCATGACTATCACGTCGAAGTAGGCGTCCGGGAAGGTGAGGCATTCGGCGTCCATCTCTTCGGCCTGCACGTCACGCCTCAGGGCCTCGGCGCGGCGCTTGATTCGCTGCACCATGGCAGGGGAAATGTCCGTGGCATGCAGTTCAATGTCCTTGGGCAGCCAAGGCAGGTCCAGCCCGGTGCCGGCCCCCACCAGTAGCACCCGCATGCCGGGTGTCCAGACCACCTGGTCCAGGGCGTCACGGCGCGGTCGACGGAAGGCGCGATCGGCTACAACATCGTAAACCGGCGCATAGAGGCTGTAGCGCAGCCGGTTCCAGGCGGTGGTATTGAACATGACGCGACTCCTGGCTGATGGGGGCGGCTTGCTGCCGTTGCTTTGGACACAAGTTGACGTATCCTCGAAGAAAGACGTGCGAGGCGGTGCTCCCTATAATCGGATGATGAATCTTTCTACCAACAGGATGAGCGACATGCGCCACACGCCGACTCGCGCTGACTTCGACCACTACATGGTACCCAATTACGCCCCCCAGCAGAGGATACCGGTTCGCGGCGAAGGCAGCCGTCTGTGGGACCAGCAGGGCCGCGAGTACATCGACTTCGCCGGTGGCATAGCGGTCAACTCCCTTGGGCACTGTCATCCGGTGTTGGTCGAGGCCCTCACCCGCCAGGCGAACAGGCTCTGGCACCTTTCCAATGTCTACACCAACGAGCCAGCCATCGAACTGGCCCGCTGCCTTGTCGATCGCACCTTTGCCGACAAAGTCTACCTCTGCTCCTCCGGCGGCGAGGCCAATGAAGCAGCGCTGAAACTGGCACGCCGCTGGGCGCATGACCATCATGGCGAGCACAAGCACCGCATCGTCTCCTTCTCGCAGTCCTTCCACGGGCGCACCTTCTTCACCGTCAGCGTCGGCGGTCAGCCCAAGTATGCCCAGGGGTTCGGCCCGGTGCCCGGCGGTATCGTCCATGGCGAGTTCAACAATCTCGACAGCGTGCGCGACCTCATCGATGACGATACCTGCGCGGTGATGGTCGAGCCGATGCAGGGGGAGGGCGGCATCATCCCCGCCACCCCCGAGTTCCTGCAGGGGCTGCGCGACCTCTGCGACAACTTTGATGCCCTGCTGATCTTCGATGAGGTGCAGACCGGCGTGGGTCGCACCGGCTCACTCTACGCCTACCAGCAGTACGGCGTGACACCGGATATCCTGACCAGCGCCAAGTCCCTGGGCGGTGGCTTCCCGGTGGGCGCCATGCTGACCACCGACCACATCGCGCCGGCCTTCGCCATCGGCACCCACGGTTCCACCTATGGAGGCAACCCCCTGGCCTCCGCTGTGGCCCTGGCGGCCATCGAGTTCATCGATACACCCGAGGTGCTGGAGGGCGTGAAGCGCCGTCATGGTGTCTTTCGCGAGCATCTCGAGGAGATCAACCGCAAGCACGGCGTCTTCCGGGAAATTCGTGGCATGGGCCTGCTGATCGGTGCCGAGATGGCGCCGGAGTACGAGGGGCGTGCCAAGGACATCCTGCCGCTGGCCATCGAGGAAGGACTGATGGCGCTGATCGCCGGCCCGAATGTATTACGCATGGCACCTTCGCTGGTGATTCCCGAGGCCGATATCGCCGAGGGCATGGCGCGCCTAGAGCGAGCGGTGGCGAGGCTGGCCGAGGGACAGTGAATTCCACTTCCTGCATGCGTGACGATCCTCTTCTTTCCGGAGCCCCCGCGATGCTGGTCGTACGTCCCATCTGCTCGGCAGACCTGTCGGCTCTGGAGCGGCTGGCTCGCAGCGCCATTCCGCGGTTGACCAACCTGCCGACGCAACTGGATCGCCTGGAGGAGCGAATTGTCCGCTCCACCCAGGCATTCGGGGGTGACGTGGACGGTCCTGGCGACGAGCACTACACCTTCGTGCTCGAGGACGTCGGCCGCGGCGAGGTGGTGGGTACCGCCACGATTCGCGCCCGGGCCGGTGCCCGGGAGGCCTACTACACCTATCGGCAGGAGACCTTGATTCACGCCTCCCAACAGCTCGACGTGCGCCGCGAGATGCCGATCCTCTCGCTGTCCCACGAGGTCTCCGATTCGACCCTGCTGTGTGCTCTGTCGCTGGATGCCCGTTACAAGGACACCAGCGCCGAGAGCCTGTTGCGTCGGGCTCGGCTGATGTTCATCGCCCAGTATCCGGAGCGCTTCGCCGAGATCCTCGCTTTGGCCTTCCCCGGTCATCTGAATGCCCAGAACGAGTCGCCTTTCTGGAACAGCGTGGGGTACCATTTCTTCGTTCGCGACTACCAGGAGATCAATGCTCTGGCGGGATTGCGTTCCAAGAGCTTCATCGCCGAGGTGATGCCGCAGTTTCCGCTCTATCTGGCGCTGCTCACCCCCGAGGCCCGCGCTGTCATCGGCTGCGAGCATCCCGACCATGAGGCCGCCCTGGCCGAGATGCTGGCAGAAGGCTTCCAGCGTTCGCGCCATGTGGATCTCTTTGACGCGGGCCCGGTGATCGAAGCCGAGCGCGTGCGCCTGGCGAGCTTCTATCGCGCGGCCTGGCACCCTGTCCGTATTCGTCCCGCCAATGCGCTGCCCGATGTCGAGCCGGCCATGGTCGCCAACCAGCAACTGGCGGGCTTTCGTTGCGTGGTGGCGCGTTATGCGCTGTCGCCCACCGGCCAGCTGATGCTCTCGCCCGAACATGCCGCGGTGCTCGGCGTGGAGGAGGGGCGCGCGGTGCTCGCCGCTCCCCTGGCGTTGCCCGGAGTGGGTGCCGGGGGTGTTGACGGGGTTGCCAAAAGGAGTGCCGATATCAAGGGCCCGTGCAATGGCGAGGGAGAGGGCTGATGCGGATTC
>JAABTX010000255.1 GCA_011389655.1 Thioalkalivibrio sp.
GCCCGTTCCGGCCCCAGCACCCACTACCACGTCCTGGGCACCTTCCAGCCCTGCACCCCGGTGCACATCGTCGCCTACAAGCACGGCTGGGCCAAGGTGAAGTTCCAGCACAACTACTACTGGGTGTCGGCCAAGTACCTCAGCAGCAAGTCCTGCCACTGGGCTCCCAAGAAAAAGAAGACCTGGGGCCACAAGAAGAACCACTACTACAACTACTGATCTTCCTCCCCGGCGCCGGTTTTCCTCCCTGGCCGGCCCGGGTGCCTGGCGGACCGATCCCCCGGATCGGTCCGTTTTCTTTCGGCCAGGGGCCCGGTCCGAAACGGTCAGGAATGCCTGACTGCAAAACGCCCGAAAACAGGGTAGAGTGTCAGCACGGGTTCACACGCGCCTCGGATCATTACCTGACCACGATCATAGCTCCAAAAGGAACTGCACCATGAAGACCTTGCTTCTCTCCGCCACCGTCGCCGCCACCGCGCTGACCGCCTCTGCCGCCTTTGCCGGGCAGGCCTGGGTCGGCCAGAACCACCTGAACTATCGCTCCGGCCCCGGCCAGAACTACCCGGTCGTCGGCACCTTCACGCCCTGCACCGCGCTCGACACATACGACCAGCAGTACGGCTGGGTGCAGATCCTCTACCAGGGCCAGTACTACTGGGTGCACGGCGACTACATCCTCGATTACGCCTGCACCTACACGCCCCCGAAAAACACCTACACTCCGCCCAAGAACACCTACACGCCGCCGAAGAAGAACGGTTACTCGGGCGGCTATTCGGGCGGCGGCAGCAACTACTGATCCTCCCCCCGGGCGCCGGTTTCTCCTCCCTGGCCGGCCCGGCCGCCTCGCGGACTGACCGTCACGGTCAGTCCGCTTTCTTGTTCCTCCAGCGAACCACCTGGCGCATCATGCCGTGCAGCATCTGAACCTCGGCGCGTGTCAACGGCAGGCGCGACCACATGTTGCGCAGGTTGATCTTCATGCTCTCGGCCTTGTGCGGCGGAAAGAAGAACCCCGCCTCCTCCATCCGGTCCTCGTAGTGACGCGCCAGGTGCTCGACCTCGTTCTGTTCGGCCAGCTCGGTCCCGGCCAGCGACTCGGTCACGGGCTCCACCGTCTCGGTCGCCCGCCGCCATTCATAGGCGCAGAGCAACACGCATTGCGCCAGGTTGAGCGAGGCGAACTCCGGGTTGACGGGAACCGAGATGATGCCGTTGGCCGGCGCGATGTCCTCGTTTTCGAGGCCCGCGCGTTCCGGACCGAAGATCACCGCAACCCTTTCTCCGCCCGCGATTCGCCGTGCGCATTCCCGCATGGCGGCCACCGGCGTCCAGATCGTCTTGGTCAGGTCGCGGGGCCGTGCCGTGGTCGCCAGCACGAAAGAACAGTCGCCGATCGCGCCGGGCAGATCGTCCGACACCTGCGCGTCGTCCAGCAGGCGGCCCGCACCGCTGGACATCGCCACCGCCTTGGGGTTGGGCCAGCCGTCGCGCGGGTCGACGATCCGCATCCGGTCCAGCCCGAAATTCCACATCGCCCGCGCCGCTGCGCCGATGTTCTCGCCCATCTGGGGCCGGACCAGCACGAATGCCGGTTGAGGTATGCCTGTCGCCATGGGTCTCTCCTGAAGATCGGCGGAGGGGTACTGCCCCGGCGCGCCCGGGGCAAGCCCGCGAGGGACATGAAAATCCCGGGTGCAAAGGTCGCGGTGCCGCGTTAAGACAGCGCCCGGACCAGGAGAGCGCCATGACGACCCAAGACCGCGATGCCCCGCAGATCTACCTTGTGACCCCGCCCGAATTCGACCTCGGATCCTTTCCGGATCAATTGGCCCGGGTCATGGAAAGTACCGAGGTCGCCTGCCTGCGGCTGAGCCTTGCCACCCGCGACGAGGACCGGCTGATGCGCGCGGCGGACGCGGTCCGCGAGGTGGCGCACCGGATCGACGTCGCGCTGGTGATCGACACGCATGTGGTGCTGGCGGAACGCCTCGGGCTCGACGGCGTGCACCTGCCCGATGGCGCGCGCTCGGTGCGGTCGGCGCGCAAGACGCTGGGGCCGGATGCCATCGTCGGCGCGGCCTGCGGCACCTCGCGGCATGACGGCATGAGCGCCGGAGAGGCCGGTGCCGACTATGTCGCCTTCGGTCCGGTCTCGGGTGTGTTGGGCGATGGCGACCTGGCAGAGGCGGAATTGTTCGCATGGTGGTCCGAGATGATCGAGATCCCCGTGGTGGCCGAGGGCGGCCTGACATCCGCGCTGGTCACGCAACTATCGCCCGTCACCGATTTCTTCGCCTTCGGCGAGGAAATCTGGACGGCGGAAGACCCCGCAGCAACCCTCGCCGCCTTCGACCGGGCCATGCGCGGCTGAAACCGCCGATCCGCACCTGAGCCACGTCCCGCGCCGGAAACGCAGGCAGCGGGCCGATGTTGCGGCACAACCGTGACGAGAGCCGTCCAGTCGTTCCGCCTAAACGTCCTCGATCCGTCCCAGCTCCGCCTCGTGCGCGGCGCGCACCCGCATCTCCAGTTCCCGCGCAAGGCTCTTGCGGTTGGCGTAATCGTCGACCCGCACGGGTCGATGATAGGCCAGCACGACCCGCCCCTGGCGCCGCTGCGCCAGCACGCGCAGCAGGCCCGCGCCAAAATCCATGTCCCCCCACCAGCCATAGAACCGCAGGTCGGCACCCTTGGGCGCATGATAGACCACGCTCACCGGCTGGATCTGCATGGCATGGTGCAGCCGGTCGGAAAAGAAGGCGGCAAACAGTGTCGTCTTGAACGGCAGCACCCGCAGCCCGTCCGTCGAGGTGCCCTCGGGAAAGAACAACAGCCGATGGCCGTGCAGCAAGCGGTCCTCGAAGAGCCGGGTCTGTGCCTGCGCCTCGCGCCGGTC